>JASGGE010000001.1:0-142351 GCA_047605205.1 Siphonobacter sp.
TTGTCGTAATACTTCCCTGGAAATCTGGACTGAACGAATTGATCCCTTAAGGTATTACCAGGCCCTACATCCGTAGAGAAATACTCAGAAGGCTTGCCAGCAGGAAGGTAAGTAAAGTTGGCAATACCCCCTACATTAAGCATAATCCGGCTTTCCTCGGGATCAGAAAAAATCAGGTAATCACCATATACAGCCAGCGGAGCCCCCTCCCCTCCGGCAGCAATATGCTTTTGCCGAAAATCACTCAGGGTTATAATACCGCTTTTTACTGCCAGATGGTCGGCATCTCCTATTTGCAAGGTTGCATTTCCATATTGGTCAGCCGGGCGATGGTGCATAGGTGCATGGTAGATCGTTTGCCCATGGCTGGCAATCAGATCGATATCCGTTGGAGAAATTCCCCATTCCGACAGGCTTGTAAGGATCAACTCGGCATAGTACTTACCAATATATGCATTTAGTAAGGTAACTTTCTCAAGCTCAACTAATTTCTTTGCAAAAACGGACTTGATCTCTTCTTTAAAAGAAGCCTCATATTCTTTCGTTGCAAAATGCTTTACTGTTACGGAAGTTTCCAATCCGGTGCTTTTGAATTCGCAAAGAGCAATATCCAATCCATCAAACGAAGTACCTGACATCAACCCAATAATGGTGCGAGCTGGTTTTTCGGCAATTTGATAGAGTTTTTTAACGGACGGATTCATAAACACAGATAAATACGCAGATTTGTTTCAGATGAAGACAGGTTACTAAGTGTAAAAATATGTTTTTAGAATTCATGCACCAAATATTTTTGCGACTTTAAAATAAAATACGCAATAAAACGCATCTTGTTCTCACTTTTACAGTTTGAAAAAGTAGCTTCGGCCCAAGAAACCAAATCAGTATTGTTGCCAAAAAAGTAAGTTAATCAATTTTAATCATTGTATAATGCCTCCTCAACCGATAATATCAAATTATTCATGTTAAAAGAAGAACGACTACAATTTATTCTTACCCAGATAAACATTCATAATAAGGTTTTATCTTCTGACCTGAGTGTTCGGCTGGGCGTTTCTGAAGACACCATTCGCCGGGATTTAAGTGAGCTAGTTGATAATGGTCAGATCATCAAAGTGCACGGCGGGGCTATTTCCAAAGCGTTCCATTATCAGACTTTTGACAGGGAGATCTACCGCAGAGAAGCGAAAAAAGAGATTGCCCGGAAGGCTCTTGATCTGATCAAAGATGAGATGATCATCCTCATGGGTGGCGGTACTACAATGGTTGAACTCGCCCGGATGATTCCTGAAAAACTTCACTGTACCTTCTTTACGATCAGCCCGGTAGTGGCTCTTGAATTAGCCGAAAACCCAACCATTGATGTACATGTTATTGCCGGAAAGTTATCGTCTTCAACTCAAACCATGACCGGTGCCCAAACAATTGCACAATTGGCTGACTTGTCAGTAGATTTATGTTTTCTGGGAACCAATAGTATTTCGGTAGAAGATGGCGTAACTGATTCTGATTGGGAAATTGTCCAGGTGAAAAAAGCGATGATCAAATCGGCTCACGAAACGGCCATGCTCAGTATTGCTGAGAAGTTAAACTCCAGACAAAAAATGAAAGTTTGTCCATTACACGAGCTTAAATACCTGATTACCGACTTACCCTCAAATGACCCAATGCTTTCAGCATATCAGCAGAAAATGATTGTTTTATGAAGATATGAATATGCCGATGGCTGGTTATCAGATCATTAAGTAATCGACAAACCGGTATAAATAATGACCTGAGAATTTTGTTAAAATCATTACAATGGTCATATTTATACTTCAATATGAATTGGAGCGGCAGTTACAATGGGTGGTATGCTTTTGACAATTTCAACCCTGGTACCTATTCGTTCAATTATCAAACCGGAATGATTACCAATATTCAGCCTTAAACACTTCTGCTATTGTTCATAGTCATCCTGTCCGTCTTCCAGATATCAGGATATAAAAAGGCTCCGGATGTGCACATCCGGAGCCTTTTTATAAAATAGACACGGGTCTGAGTATATTATTTTCCACTCACATTCGTAACGATACTACTTGTTGTGAAGGTAGAAGATTGTGTACCGGGAGTATACGTTCCTGTCAGATACAAACCATTCCACTCAGTAGTATTCGAAACACTGCCACCGGTATAAATACTATATGTTTTTCCGGTACTTAGTTTTGGACTGGAGAATAACATAGTGGTATATGAACGGGGTATCAGAAGAGTAAGAGCTTCCGTTCCGTCAGTTGTTTCGATATGAAAAAGCTGACTGGCCGTTCCGCTTCCCAGAATAACAGCAGTTTGTGTGGTTACACTTGAGGTTGGTGTACTGGTTGCTCCACCCATACCAACAAGAATACCCCCCGTTATTTTGAACGTATTTTGGTCACAGTCAAAACCTTCTTCCGGTGAGCCTGCTCCTACAGAAACGCTAATGCCTCCGGTTACGGTCAGGATACCATTAGAATCAATCCCATCATTATTACTACTGTAGGAATAAATTTTACCACCATTGATATAAATAGCGGTACTGGCATTCAGTCCGTCATCATACGTTTTAACTGTAATGGCCCCATCATTAACAGTAAGCGTGCTTTTACTTTCAATACCCTCTCCTGCTGAAGAATTTACACTGATCGTGCCGCCATTGATAGTCAGGTAAGGATCAATGCTTGTGTCTGTATCATACGAAGCCGATATTCCTTTATCTACTGAATTAATCGTATAGGTTCCAGCGTTCATCACGATATACCCCTCTTCACATTGAATACCATCGTTAGATGCGGTAATGGTTACGGTTCCACCATCAGCAATGAAGGCCTCATTGGTATGAATTCCATCCGAAGTTGCTCCTGAAACGGTAATGGCCCCGCTGATGATTCGTACGTAGTCGTCACTGCAAATAGCATGTTTATAATTTCCCTTAATGGATAAGCTCCCATCACCACTAAAAATAAGTTGCCCTTCGCTAAAGAGCGTTCCCTTCATATCTTCATCAGTGGTTGAGGCAGTGTAGCTACTTCCGTCTGTAAGTGTATTTATTGTATTATCATTGATCACTACAAAGGCCCGTTTACTCGACTGTATGTTAATGGCGGGCCCATCAGTATTTGTAATGTCTACGCCATTTAGGGTCAGTTTAAATTTCTTATCGCTATATATTTTTACGGAACCGCTGGTTGTTGTACCCGAAAGCACATATTCAACTTCTGCAACCGAAGAATTAATCTCCACATCTCCATTACTTTCGGTTACCGTAACACCACTGGCCGACAATGGGTTTGTAATGCTAACACTGCTCCCGAAAGTAATGAGTACCTGAGAAGAAAACGTTGAATTAGCAATCAGGTCGTCTTCATCTGATGCCGTATCGGTATTACCTTCAGGGCTGGCAGAAGTAGTGGTCGTGCTGTCAATGGTTACTGCAGATGAAGACCCTGAAGAGGAAGTAGCATCTTCTGAATCTTTTGAGCAGGCTAATAATGTAGAAAGGGCAAGCACAAGAATACTATTATTCCGTAATGCTTTTAAAATACTTGAATTCATGAATATAGAGCTAGTTATGAATGGTCTGATAAGGTCACGACCATTGGTATTGCTCTAGTCAGTACGTAAGCTGGGTTTCAAACGTTGCAGGCGATGTATTAGAAACTAGTTGCGTTCTCAAAGGAACCATCGTTTTGAAAGTGTTCAAGCTCGTTAGTAAGGCTTCTGCTGGCTTTTTAAGGGATAAAAGCCTTCGTAAAAGAATTTATTAATTTTCTCAACTAACCCTCCACCCTGATCTCAAAACAATTGGATTGAAGCCTTTTTGAAGAACCTCTGAATTCATGGCCTCACTTAGCCCACATGGTGTTTTAACCTGTACCTTAGGGACAGACGCTACATTAGAAAAGGAAGTCGGGCCTATCTTTTACGAGCCTATATATAGGTAAGAGTTTGTTTTAAACCACTTCCGTTTCTTTATACCAGCCAATACCCTTTAATTACGGGTAATAAGGATGACAAAACTCCCCTCTTTCTACTTTAATCGTCCCATAAATCAGTTTTTAAGCACCGCTAATAGCTCCAGTATACTTCTGATTATCAATTACTTTCTTATTTATGGGTAAAGATTCCCTACTTAAAAGAATCAAAAAACATAAACCTTTTTTAACGTACATTAAAAAAACATAAAACTGGCATTAAAGTAGTTTTAACTTTACAACGGGACGTAATAAGTTCAGAACTTGATCCCGTATAATTGTCAGTGCAAATCCTCTTTATTATGAATGCCCTGATAATAGATGATGAAAAAAAATTCGCTTCAATATTAAAGCGGAACCTAAAAAAATATGGCTTTGATTCTTCCATTGTATCTACTGGAGCAGCAGCCCGAAAAGAAATGGAAACTGGTGATTTTAAGTTAGTTCTACTCGACGTGAATCTGCCCGATGGCAATGGATATCAACTTTGCCAGGAATTTAGAGCCCAAAACAACAGGCTGCTTATTATTATTCTGACATCTTCATATTCACTTGAGGATAAGTTAACGGGCTTTCAGTCTGGTACTGATGATTATCTCGTAAAACCCTTTGAATTTAAGGAACTATTAGCCCGGATTCGGGGTGGTCTCAGACGTAATTATCAGTTGCTCGAACCAATCATTAGCGTATCTGAACAACTCAAGATCGCAGATTTGGTTATGGATCTGCATAGCAAAACGGTTACGCGGGCAGGTCAGTTTTTACATCTTACTCCCAGAGAATTTTTCCTACTGGAATATTTTCTGCGAAATCAGGGAGCTGTTCTCAGTCCACATGAGATTATTCAATTCGTTTGGGGAGAAACTTCAGAACTACATTCTAATGTTTTGAACGTGTATATTAATTCATTACGCAATAAGGTAGATAAGGTTTTCGGTACTAAACTCATTCATACTCGCATTGGGCTAGGCTATATTATGAAGGAGTCGTCCACGTTATGAAGGAGAAATTGGGGTATCGCTGATTCCCTTTTTTATAGAGGCCTTCAAACGGAATTATTTTTTCTACCCGTCTTCATCTACGCTTTAAGTGGATATACGTTACACACGTACAGACTGACCAAACGTATTTCTGGCTCAGAAGTAAAATACGCGTGCCTTGCGTCGGATTAATGCATTAAAACAGGAAAGGAATAAGCCCTTTTGTGGATTTCTTATAGTCCAGGTAGTCCTGACCAAACTGATTAATCAGAGCCTGCTCTTCTACTTTAATCCGGTACCTGAAAGCCCCTACTATGGCTACAACAACAATTAAAAAAGAGATCCAGTTATTCAATGAAAGCCCAAATCCCACGAACGACAGCAGAGAAGCAAAGTACGACGGATGGCGAAGGTATCGATAGAAGCCGTCTTTTTTTAGTGTATGGTTTTCCCGAATGGTTACATCTACCGTAAAAAAAGAGCCTAGTGAGGCAATCACGGTTAGACGTAACACCATTCCGGCTATAATCACGATTAACCCTACATATTGAATCAATATACCTTTGCGAATTGGCCAATAATACAGGTTTGAAACAACAACGGCGATTGATATACTGATCATGATAGTAATCCAAATGAGGGAGAGTGACCCCTGATCTGTATTCTGCCTATCATCAGCTTTTGAGTGCATCAGACGATTAAGTAGTAATTCAGACAAAAACCAACTACTGTACACCAGGATAAATAAATTATTCATACGTAAGAATTTTTTACAGACAGAGCTATTTGAATTGAATATCAATCAAAGATAAATCAGTCATCGTATAGAATACCAATATTTCTTCTACTGGTTCACTGAATTCCGTCACATCACCATTCTGCCAGGCCACTAATCTACCCATTCTAATAAAAATCATCTGCCAGACTGAGGCAATTGGATATACCCTGTCATTTTATAGTGCAAAGGCACATTCGCGGGTGCCTGAAAGAACATGGGAATAACATAAATGCGTAGAATAACATAAAAAGTTTACTAGCTTTAAAAACGGGCATCATGTTTATCTATTTTAAATACTGAAAATAAGGAACTTTTGCTGCATAAACACTACTTCTGTATCATACTACACTCTTATCTTTTATATAAATGCACTTGAGAAAAGCAAAAAGAAGTTATTGATAAAATGCTGTGTAAAAGGAAGAAATTTATGGCATAATGGGTCACCTGAGATTTTGATGTATAAAATCAAAACGTACTCTTTGTCATCCAGCGAAATCTCAGACGTTATCTTAATGGGTTTTTTCTAATCAAAATTTGCCAGTCAGATACAAATTACTTTGATGCAACATATTCATAACTTACTTAATATCAGCTAATAAATAGGTCCGTTGAAGGGAAAGAGGTATAGTCTTGATATTACGTTTATAAGAATGACCCATTAATACCCCTCGATTATCCCGTGATTATCCTCCCTTGTTCATCAGGATATGAGCTAGTACGTTCTATTGGGATAATTAGAATATCCTTTCTGATCGGATCATGTTTTTAATAAAATCAGATCTCGACTATTGGTATGTTTCACCTCTAAACACAAAGGTCGGTAGCTAAAACTACCGACCTTTGTATGGAAATATATTGTCCTTTTATTCTTTTAGGCTTTTTAACTGCTTAACTAAACGTATAATTGAATCTAATAAATATCCTGATGGATTTTCAAGTTGGATGAGTTGATTTAGTTTATCAGATAACTGCTTTTTTACTACTTCTGCAGACGGCTTATTTTCCGAATTATCTGCTTTTTTCAAAATTTTGATAACCTCTGGTAAAGTAGATAAGGGTTCTGTCTCTATATCAGCAAGTTGTGAAATTAATGCTTTATTAATCTTTATTTGACCACTTAAAATCTGATTGCGAAAATCTGGAGTTAATTTATCCAAACCTTCTGAAAAATCCGCATCCCTTTTTATAGTCTTTTCGCTAACATTGAATCGTTCGGCCAGCCTTTCCGAGGTATTACCGGATTCATAAGGGACATTTTGTCCTTTCTGCTCTTCACTTTCCTCTTCATGACCATAAGGGACATTTTGTCCTTTATACAAAGTCCGGTCATATTTCCCTTTTCCCTGCTTTTCCGTTCGATATCTCAACCCACGCAAATAAGATGTTTGTTCGGGCGTCAAGTTACGGCGACCTAACTGGTTGTCAATCATGAAAAATCGAACCGCTTCTATCGTAGGAAATTGGACTAAATGAATTTTAAAGTCCAATGCATGTTTTTGACAAACCGAATAACGATTGTGCCCATCTACTAATACAAACATAGAATCCGGTGAAGCATTGCCCAAAGCAACTCCGGCCGTAGTTTCCCAAATCAATAAGGCTTCCCTACATCCTTCCTTTAATATATTCTCTTCCAGTTGAGCATATTCATCCCCAAGGAGTGGAGGGATAAAGGCTTGCAGCTCTGGCAGAATCTTAATCTGCAGTTTAATATCTTCATGACGAAGTAAACTTTGATCTTTTATAATATTTTTATCTGTAAAACCAATCTGATACTTCTTCATACCTTAAACTTAGTTTGCGTAAACTCGTTTGCCAATTTTTGATAATCGGTTGCTCCATTGCTGTCTTTCTGGTAGGCAAATATGTCCATTTGAGCTACTTGAGATTCTTTTAAAGCAACGTTACTACGAATTTCGGTTTCAAAAATTTTAAAATTAGATAATGATTGATGAATGTAATGAATCATGTCACGGTGAACATTTAACCGTTTATCAACCATCGTCAATAAAATACCTTCAATCTTTAATTCATAATTTATTCGATCACGAACCTGAGCAATACGATCAAATAAATTGTTAACTCCTTTCATGGAAGAAGCCTCTGGTTGTAAAGTAATCAGGCAAGTATTAGAAGCCACCAGAGAAGAATTCGTAAATATGTTAAGGGCAGGAGGGCAGTCTATAAAAATGTAGTCATAATTCCCACGGATCGGAGCTAATGCATTTTTTAATTGGTTAACTCCGCCTACTGCCTGCACAAGCTCCAGGTCTGCATAAGCTAATTCTAAATCACTAGGTGCTAAATCAAAATTTGGAGCAATGTTCAGAATGGGCAACGGTTCATTTTTTAATAAAGCATGTACCACTTGTTTATCTAACTCTTCAACTCCTAACGATTGAGTTAAATTGCCTTGTGAATCCATATCAATTAATAAAACCCGATATCCTGCCAAAGACAATGCTCTTCCTAAATTAAGTGTTGTTGTAGTTTTGCCCACACCACCTTTATGATTTACAACCGAAATAATACGAGCTTTACGATCCATCATTTCAGCATAACCATATTCCATTAGAACTGGGTATAGTGTAGCCAAGTGTTTATCATTAAGCGTACGATCACCCGATAATGCTTTGGAAAGCGTTCCCGTAGGTAAACCAGCCTGTTTTTCGATGGCCGAAACAGAAAGTGCAGATTTACGGCGGAAAAACAGAATGGTTTCTTCGTGTGTTAACATAGTTATAGGAATAATATTAAGACAAATAACATAAAAATGTCTTAATATATAGACGTTTTTATCTCGAATTTTATCAAATTTTTATTTTTAACTAAAATGTATCATTCATAACTATCACAGATAACACGTATCAAATGACTTTGCATTCTCGCTTTCGTATGCACTTACAATATTCTTTTTATTACCTGCATTGTAAGACTACTTTTACCAAAACCACCTCAAAATTTTGATATATAATAGGTTATCAGCCAAACTTTATTAAAAGTACTCTTATTGTCTACTTTTAATAATCCGATATGATTTCTTTCTGTTCTATATCATCTTTTAAGTAGTGTGTATATACTAAAGCATATTTGATGAATATCACACTTACGTAATACTCTGATAATTAATTATCTATAAAAACAAACAGTGATAGGATTGTCCAATACAATGCCAAAAACATACGTGGAATATGTGATAGTTTTGATAGGCTAACTCATTACGTCTAGTTCGTTAAGAGTCAAACTATCACATATCCTCTTTACAAATTGTGATAGATTAAATAGTCAAGTCTGGAAAGCATTTTATCAATCTATTAAACAATATAATCAACTGGTTATCAATCAGTTAATAAAACAAATTGTGATAGATCTACGTTTTTTTAACGCTGCCTTATTGGTAAGACTTTTTGCAATTTACCATAATACTGATTATCAGGATATTATTAAAAAAAACTGTGATAGATTAATATTGGGATAGAACAGCAATAAAGAAATACAATAAACATATTGCTGATTTACAGTGTATTACAAAATACAAATTGTGATAGTTTTAGTCCTAATACCCAAATCAGCTTTAGACTTGGACTGTAGTAAAGGAAGCAAATCCTTGTCTGCTTTCAGACTATACAAATTGTGATACTTCTAAAAAACGTTTTCAATTCCAAGGGTTATATATTCTTCACATAATAAAAGCCTAGGAACCAGTATTCTATACCTGATAAAAACAAAACTATCACAAAATGCACGCAGGCAGAGATTTAAATTTAACAACATTCAAAGCCACTATGTTAACTTTTACTAGGATCTTAATCCGATTAATGCGTTTTTTTTACTAAGAAATTTATGTTTTTCCCTAACATCAGCATGTGTTGAATTATTTCTTATTTTTTTGATTTTATTATATTTCCTCATAAAAATAGCTGTATAACTATCTAATTACCAATTAGTTACTCTTCAAAAATCCGTTAAACCATCACAAATACCACGCATAACTATCACATATTACACTCGAAGGTATCACAAAATACACTCATTAATATCACAAATTTCACGTCATTCTATCACAAATTTCACGTCTAGTTCTTATCTTGCCTACGTGTTTTTTGTGATAGATGGACGTAGCACCGATAATACTCCTAATTGGAACGACGCTAGCAAGCTAAAACAATGGCAAAAGAAACGAATCCTGGGTCAAACATTCGAAAGAAAAAAAAGAACAATACGGTCATTCTAATCCGAAAGTCAAATGCCCTGGTAGAAGCACATTATAAATTCACAATTTGGGAGACTCGGGTTTTTGCCAAAATGGTCTCTATGATTGACTGGAATGATAAAGATTTCAAAGAATACAAAATCTTTTTCAGGGAAATCATTAAGGACTTTGGTTTAAGGCGAGATGGAAGAACCTATGATGATCTTAAAGAAGGAGCTCGGGGTCTGATGAGTAAGATCATTAAACTAAAAGTGAAAACGGAAGGTATTTACGAAACGCTTGAAACTCCCATTATTGGTGGGATCAAAACACCAGACGACGTGCATAACAAAATTGTGCAGTCGAAGAGACTTGATGACGGTGTTTACCTAAAGGTTTCTTTTCACCCAGACCTTAAGCCTTTTCTAATCGAGTTAAAAGAACGTTACCTGGTCTATGAAATGGCCAATATTCTTGACTTGTCAAGTCCTTATACCGTTCGCATGTATGAGCTTTTGAAGCAGTATGAAAAACTGGGAGAACGCACTATAGAGCTTCAGGAGCTAAAGGCAATGCTGGGTTTAGATGCTGAATATAAGCTGTATGGACATTTCAGAGACCGTATCCTGGAAAAAGCAAAAGAAGATTTAGCCAAATACACAGACATACGCTTTGATTACGAAGGCGTACAGGCGAAAAACTATCCTTATGAGGTTTCCAAAAATCTAAAGGCGAATGCCGTAGTAGCTATTCGCTTCTACAACATTTCTAAAAATGATATTACCCGAACCAGTTCTCTTTTGAAATTACCAAAATTAGAACGGAAGACAGAACCGCAAACGATTGAGATAACAGATCCCTTCGATGAAATTTATTCCCTGGTAAAAACATACGTTAGCGAACAAACTGTACGGCAATGGCTTGAGAAAGCATCCATTGAACACATTAAATCATGTATACAGCTTGCCATTAAGCAATCGAAGAAAAAAAATTCGTCCATTCAGAATATGGGGGGCTATTTAAACACTCTCATTTCATCTCCGCCACTTTTCACACCCGTTTCTTTGCAGGCTCAAGAAAAAATAGTGGATAGAAAAGAAAAGGAACGGAAATATAAAGAGCAGGAATTAGATCAACTCAAAAACCAGTGGTATGAGAGGCAATATGAGGTAATTAAAGACTTTCTTTCCATTCGAGCTGGTTTACGCAAAGAACTCTTCGAGCAAGTTAAGAAAGATGTTCCCTTTTCGTTTGATCCCAAACTAACAGAAGAACAGAATTACAAGCAACGGATGCTATTTTCAACTGCCGTATGGGAACTTGCCAGACCTTATTGTGAGGAAGAACTTGCTGTGATTGAACGACAGTTTTTGCCTAAAGTAAATCAGCTGGAAAAAGAACTTCAGTTTTAGATATAATAGCAATTGATTAAATGCTAATATGATTGATATAGATTAATAATGCCTTGCGTCAGTCTTTATAATACCTGGTAATTTAGTATAAAGCACGAACTCCGACATTAGCGAACGTTTTGACTTTTAGGAGTGTTTTGATAAACAACAAACCCCATCTGGCCTCCAGATGGGGTTTTAAAAAATAAATGTTTACAATACCTTTAAATTTAAGAGGGCTAGGGATGAACTCCTAGGTTTTTGGCAGTTATATTAATGCAATACATTCATTAAGAGAAAGTTGTGTTCAATATTACTATTCTGGATATATTTTCGAACGAACTGTTTCCTGAGAAAGTACTTGACTTACGCCGGTTGGTCCTGCGGTATAAGGACCAGCGTGCTCCAGCTTAAGCGTTGCCATGGCCGCTCCAAACTCTCCTGCTTGCTGAATAGAGGCTCCCTGAACGCGTTGAAACAAGTAACCAGCCATGTATGTATCGCCACAGCCAGTTGCATCAACAACCGCCACAGGTTCAAAGGCCGGAATCAGATGAAAATCTCCGCCAGTGTAAACCAATGAGCCTTTACTCCCTAATGTAATGATTACTTCTTCAACCCCCCAATCTGCCAGATAACGTGCTCCTTGCTTCACATCTGCCTGACCTGTAATGACTTCCATTTCTAATTCATTAGCCTTTAGAATTGAAATATGGGGGAGCAGGCTTTTTTTATCCACCCAATCACGATAATGTACTTTTTTATTGTGTACATAACGTAAATACCCCTGAATGTCCAGAGATAATCTACCGTGTTTAGACAGCGATAAAACCAGATCATTCGAAAAATCGTCAGCTAATAATGGCCCTAAATGGAAGATTTTTGCCTGGATAGCAGGCATTAACTCCACTGTGAAAGGGTCGGCTGTGTAATGAACATTCTGATCCCGATGATCTTGATTGCTCATGTAAATATTCTCGAAGTAAACCGTATGGCGGCTAGGAAGTGCAAATACCTTTTGCTGGTCCTGTTCTCTGATATCTGTAACAATGTATTGCTCTGTTTCGGCTACGGCCGTAACGAGTGCATAGGCAATATCAAATTGACGAAGTGCTTTAGAAAAATAAAAGGACGTACCCCCGGGCATATACCTGACCGCCTGATCAGTCACTACTTTATCCAGGGTAATGTGTCCAATGGTACAAATGTCGTACATGGAGGAAGCCTTTAAGGGCGGTAAACGAAACAAGTAAAAAACGGCAAGTTACGGCGAAGAAATTCAGAGTCCAATTAATACTTGTTTCCCTTTTAAACGGAATAACCGATGACGCTTTACAAAAAAGCGAAATAAGGGCTTACATAGCCTTTTCAATGGCACCTCAGTATAAACTTATATTCCTCCAAAGGATCCGTTAGCTGAAGCGATTATGTAAGTATGCTCCCGGAAGGCGAGCCATATCCATACGCGGGTAGTCGCCTTATGTGATGTTAATGATACCGTTTAATCGGATTAGGTTTTTTAAGTATCATGATGAGCAGCATTTTGCTAATTTTACTGCTTATCGGAAGAAAAGAAGCGAATAAAGATAAAATCTGAAATAAAGCACCTATTTTAAAAGGAAGCTATGGCAGGAATGGTCGCTTTTTTAACGGAATTCATCGTTGAGTGGAGGAGCATCAACGAATTTGCTCTTATTTTTTGGTTCTTTTTGTGTCTTAGAATAAAGAAAGTTTTGTTAAGGGTAATTAAAAATCGTTCGTTTGATAAGCGAACGATTTTTTGTTTCATCTATGACTTTATAATGAGAGTACTAATAAAAAAAACCGCCTTCCAACTAGAAAGCGGTTTTGTTGTTATTCCACCTAACCTAACACCTGAACGGTGTGGTATCCAGTACAAATGTAATAACCAAAATGGTAATGTCAAATTTTTATACAAAAAAATGCATCATATTATTCGTTTGAGTAAGGTAATTATTTAGATTCGAGAGGGTTAGGGGTATCTGGTTTGGTCACAAATTTCGGCAAGCTTACTTTTAAAATGCATACACACTGGTAGAGTAGGGGATAGGCATGGTTACACAATCTTAGCTTCTTAATGTATCCATCTACAAATCGCAATCCAATAACAATCGGCATAGTAATTCCTTTTAGGCGGTCGTTTTAAGTAATACGTGCCGATAAAGTATTCTTTTATTCCAACAGGCATTAGATAAGTAGGGGAAGTCCTTCGAACCCATAGATCTTCAATAACTTTTTTAACGAAGAAGAATATTTTTATCTATTGAGACCGTTCATTAATTGAAAAAGTATTCATTAATTGAAAAAAATAGGCAGGTCTGGTTCATTTTTTTTAGAAATTAACACGTAGATCAACCCTACTGAAGTAGGTAAACGAATGAAACAGACCCTGTATTTTGCCACCTTTATGGTCGTACTGCACGTCATGACGTCGTGTAGCTCAAAAATGACTTTTGGTACCTCCGTTACTGTTCCCTCTGCGAGTGGAACCGTTACGTTTAAAACGGATAAAAACAAAAACTACATCATGGATGTCAATGTCCGAAATTTGGCCCCTCCTAAAAACCTGACTCCTTCTAAAAACACCTATTTGGTATGGATGGAATCAGATGAAAAAGGCCTTCAGAAGTTAGGTCAGTTGTTGCCATCCGGGAAAATGCTAAAAGGAAATTTAAAGGCTACGTCCGTTGAAAAACCTAAATTAGTGTTTATTACTGCTGAGGATTACGTAGATGCCTTAACGCCGGAAGGTACTGTTATTTTAACTACCCGGAAATAGAAATGGGAGCTTCTAGAAGCTCCCATTTCCTTTATGCAAAAGCCAGAATTCTAATAGAATCCTGGCTTTTTGTGTTTTACGTTAGGTGTTGCAAGTGGTTATTTTCAAAGGATTTCTTTTTCAGGAGATCGCATAGATTCTCACTAGTTTCGTGCAACTTGCCCTGTGTGCATTGCCGATTAGTTGCGAGCTAATACCATCCGGCTAGTCTGAGTAGCTAATTCAAACGTTTTACTGAAATGCTCAGCACCACCCGTTACTTCCAGTGTATATTTACCATCAGCCAAAGTAGACAGGTCAAATAAACGCAGGTAGTTGGCGTTTGTAGTCGTTTCGGTAAACAAAGCCAGGTTTTCTTTGTCCTTAATGACAACCGTTAGTTTTTGTTTGTCTGGGTTTTGAAACGTTAGTTGAAAACGCAGATTGACATCCTGAGCTACTTGAGCGTTTAAGGTATTGCTTTTAACAGGTTCTGAAGTGGCTGAAGCTGAAAAAGTACTAAATGTAATAAGAGAAATGGCCAGAACTGAAAGAATCTTTTTCATGATTAATATGTGTTTTCTGAATGGGAAAAATGCAAAACAATAAATCAACTATTAAACAAAAATTTGCTGTTGATTTGATGATGCAAATGTATATATTATCTGAATATGAGTCAATTATGTTTTTGATGAATTATGAAAATTCATTTGAGGATGATATGATAATATTTGAAAAATACAATACATGGCAATAAAGTACAGCAAGTTGTTTAAAAAATACAATGTTTTTTGATTCAGGGAAAAATCCTATTGTTTAAATAATCTGAAAGGATCATACCACCTGCTTTATGATTGATTTTCAAGATGATACAGTAAAGAGGCGAGGTAGATCTAACAGAGAAAACCATATAAAAAAAAAGAACCCCCTAAGAGGGAGTCTTTTCTAAACTTCATTTTTCACTGGAAAATAATGGCGGTATAATCAAGTTATAGAGTCTTGGCGGCTTTACTTACTTTCAGAATCTGAACGGTTTTATTCCCAACTTTCTTTGAAAGAACACTTTGGCTCTGGGCACTCCAGGTATATGTTGATCCTGATTTGACAAGTGGTTGAGTGGCATAGGTGTAATAGCCGACTTCTGAGCTGCTAAATGAACCGCTGAGGCTTTCATCCGTATACCCGCCCCCATTAACATTGGCTGAAAAAGTGACAGCCCGACTACCACTGTAGTAGACAATTACAATATAATAATCCCCATCAACGGCGGTTGTTGGCAAACTAATGGACTGAAATCCTGTTTCGTTTTCGCTGGCTAAGGAGTTTGTTTGATCAGTGCCAGTAATATTGCCGTCAGTGTCAAATTCCACGCCGGTCATTAAATATAAATCCATTTCTACCTTAGAGCCTGCATCCCAGGTTAAGTCTACCTGCATCCCGCTTGTAGGGGCCGTGTCATTGTCGGTAATGGTAATAGTACTGGTTAAATCAAGGGAATTGCTACTTAATGTTGCTGCTGAGCTAACGCTTTTTAACGTTACAACCAAGCTTTTACTGCTTTCAATTGCATTATCATCAATAATAGTAAAGACGAGGTTAGTGGAAGTGGTTCCTTTGGGAATGGTTAGCGTAGAATCGGTAGTGGCGGATACCGTATAATCCCCATTAAGAACAGCTGTTCCACTAACGGAAAATTGAAGAACAACATCGGAGGTAGTTGCCGTTCCTAAATCAAGGGCTACTGAAACCTGCCCATCGGCTTCAGTTGCCGTTTTGGAAAGCTCCGTAAATTGAACCGTAGATGAGCTCGTTTCTTCATCTTTTTTACAGGAAGACAGACCTGCAAGACCGAGTATAGCTGTGTAGAATAATAGCTTTGAATAAAATTTCATAATACACTTCAGGAATAAGTAATTGATTTGATGTCAAATCCAAAACGTGTGCCCATAGAGATTATGCAGAGCTGTAGATGGAGAGCCCATAAGTTTCTGTCAAGTTCCTATATTTATCTACCTTAGTCTAAAAGTCCCGGTTTTCATACCAGTCGTTTTTAGCTATTGAACAAGCTATACCAAAGAAAGTAGTTTACTGTTTTTTACTTTCGGCTGTATGGCTAATACCCCTAAAGCGGGAGCAGGAAAAGAACATAAAACAACCAGCCAGAGAAGCAAAAAGTGTTAATTAACAGGCATAAGCTGAATAGAAAGAGCCTTCAATAAAAAACGAAACGGGGTACTATGCTTAAATACTCCCACTCGGGGGCAGCCTGACTGACAATAAGGGTTGAAAACTGCGGAGAATCGCTGGCTATGACCATTCCCCAGATGAAGAGCAAACCAGAACGGTTAGAATACAAATCCCCAAAGACATTAAAAAACATCTGGCTATGTAGGCACTCCCTAATCGAAGAGCCAATGTACTAACGGTAATAAGCAAGGTATGATAGGGGATGTGTTCGCTAATACCACGGATCAGGTGCGGAAAGGCAGTTCCTGCTATCAGAGCGAAGTCCCCTCAAACTGGGCCATCACAGCAATGACTAAGGGGATATTAATCTTCAAGAACATACCAAAAGCTAAGCCTCTTATGGCAGAGGTCTTCATCCAGATAAAAAGGAAAGTAAATCTGTTATTTTATCCAGTTAGAAACAACGTTGAAAGGCAAAATTCAATACCTGATCCAGGCCATTACGGATTAGCTTGCGGCCGAATAGAGGCAAGTTGCTGGTGAAGTTCCTGATTTTCCCGAACCAACACTTCTACCTGAGTTTTCAAAAAGGCAATCTGGTGCAACAAAGCATCAACCGTTCGCTCAGTTTCTTGCCAGGGAGCCGCTGCGTCAATCGTTTCAGCCTGATGGGAATAAGCTCGACAAGTTGAGGAACAGAATTTGGCCGTGGACCTTGAAGCAAAAAATGGTGTTCCACACCATTGGCAGGTTTTTTCGAAAACTTTGGCATTATACTTAAAGCCGTCGCGGGTTAATTTTGGCATTAGTTTTTATAGCGTTATTATTTCGAAATAAAAAATAAAAACAATTAAAATCAAATCTTTATTACAAAAAGTCTGGCCCAAAGAAGCCGCCTAACAGGGCGGCTTCTTTGGGGACCTAATATGTTACTTTTTAGAAATTCGGTAAAGCCTGCCCTCATCAGTAATAGCGTATAAGGCTCCGTCTTTACCCTCGGTTACATCCCGGAATCGTTGGCCTTCCCGGTTCAGGAGCCGCTCTTCGCCTATTACTTTGTTATTTTCAATGACAAGGCGGGCAATGTGCATACTGCTTAATCCGCCAATGAATAAGTTATTTTTCCATTCAGGAATGGCTGATCCGCTATAAAAGGTAATGCCGCTTGGCGAAACCACCGGATCCCAGTAATAAACAGGTTGTTCTAATCCTTCTTTTTGCTGAATGCCTTCACCTACCTTACTGCCAGAATATTCAATTCCATACGTAATGGTGGGCCAGCCATAATTATTTCCGGGTAGAATGCGGTTAAGTTCATCTCCACCACGAGGGCCAAATTCAGTTTCCCAGAGTTCTCCGGTTTGGGGGTGGATGGCCAGCCCCTGCACATTGCGGTGTCCGTAGGAATACAACTCAGGGCGGGCCCCTGTCTGGTTTGCAAATGGATTAGAAGCCACAGGTTTGCCATCCTGCGTGATTCGGATGACCTTCCCCAGGGCCGAATTAAGCTGTTGAGCTTGTGGGCGGGTAACCAGGTCAGAACGCTCACCAGTGCTAATAATCAGATTTTTATCTTTGTCGAAAAGAATTCGCCCGCCATAATGCAAATTCCCTTTATAGGCGGGAGTCGCCTGATAAATGACAGTAGTTCCTTCCATCTTTTTTTCATCCAGAGAAAGCTTGCCTTTTGCCACGGCGGTTAGGTTGCCTTCAGAAAGGGGCTGAGAAAAAACCCAGAAAATCAGACGTGTTTTTTCAAAATCCGGGTCGACCCGTACCCCGAGTAAGCCGCCCTGACCTGTAGGGTTGACTTTGGGAATCCCCGTGATCGGAGCACTCAGGCCACCAGTAGTTGTGGCGATCCGCATGGTTCCTTCCTTTTCCGTAATCAATAACCGGCCATCGGGTAAGCTGGTAATACCCCAGGGACGATTCAGTTCGGTGGTTAAGATTTTACTTTCATACGGGGTCTTTGTTTTCACGCCAGCAATCCGGGTCTGGCCAGCAAAGGCAGGCTTATAATTGGTATTAGGCGGAATGGTTTCAACGGGGGCAAAGGTACTGTCGGTTACCTCAGGCACACGTGTGGCTGTGTTGCCACAAGAAATAAAAGGTAGAGAGGCTCCAGCCAGCAGCAGAAAGAGTTGTTTTTTCGAGTTCATTATATTGACGACCAAATGGTTCATTCTGTCAGGAAAGTTACCACAAAAAGTGATGTTATGGTGTTTTGGCATTTTTGATATTATATATATGTTAATCAGGATCAAAGTTCTTTAAAATAGCATAATCCGATAGGCTGGGGGCCGGGTATTTTGCCAAATATAGTCCTAATGCATCGTAATAATGGGCTTGCTCAAGCCATTAATACTGATGCGGGGCGGTACGACATTACCTTACTCCCGGAAGACCGGTTTACGTTTAAGGTTCCCAGTTTACGTAATCTGGCTTTTACGGCTCCGTACATGCACTGAGACATTGGAAGAAGTATTGGATCATTATGCAAGGAAAAGTAGAAGACAGCCCTACCTTAGACCCGTTTCTACCCGATCTTGGCAAGAATGGGAGCGTATGGATTTGGCACTTCATCAACCGGAATTAATTCAGGCAATTGCCTCAATGCTTGAAAGCTATTGGGAGATTAAAAAGAACCTTGCCCAGAACAACGGAGTCGCTACTCAAAAAGCAGGCCAGGCTTTATTAATGCAACTCGAAAGAGTAGAACGCACTCGTTTTAGGGTACTGCAAGGCTTATTTTTTCAGCAGGTATACCGTGAATTGCAGTTTGATGTTGAACATATTTCAGAGACACAACTGGCTAACCACCAACGTGAACATTTTGGAGATGTTTCTCAGAATATGGCTCATCTACTCAAGGCTTTTCAATTTAATCATGATAAGGTTTATCATGATGTATGCCCTGGCTCCAGTCAACACTGGTTAAGTCTTTTACCCAATGACCAGGCAAATCCTTTTTCAGGGCCTAAGCAATCAGCTTGCTCGCCTGTGTCAGTAGTTGAGGCCGCCAAATGATTCGATTTAGCTAAAGAGCATTACTTAGCCCCAAACTTCGAAAAGTCCCCTGTTATTCTTCGTGCTGTAACCTTTCAGTACAGCAGAATCCTTTACCGAAGAGACGCCGTATAGGTCATTCCGTCAATACTGTATTCCGCTTTGCCATTTTTAAAAAACGGGTTAACAGAAAGATGGAAGCAAAAGTTAGGCCACTGATTAAGCCAAGCCACATACCCGAAGTTCCCATACGAAAATGAAAAGCCAGGGTGTAGCCAAGGGGTAAGCCTACGATCCAATAAGCAATACCAATTAATACGGTAGGGGTGGTGACATCCTTAATACCTCGTAATAAACCAGCTCCAATGGCCTGGGTTGCATCCGAAATCTGGAATACAGCAGCGAATAACAAGAGCAGACTGGCCAGTTCAACCACCTGATTGTTCTTATTAAATAATTCTGGCAAGACATTCCGAAGTAAGCTAAACGAAATCGCACAGAAAGTACCGTACAGTAAAGCCGTTAAAATTGTACTTTTTCCGATGGCAGAAATGAGTGGCCAGTCCGACCGACCGAAGGAATTACTCACCCGAATGGAACCCGCCTGAGCCAGCCCCATTGAAACCATAAAAGTAAAAGAAGCACAGCTCAAGGCAATCTGATGAGCTGCCTGAGCCACGGCTCCGAGGGTACCAATGATAATGCCTGATACGGCAAAGGCTCCAGCTTCCATGCCTATTTGCAGGCTACTGGGAATACCAATGTGCAATAACTCCCGCAAGGTTTGCATCTTCAGATACCATTCAGATCTACGCAGATCAATATATTTTCTGAAAGAGGGGTGATAAAGCACCACCAGGAGTAAAGCCGTAAAGCCGAGCGTACGGGTAATGAGTGTCGCCCAGCCAGCTCCGACGAGTTCAAGGCGTGGAAATCCCCAATTTCCATAAATGAGGAGCCAGTTAAGAAAGATATTAACGGGCATACTACCAAGGGAGAACAACATGGCTGTACGAGTCAGCTCCAGGCCATCTGTAAACTGTTTCAGAGTCATGAACAATAGCATGGGAATAATGGAAATTCCCATAAGTTGCATGAAGGGCATTGCCAGCCTGACAACTTCAGAGTCTTGCCCGAGATGATATAGTACGTTTTTCCCCAACAGTAAAATTGCTGAAATCAGAATGGCAGTAAAAGTACACAGGCAGAATCCATTAAAGAGGTAGTGTGATACCTGAGCAGAGTTCTGTTGACCATGAGCCATTGATACCATTTGCGAAACCGAAATGGTCATTCCAATTCCCAGAACGAAGGGAATATTCATAGTATTAATAACCAGAGCAGAAGCGGCTAATTGTTTGTAATCAATGGCTCCAACCATTGCCGAGTCGATGATGTGCAGGGCCATCTGTGCTAACTCACCAATAATGATAGGGAATGCTAATTGTAAGGTTTTGTATGCTTCGGTTTTCATGAACAAGTGGGAAGGCATTCCCGAAAAGAACGCAAAGGTACACTTTCCGCAACCGATGTACTAATTAAGAAATCTTTGCTCTTTTGATGTGAATCGGGGAAATTCTTAATAAGTAAGAATACATAAAATAAAGTTTCGTTTGGATGGGGTAATCCAAGTTCCAGAAATAATAAGTATTCTTGAGCATCGAAATTTAAAAAAGCACATTTAACTTTAACAGATACTACATATGCGTTGGATTGGCGGACGCGAAAGCGATAATGTCGATGATCGGCGGGGCAGCGGCTCGGGTGGTTTGATTGTGGGCGGTGGCATTGGCACCGTAGTGATTGCTCTGATTGTAATGCTATTGGGGGGTGATCCAACAGCACTCTTGAACCAAAGTGACCGGCAGGTTACACAGCAGGGGGCTCCTGTGAATACGCAGGCAGACGATGCTGCAGCGAAATTTACGCGTCGGGTATTAGCGAGCACGGAAGATGTATGGACCAAGGTTTTTCAGGAAAATAACGTGCAGTATGTGAAGCCTACACTGGTTATGTACCGGGGTGTAACGTCATCGGGGTGTGGAACAGCACAGGAGGCCATGGGGCCATTTTATTGCCCGGCTGACCAGAAGGTCTATATTGATTTGTCTTTTTATGATGAGCTTTCCCAGCAGTTTCAGGCCCCCGGTGATCTGGCAATGGCCTATGTCGTTGCTCACGAAATTGGGCACCATATTCAAAAGCTGCTGGGCATTACTGATCAAGTAGAGCAAATGCGGCAACGAATGAGCGAACGTGAATACAATAAAGTTTCGGTTCGACTGGAATTACAGGCCGATTTCTTTGCGGGAGTATGGGCTAACCGGGCTCAGGGGCAGAGTATAGCCATTGATGAAAATGATATTGAGTCAGCCATTAATGCCGCCAATGCCATTGGTGATGATAAAATTCAGCAGGAAACGCAAGGGCAGGTAGTGCCCGATGCCTTTACCCACGGAACTTCCGCCCAACGAATGTACTGGTTTAGGAAGGGCCTGAAAACCGGTGATATAAAGCAGGGAGATACCTTTAATAGTCGGGAAGATCGTAACCTTCAGTAAATAATAAAAAAGAGGCTTAGTCGAATTATTATGGCTAGGCCTCTTTTTTGATGTACATCTCCTCTAGAGAAAGCTACTTAATAATGCGTTCTGAGGAAAATCTATGACCCTATGATCGAAGCTCTCACTGAACGAATTGTTCTAAAAAAGAGATAGTTATCTTCTAAATGTATCATAAATCATGGTATACTCAGAATCAATAGAGAAAAGAAGTACATAAAATATACCAATCAGTATAGTAATTATGAAAACAAGTGGAAATACTATTTTAACGATGATAGGGATATATAAGCTGATACTACTTCTTGTGGTGACTGAAAAATGGCATAGACTCTTTTTTTCTGGTATCCGTAAAACATATAAAAAACGAACCCTTGCCAACTATTCTGAATGAATTAACTTGTGAGCATGAAACACTTTTTTTTAGGATTTGCCGCCTTGCTGGTTCATTGGAGCTTTGCTCAGACCACCTCACTTCCTCGCGTAGCTATTGCCGGGTTAGGGATTGAATCAAGTACATTTTCACCTGCCGTTTCCCACGAAGAGGCATTTCATGCCAAAACAGGGGATCAAGTATTTACCTCATATCCGTTTATGACGGCTGAATCCGAACTTCGTAAACAGGCACTATGGTTCCCTACATTGGTTGGGAAATCGTTGCCGGGTGGAGCCGCCACGCGAGAGGCTTACGAATCGCTGGTCACGAAAATGCTGGACTTGCTCAAAAAGAATCTTCCTTACGATGGCCTGTATCTGGATATTCACGGAGCAATGAGCGTTCAGGGGCTGGATGACCCGGAAGGAGATTTAATTACCCGCATTCGGAAGGTGGTGGGGTATAAAACCTTGCTTTCTACATCAATGGACTTACACGGCTGTGTTACCTGGCGGCTGGCTCAGAATACAGATTTGATGACCTGTTATCGAATGGCCCCCCACGAAGATGCCATGCAAACCAAAGAACGGGCAGTCGTTCATTTGCTCGAACGGATTAAAAGTGGAAAAGGCAAACCTGCTTACAAAGCCTGGGTGCCGGTGCCCATTCTTTTGCCGGGCGAACAAACCAGTACGCGTATAGAACCCGGCAAGAGTTTATATGCTGAAGTAGCCCCCATTGCTGATCATAATCCGGGTATCGTGGATGCCGGAATCTGGATTAGTTATGCCTGGGCAGATGCTCCCCGCAATCATGCGGTGGTTATGGTAGTAGGCGACGACAAGGAGAAGGTAGGAAAAGCAGCCGAGAAACTGGCAACGGATTTCTGGAACGTTCGCTCAAAATTTGACTTTGTGGCTCCGGTTGGTAAGCTTGATGAGGTATTGAACAAAGCGATTAAAAGCCAAAAGAAACCGTTCTTCATCAGTGATACCGGCGATAATCCTACGGCAGGAGCTGCCGGGGATGTAACCTGGACGATTACAGAAATTCTGAAACGCCCTGAGTTTCAAAAGCCAGAGGGCCCGAATCTGATTTATGCCTCGATTCCTGACCCTGATTTTATTAAAAAAGTAAAGGCCGTGGGTATTGGTGGGCATATAGAAGGCACCGCCGGAGCCATTGTTGATTCACGCTTCGCCAAACCGGTCTTACTCAGTGGAACCGTAGAATCCATCGTGGAAGGAGATAAGGATGCCGGCGTGGAAGCCGTCATAAAGGTAGGTAGTGTGCACGTAATCGTGACCCAGAAACGCAAGCCTTATCACAAAGAAAAAGACTTTACTCGTCTGGGGCTGAAACCACGGGAGGCGGATATTGTAGTCGTGAAAATTGGCTATCTCGAACCAGAACTTTACAATATGCAAAAAGACTGGATCATGGCCTTAACACCAGGGGGTGTCGATCAGGACTTATACCGTCTGCCTTATAAGCACATCAAGAGGCCTATGTATCCACTCGATAAAGACATGAAGACGCCGAATTTATCGGCTCAGTTTGTTCCTGTTTCCGGAACCAAATAAAAAATGGTGCTGCTTGCCTTGGCGATTGGCACTTACTAACCCTAATGGTAACCGGAATGTGACTTCAAGTAAGTTTCCAAACGAAAAAATACACCTATTGCTGTTCTTTACAAAAACCGGCCGTCGTTCCAGACGATCGGTTTTTGTTTTTGAGTAGAAGCTACGTAATCGCAGGAAATGGCAGGCCTGTGTAGTCCGAATGAAAAGAATAAACAACAAAAAAGGCCACGTTTTAACCGCTATTAGGTGTTTTTTCTTTTGTTTATTCAAGGAAATGAATAGAAAACGAAGAATAATGATAATAATATAAAAATAATAACTAATATGGCAGCGATTTTTAACACGTGATATTGACAAATTTTCTCTATTTCATCCTTCACATCATTACTTATGGATTTACTTCGTTTAGCCCAAGACCAACTCAGCCCCATTGTTGTACGGAAAATTAGTGAGTACCTGGGGACATCAGCTAGCAAAACTACATCAGCTCTTGGTGAAGCCTTCCCCACGATTTTGGCGGGAGTTATGGAAAAAGCTTCTACTACAGAAGGCGTATCCAGCCTTTCCCAAATATTAAAAACAGTTGATATCGATCTGCCCGAATCCTTAAGTGACCTGGTTAGTACCGAAAACGGAGTTAGTCAGATCGTAACGAAAGGATCTGAGCTGCTGAATACGTTTTTTGGAAACAAGCTACCCGGTATTCGCAATACTTTGTCACAGTCTACCGGACTGGATACCTCTTCGACCTCGTCTTTACTGAGTCTGGCTGCTCCTATTTTACTGGGAGTATTAGGGAAACACGTTTCTACCGAGGGAATTGGCGTTTCGGGGCTGGCCAGTTTGTTAATGAGTCAGAAAGACAGTGTTCTGGCAGCTTTACCAGCAGGGTTGGGTAGCTTCCTGAATCTGGGAGGTTTGGGCGACTTTCTGGGCAATGCAAAACACGCTTCTGCTAAGGCGGAAACCCACGTTATTCACGAAGAAAAACGTAAGGAAATCAATTGGATTCCCTGGATATTAGCAGCCGTTTTGCTTGCAGCGGCCATCTACTTCTTTAAAAGCTGCAACGGAGAAAAGAAAGCAACTGAAGCCGCCAGCATAGCCACTGTCACGGCAGATAGTATACTGACAAAAGTGGATGAGTCGATCAAAAAGACCCTTTCAACGGGCGTAGAATTATCCTTTGCTTCGGGTAGTATTGAAGATAGTCTTATTGCCTTCATTGAAAATAAAAATCGCCCGGTAGATAAACAAACCTGGTTTAATTTCCGCGATTTGAACTTCCGTACAGGTAGTAATGAGATTGATTCTACTTCAATGCAGGAAGTGAAAAATATTAATGAGATCATGAAGGCGTATCCGGAAGTGAATCTTAAAATCGGAGGATACACCGACAATACCGGTAATGCTGCCAGCAACCTGACTCTATCCAAAGAGCGTGCCAAAACGGTTCGCCTGACTCTGGAAAAAATGGGTATTGCTGCCAGCCGCCTGGAAGATGAAGGCTATGGTCAGGAATACCCGATAGCGTCAAACGATACGGAAGAAGGCCGGGCCCAGAACCGTCGTATTTCCGTTCGGGTTACTAAAAAATAGAGTATTAACTTCGTTTGATTATTACAAAAGCGGCTCCCAGGCTTGGGAGCCGCTTTTCTGTTTTGTGTGGTGGTATCTGGATTTGTAAAGACGGTTAAGAAAATAGCTACGTTCCTGTCCGATTAAACATACGCAGGAAGAAGAACAGATTTTGAGGTATAAGGTATGACTTTTCCCAGAGTCAGGCTAATGGGGGGAACAGCATCAATCACGGGTAATCAGGCCAGCGTTTTTAGGGGAATGATTAGAACTAAACCCAAAGGGTGGTCTGATATCGTAACCACTTTTCATCCTTTATTTGTAGGTAAACCGTGTTTGCGAAATATAAAGTCTGTTTCAGCAAATTGGTGCTAGGCGTAAGATTAAAGCGTTAGTTGCTGTTCTCCAGATGTTAAGGAATAGCTTTTTCCTTTCCAGACAAAAATGGTTTGTATTCCTTTTGGGATGATAAAATGGGCCTTTAGGCCACCCTTTGCGTTCACCTCATAGGCTACTGATAACGTACCGGCAGGGTGTGGGATACTGCCCGAAACCTTTTTGAGCTTACCCAATGCAGGAGCAATTTTTACTTTTCGAAAACCCGGGCCATCACTGTCTATACCCAGTACGATCCGAAAAAACTCAATGTTTGGACCGGCACTCCAGGCGTGGCAATCTGAACGGCTGGGCTCTGGTTGCTCGGCCCAGGTGGTTAATCCTAAGGCCATTTGTTCTTTCCAGATTTTTAATTGATCCAGAAATAAGTCACCCATTCCGGCTTTACTTAGGGCTTGGTGAACATAATACTTGAAATAAATAGTGGCTTGCGTTAGACTTTTATCATTTAAAACCCGCTGCATTACAGCCTGCTTTTGGTTGGTCAGATTAGCTAAAACGGCTAAAGCATTAACGTGTTGCGAATAAGTATTATGGGCTTTGGTATCAGCAAAAAGACCTTTGGTCTGATCCCAGTAATGAGCGACAATAGCCTTTCGAAGGGGCACGCTAATGCTTTTGTAATGGCTGGCAATGGTAGGCTGCCCAAATTGTTCTTCCATGGAAGTGGCCCAGTCCAGCGTGAGTAAATAGAGAATATCCTGCATGGCTGAATTACCCTCTTTCTGGCGAGGTGGTTCACCATAATCAAAGCTACTGGCCCAGTCAACAAAAAACCAGTTAGGCACATAGGCCAGACTATAATCCGGTTTGAGCCACTGTTCATACCAGGAAAGAATGTTTCGATGTGCAGGTAAGAGCGTCTTTAAGTAGGGTTCATCGCCGCGGTATAGCCAGTAATCGTAGCCCATGCCAATCCACAGAAGTGAAAAAGAGGAAATAAACTGGTGAAGATTAGATGGATATCGGCTCATGGTAATACCATCGGCTACCATCGACTGTCGGCCTTGTTCCAGAGCATTTTTTACCAGCCGGGTATCGCCGGTATTGTATAGTGTGATGAGAGCCTGAATCCGGGTGTCGCCAAAATACTGGAGCTGCTCATAATACGGACAGTCCATATAGGTTTCGTTGGCACAGAGGCGGGCGGTTCGCCAGCCAATGTCCAGCATGCGTTCCAGCGAATCCTGGTCGGGGGCCGAGAAAGTTGTTTCCCGATGAAAAGGATAGCGTGAAGTGGTTCCGTAAAGGTCTTCCAGCACAAGCGGTTCGTCTGCTGTGGTGATGATCAGATTCAGATAACGGTAGGTACGCCACCATAAGGAAGTAACGTTTCGCTGGATACCTCCATCCGCTAGAATACGGTCTTCATAGCCTACAAAAGTTTTTCCTGCCACTTCATTCCGATTCCCCTTGGCATTCGTCCTGGAGTCTTCATACAAAGCCTCGGCATACCCAATACGAACGTCGGCCCCTTTTCCCTTACTCAGCACTACTGATAAATATCCGGTAGTTAACTGCTGATTGTCAAGGAGAAGCCGCACCTTACTGTGAGCAGGTATGGTAAGAGCCTGAGTTCCTTTTAGAAAAGAGTCCGTTACCTGAATACCTTCCTGGAGGCGAATCGTCTTCAGGCGTTCAGCCTGCATTTCCATTGGTGGAATGGGGCCAGGTACTAGCAATCGCCCCGGATAATCACGCGAGCCTTTCATGGCTGCGGGTAAACCTGCTTTTGCTTTCAGCCAGGCCGTATCGTTGAAAGTTAGGTCGGTCCAGCCCCAGGGGTAGGCATTATTCTGCACACTTTCGCCGGGACCGGCTACGTAATAACCATATACGGGTTTGATCCAGGGCGTATAGGCTTCATCCTTCTGGCAAAGCCAGGAGGCATCCGTATTAACAAGTTGCTCGGCTGGTCCATTTCCCTGAAGAAGAAAGCCTGTGCTATTAAAACTGATTTGAGCCGCTGGTTTGTAGTCGGCGAAGTTCCAAACCACAGCTGCCAGAACATTCTGCCCTTTTTTGAGAAATGGAGCCAGATCAGCCGTTTCAAAATTCCAGTTATAAAGGTTACCCTTCGCCGGGCCGAGGCTGGCTAACTGTCCATTCACAAAGAGCTTATAGCGATTGTCGCCTGAAACGTGAACGTAAAAATGGGTAGGCTGCTGATCTAGTGAAATGGTTTTTCGAAAGTGATAAACGCCAAAGACATTGTCCGGTTCACCGGGAACAGAGATCCAGTGGGCGGGCCAGCGTTTCTGAAATAAGTCAGGATTGATATGTTCCTGCTGATACCCGGTTAACTGAATTTGTGAAAAAGCGGATAGACTGCCAAGAAGAAAAAAAAACAGGTAAAGAGATTTCATGTAGTAGAGGTATATATTTCATGTGAAAGTAGTAAAGCCAACGAATCTTTAAAATAGAACCAGGATTTAACCTGCATATGGGCATTATTCCCAATGCCCGCCTTGACTAAAAAGAGGTAGTAAATAAAAGCATTACCAAAGGTCCAGACCTTTGGTAATGCTTACGGATACGGAGCTGTTAACGTGGCACGAGGGAAATTAAGGTTGTTATAGAATGAAGTTGTCAAAAACCTATTTTGGAAAAACGTTAAATGCCACTTTACAACGGTAGCCTTAACGATCACTATTACGAGGGTCGGTCGTGTTTTTAATGAGGTATTCTTTAGGTGGTTCGACACCTTGCAAATGCTTTACGAAGTAATCCCAACGACGACGCATCATGTAGTTGGAGTAGGCTCCGAAGCCGTGCCGGCTATTCGGGAAAATGACCAGATCATAGTCCTTATTGGCCTTTTCTAACGCTTCAATCACTAACAGGGTATTGTAAGGAGGCACGTTATCGTCCATCATACCGTGAGCCAGCATCAGTTTTCCTTTTAGGTTTTTAGCATGGACTTGATTGGCCTGATCTTCATAGTTTGAGATGCCCGCGGCATTTCTGGTTTCCAGACCAATATACCGCTCGCCCCAGTCGTCTTCGTAATTGCGATTTTCGTGATTACCCGATTCTGAAATACCAACCTTAAAGAAATCGGGGAAGGTGAACATGGCACATGCCGTGGCAAAGCCTCCGCCAGAGTGCCCCCAAATGCCAACGCGACGAATATCCATATACGGATATTTTTCAGCGAGCTGCTTAATTCCTGCAATCTGGTCGGGGAGCGTGTTTTCGGCCATATGACCATAACTCATGTCATGGTAAGCCTTCGAGCGGAGTGGGTTGCTTGTACCTTCAATCTCAACTACAATAAAGCCTAATTCAGCCAGTGCCTGATTATCCCGCCGGGAGGCTACAAAGGAGAAGTTACGAACGCTTCCACCCTGAGGCCCCGGGTATATATAGTCAATGACAGGATATTTTTTAGTTGGGTCGAGGTTGGTTGGCGTATATAGAAGTCCATAAACAGCTGTTTTGCCGTCATTTGCTTTTACACTGAACGGCATTGGCGGTTTCCAGCCCTGGGCTTTCAGGCGACTTACATCCGTTTTTTCCAGAGTCATAATCGGTTTTCCTGACAGATTACGAAGCACAGTAACGGGTGGAACATCGGGTTCTGAATAGGTATCAATGAAATAGTTCCCGGTGTCTGAAAACGTAATGCTATGTTTACCTTTTTCGGGAGTAAGCAGCAGTAGATTTCTGCCGTCGAAATCAACTTTATAAAAATAGCTGTAATAAGGATTACCTGGTTCTTTGGCATTGGCCATGAAGTATATAACCCGATTTTTTTCATCAACTTTCAAAACTTCCAGCACAACCCAGTCGCCTTGCGTGATGGGGTTCTTCAGCTTCCCCGTGATCGCGTCGTAGAGGTATAAGTGCCCCCAATTACTTCGTTCCGAATACCAGATAATTTCATTCGACTGGGGTAAGTATCGCCAGCAGATGCCTTCCTGACCAGATTCAAATTGAGTCGGAACAGCTTCGTTAAATACTTCCCGAACAACACCTGTACTGGTGTCCGCAATACGGACTTTTTCTACTTTGTGATCTCTGGAAGTAGATACAAATGCGAGTTGTTTTGCATCTGAACTCCATTGGGCATCACTTAATGAACCCATCTGGCTAATATCGTCACCTAAAGTAGAGCGGTGGGCATCGGGGGGTATCTGAAGGCGAATAACCTTAGCCTGGTCAACATCAATAATGACACGGTGAATCATGGCAATAACACTATCACCTGGTAAAGGATATTTCCAGGCTTCCAGCGTCGGATGACCAACATTAGTCGTAACCAGATACATATCACCCACCTTGCGTTCGTCCTGCTGGAAAGTGGCAATTTTTTTCGAGTCAGGCGACCACAGTAAAATTGGGCGTTCGGAGTGTTTCCAGCCTGCATTGTCTGTAGCATAGCCAAAATCCGGTATGCCGTCTGTGGTGAGTTGTTTCAGCTGATTACTGGTTATATCCCGAATCCAAAGGTTATGATCTTTAATGAAGGCGGCTTTTTTGCCATCTGGCGACAGGCTTTCACTGCGTCGTTGACCGGATCGCTGGGTTGCCGCATCGGCTTTGAGTTGATAGGTTTTTAAGTCGCATATCCAGGTTTTCCCATTGGCTGTAAAGCGAATAGCCGTTTCATCGGGTTCAAAGGAAAAATCCTGAAAAGGCAGCATCGATGCCGTAATGGTTTTACTGGTAGCCGCGGAAAGAGCCTGAGCTACTTTTTGCTGATCGAAAGCGGCGGTACGTGTGCCTTTTGCAGCATTAATCAAAATAAATTCGCTTCCCTGAGGCGTTAACGTGCGGTACCAGAATCGGTTGCCAGATAGCCAGGTGGGTTTGCCGGGTATGTTATCGATGTATTGCTGAGTATTGAAAGCTAAAAACTGGGCGGCTCGGTCATACTCTGCGGTAGTTTTAGCCTGTTGAGCCCAAACGGAACCTGTTGCCAATACAGAAAGAAGAAGTGTACGTTTCATATCAAGGTAAAAAGGAAAGTCACCAGAAATGCCAAAATACACTTTTTTCATAATGTTTCGCCCCGAAAAAACAATACAGGGCTCAAGATGTTAAAAGTTACCGTTATCCGAACAGAGCTGTTTCTACCACTTTTTTGTATCGATATTCCAGGACGAAACAGTTTTTGTATTTTTACAGTTTCGGCTAAACCCCATGATTGAACAATACCAGCAGCAAGATTCCTGTTTAGTAGCCTTAGACTCCATTATTTTAGGGTTTGATGGCGAAAGCATTCGAATTCTGTTGGTAAATAGAGGGCTGGAGGAAAAAACCTGGTCCCTGATGGGAGGCTGGTTGCAACCACAGGAGAGTCTGGAACAAGCCGCCAGCCGTATTTTATTTGAACTGACAAGTCTGACGAATGTATACCTGGAGCAGTTGCATGCTTTTGGTGATCCGGGGCGTGATCCGGTTCGGCGGACCATTTCTGTTGCCTATTTTGCTCTGGTAAAAGTGGATGATTATGAGGCAGATTTGAAAGGAACGTATCGGGCAAAATGGTTTCCCCTGTATGAGTTGCCGTCTTTACTCTTTGATCACGAAGACATGGTACAGCTGGCCATCAGGCGATTACGATATAAGGCTTCTCAACATCCCATTGGTTTCGAACTTTTACCCGAAAAATTCACAATTCCTCAGCTAAAAAAACTCTACGACTCCATTTATAATACCGAGCTTGATAAGCGGAATTTCAGCCGCAAAATTCTTTCTACGGGCCTACTGATTAAGTTACCCGAGAAGCAAAAGGGCTTTTCGAAGCGGGGAGCTTTTTTTTATGAAGTGAATGTGTCTAAATATCAGCAGCTTACAGATTCATTTTTAAATGTTATTCCGAATGCTGATACCTTGTTTTAAGTTCACAGATATTGCGAAATATAAAAAAGGGGATTACAATCGGGGCATACTTTTGCAGAAAGAGTGCCTTTGGGTTAATCGGTAGCCTGGGTTTTCTAATTCTGGTTACTTTGGCTCAAAAAAGAGGATAAACTATCCTGAAAGGACGGATATCGTTCTGTACGGGTAACAGGCTGAGCCTCAATAGTAAAAACGGGGGTTTCATTGTGGCGGGAAGCTACTATGATTCGGGTCTGCTGGCTGTGGGGCAGAAAGGCAGACAAGGCTCGGTCGGGGGTGTTGTTTTCCTGAGACAGGTGAGACAATAACACATGACTCATAAATGCCGGGCGGTGCTGACGAAATAATTCAGCGGCCTGCCGATTGGATAAATGACCATACCCACCCCGTATTCGCTGCTTGAGAAAGGCAGGATAACGGCCTCGATCCAGCATATCGTCATCATAATTGGCTTCCAGGAAAATCGCATGGCATTGCTTAAAATGTGTAATAACGTGTTCACACACTCGGCCAATATCGGTAAAGACGCCTACGGTTAGTTGCTGGTGCTGAACAATAAAACTTTTAGGGTCAGCCGCATCATGAAATTTAGGAAAAGCCGTTATGCACAACTCGCCAACCCAGATGGGCTGGTATCCATACAAAGGGCGGGTATCCAGCGAATTTATTGGTAACCGGCATCCCCGGAGCGTACGGTCACTCAGGTAAACAGGAAGTCGGTAATTGGTGGCTAGCTGTGTTAAGCCACTGATATGATCAGTATGTTCGTGAGAGATAAAGATAGCCTTTACGCGTTGCATGGACAGACCAAGCCGATGCATGCGTTTTTCAGTTTCACGGCATGACAAACCAGCATCTACTAAAATAGCTTCCTGCTCGTTTCCAATGTAATAGCAGTTGCCGTTACTGCCAGAGTTCAGGGAGGTAATCGAAAGGGCCATGAACAAAGTAATCCAATTACGTTGCCAGAATAAAGAAAAGGATAGCTTTAATTTTTAGATCGCCTTAATACCCGTATTCTGCCCATATTTTTGAAAATGTGAAATGCTCTGTTTCCCTAACGCTGAAAAAGTACTTTACCACCCGAATTTACCCCAGCCCAACACCACATTTGGGGAAAGTTGTATTCACACATTCTATCACTAACTCACAATTTGTAAAAAACGCCTGCACGCGTTTACTTTTTTAAACAAAAATATAAAGCATTCTAAATCAGTATACTAAGCTGAGATTGTACCTGATTTGGTATAATTTGTAGATGAACTTGATTAGAAAGAAGAATCTTTGCAATCTTCCGGCTAATGCCTTTTTGGTTCCAAATTAAGTGTTTACATTAGTTCTAGTATTTGGCAATCTGTGCCATTTTGTGAGTCTGAAAAGGCTTTAATGACTGAACAACCCTCAGTCCGATCTACTAATTATTCGAAGCTTATCTGAGTCAGTGAACGGGGTTGCTTTGGAGCAATTAATGTAGGTCTTTTATTGTAATGGAGGGAGGAAATGTTGTGAATGGGAATCTAAATATTTGACGCATGAACATAGTGAATGAACCTATGCTAAGCGGTATGTTAGAACGCTTAAGCAGTATATATAGAGCTTCGTTAACCCAATTGGGGAGTGAAGACGAAACAAGCACTGAGTTTATTTTTGATTATCGTTTGAAAATTCAAACCATTGAAGGAGTTTGGAAAACACTCCATGCAGGGGATGAGGTAAACCCGATTGTATATCAGGAAATTGTAGAAGATTATCAGACTTTTTTCCCATAAATAGCCTGCATGGCGAAGGTATGTAACGTCTATCCGGAATTTCAATTCCGGGTTAGGGTGGGGCATGTCTCTACGGGGAAATTCCTTACCAGCGAGGAACCAGGTCCCTCGCTGGTAAGCGATGAAACGGGTTTAAATAGTAGGTAAACTCGTAATGAAATCCATTCCATCTAAACCATCAAACTTTAAATAAGTTTTAAGGATTATTGTTTCAAAAAGGCTAATACCTGAGCAAAATCCACCCAGGTTTTCAGCTTCAGATTAGTTGATTTCAGGTATTCATCAATTATTTCCTGTTGCTGTGGGAAAAGTCCCAGCAATTCTTTTTTAGTAATGGCAATAAAATGCATCGTTCCATCAGAAAGCTTGGTTGCGGCGGTCTGGCCAGCTTGCCAGGCATAATATTCTTCGTAATTACGAATGGTCTTTTTGCCATAGTTACTGCTCATCGCATCATTATTTGTTTTCGTGCTTGAAAGCAGGCGACGAAGTAGTTTTGTCTTGGAGCCATCATACAAAACCTGATAAAAATCAGAAGACGTATTTTTATTGATTGCCGGATACCCATTTTGAAAGGACATGGTATCGGGGGCTAAAATAAAAAACTCCGTAATAGGGATCATAGGTTTTACCAGTTTCCCATTTTGTAGATATTCTACTTCTCCCGAATAGGTGTTATACCGCAGCTCGGCCGGGACTATTTTGTTCTGACTCACCAACCAGCCCTTTTTAGGGGTTTCGCTGGGTACGTAGGGGGAGCCATCTACTCCACTATAGCTTTTAAAGGTTCCCGATGCAATTCGAACGGTCTGATCATTACTGAACTCAGCATTGCTTATCTGAGCATAAAGCGAAAAAGGGAGAAAAAAAATAACGAGGCACTTAAGAAACTGGCTCATGGAATGAAAGAGATTAATCACCACCGAAGATAATCACGATCCGAAATTTTCAATAGCTGGGAATGATTTTTTATTGAAAATCAGTAACTCACGCGTTAGTTGGTAAACCCACGAACAAACTTTGTTGGGTAGCCTTCGAACGATGGTTTTATACACTTGGAGCAAATCTCGACGAGTTCTCAAGGCAATGACTGTGTGGTTTCATATTGACGGTTTACTAATAGCTTAGCAAACATATCTTTGATAAGTATGGTTGCGATAAAGTAAAGGCTGAGGGTATCCTGGAATCATTGCGTATATAAATGTGCGTTACATATTAAGTTTTGGAAGAAGAAGCTGTAAATGAGAGAATATCCTGTAAATAGGATTATTGGATATGATATTAGGTAGTTAAGAGGCATTCTCGCGAAAGAAAACCTTCGCTACGCCATAATTCTACACCTTGCTGAATAAGAATAAAAGTAGGGAAACGGGTTACCCCAAAACTATTCACTACTTCCGAATGGGAAGCAGCATCAATTTTTAAAATCTGACCGGATTGATCTACCTCCTTTAAGAGGTCATGAAGATCATTTTTCTCCAGGTAGAAATACCGATCTGGAACAACAAGGAATTGACCGTACACATGCCCTGATGACCACACTCGCTCAGCTGGAACAGTCGAAAGATGAATTGGCTAAGCTCTGACTACGGAATAGCTTAAATCACACTTTGTTTCAATGGCATCGTTCATTGAAACTACTGATCAGGAAAAATATCATTGGCATATAACCCGGATTCGATCTACGGTTAATCATCTTTTATAATTTTAATGAATTGAAAAAACATAAGTAATTTTTCGAGTTAAGTACTGAAAATATAATTTTTCATGCTTTACTTGCAAGTAGATGCCTTTCTGGTTTAGTTTTATTTTTCAACCATTAACTTATAACTTAAATGATTATGATTGCATCATCAGTTATTCTCAGTACTTTTCTAACGATGTTTCCTACATTTTCCTTACGGAATAATGAATCTACTAAAATCAATTTAGGGAACAAAATTGAATTAAACGAAAAATCAGCGGAAAGCTGCTGCTCGGTTGCAGTGCTCAGTATTGATTGCCCCGATGGAGGTTCGATTACTTATATCTCTCAGGCATGTGCACAAGGATCAACTGTAGCCGAAGCGTGTGCACATGCTGGTGATACCGCCTGGAATAATATAACATATGAGTCAATTTGTCCATAATAAAAGTACGCTCACAGTAAAATTTATAAATCAGAAAGGCATCTTTAATTTTTTAAAAATAGTTAGTTATGAACCTGACAAAAATAGTCTTACTTGCTATAGGATATTTACTGGGATTTCAGGAAGTTTTTTCGCAAGAATTTTCGGGTGTTTATACCTATCGGTTTGATGCCAGATTTGATAAAGACACCAGCAGAATCACCAGACGATTCTGTGAATTAACGGTCTACCAGAATCAATCTGAATACCGAACAGTTGATATGACTCAACTTGGGTCACAGGATACAGAAAATTCAAAATCTATACTAGCTGCAAAATCATCAACGCATGGCATTTTCAAAGACTTTACCCGTGGAAAAATAGTATCCCGTGAAAGTGCCTATACCGAAACATTCTGCGTAGAAGATAGCCTTATTCCTATTGCCTGGAAGACTACGAATGAAAAAAGAAAAATAGGAGAATGGCAGTGCGAAAAGGCTGAAGCTCAGGTTAGAGGGCGTGCGTATGAAGTTTGGTTTGCTCCCGATATCCCGCTTGAAGATGGTCCCTGGAAACTGTATGGTTTACCCGGATTGATACTGGAAGCTGAGTCAAAAGATGGAAGAATAACGATTTTACTGCAAAAATACGAACCGCTTACAACTCCCTTTAATAAGCGTCCGGTTTGCCAGTTCGGAAGTACTTATAGCATCACTAGCAAAGAGTTAGGAAAAAGATTAGAAAAGAACATCAATAATTACATAAAAATGAAAAATAGTGAACCATTAGATAAAGGAGTAACTAGCAGAAATATTCAAATAGCATATACCAACATTGAAGTTTTTCCATTTCAACAGGAAAAAAATAACGAAAAGTAAAACTGTAAATAATACGATATGCCGAGAGCTATATTGCTGTGCATACTACTGGTTAGTATCAGTGTAATAACAGAGGTATTTGCACAAACTATACAGGGGAAGGTAGTAAATCAGAATATTAAGGGAATCGGCTATTCAGTAATAACACTTCATCAGATTAATGGTAAGGATACGCTGTATATTCGGTATGCCAAAAGTAACCCAGATGGTATTTTCACCTTATCAATTACTGGGGTGAAAAGTCAGGAATGTCTATTGCAAATTAGAGCGATGGGTTATGAATCAAAGACGATCCCTTTAAACAGCTTCCAGCAACAGATAACACTAAATTCTAAAACAACCCAACTGAAAGAAGTAGTGATTAGCCGTTCCGTTTCGCCCCTGACTATTAAAGGTGATACACTGGAGTTTGATGCCAGGGCGTTTGGAAATGGTACCGAACGATCAGTAGAAGATATCTTGAAACGTATTCCGGGTTTGCAAGTAGAGTCTGACGGCAGAATTACCTTTAACAATAAACCCATTTCAAAAGTATATCTGGATGGGCAGGAGCTATTCAGCCAGAATTATACTCTGATCACCCGAAATGTAGCTGCCGACCTGATTGATAAAGTGCAGGCTATTGAACATCATACTGAAAATCAGTTATTACGCGGAATAGAAAAGTCGAATCAGACAGTACTGAATCTTAGCGTTAAAACAGACCGTAAAACACGTTTAATTGGTAACCTAAGGGTTGAAGCAGGAACGTTTTCACGGGGAAGCATTAATGGCTCACTGTTTTCATTGAAGGGGCGTTTAAAAGCCGGATTAATCGGCAGTGCCAACAATACAGGTCGTGAACTTTCTCCTTTAGGGGCAACCGTTTATTATCAGGATACGGAATCCAGTTTTGCGTCTATACAAGCTCTGTTACCCGAACCTCCCATTAACAGGGACGGATTATCCATGATGTACCCCAATGAAGTAGATCAAAGACGATTTGTTTTTAATGGCGGAGCTTTGGGTGGAATAGACATGAACTTGCAGGCCAATAAAGAATTAAAACTAAAAATAGAAGGAAATAGCTGGCAGGATAAGCGGCGGGCTGAAAACAATTTTAAATCCGTATATTCTCTACCGGATGAAACCTTAGAATTTAGTGATTCGACCAAACAAATGGAAAAACCCAGGCAATGGAACGTTCGTGTACGGGCTGATTATACACCGGGAAATAAAAATTCTATTCGCTGGATATTTGACGGAAAAGAGCAAGATATTATCCGGCATCAGAACTTGCGAACCATCAATCGTCAGTTGTCTGAACAGGTAGATCTTAAAAGCAATGATTTGTATAAGTACTATGCTAATGAACTGGAATGGGTACATAAACTAAACAAACAAAATGCTCTGGTTTTTGATACCAGATTTGTGCAGGGATTTCAAACCATACATACTATTTTTAAAAGTGAGCGATATGCCCGATTTCTGGGACTTGACCCAGTCATTTACTCTCCATTAACTCATAACAATAATCAATCAGATAAACAACTACAAACGAGTATACATTGGAAATATTCCGGCGGAGTAAACCCGCTTAATAATGCCCCTGCTACATTTCTTAAAATAGGAGCTGAATCACATTTTCAAACGCAAACAGTTAATTCAATATATCAGCTTTCCAACCATTTATTAGCAGATTCACTATGGCCTAATCGAGCTCAATTTCAGCAATGTATTTTAATTCCGGGTGTTGATTTAAAACATCACTATGTTTCAAATTTGGAAACAAATGTTCAGCTCAGCTTTCCCTGGTATCAGGTAACCATGCAGGATTATGAACGCCAGGGCTATGTGCAATCATCCCGTGTAGTTCCGAATGCCAGACTTTCCTTTTTTAAGCACTTCCAGAATAAATATACCTATCGAATTGGACTTGATTTTGAGAGGAAGTTGCAACTTCCTTCTTTTACCAGCCTTTTGAAAGGATACCAAATAGACAATTATCGTTCGTTTTTAAGTGGTATTGAAACATTCAGGCCAACAGAAATACTTTCAGGTACGCTTAGACTGATTCATAATCGGATTAATTCTTATTTTACAGCAATAGGAATGATTCATTATCAGGTAACAAAAGGAGGCACGGCTCCTGCTTATCAAATTACTGATTTGCTTACTTTCCGAACGTTAGTTCCTTTTCAAAGCTCTATAAAACTATGGCAAATCAATGGCACAATTGACAAATTCTTTACGGGAACTCAGTTGAAATTGAAAATTCAATCAAATTTCATTACTACTGAATTTCCTACGCGGGTTAATACGCAGGATATATTTTTATTACAACCATTTCGATCGTTTTCGGGAGCGGCTTATTTGATTTCTGCTTTTGACCTTCCTGTCAATGCAGAAGTGTCATTGAAAGTTCGTACTATGACAACAGAAGTAAGTAATGGAGAAAAGCAAAATAATTACTTATATCAACCACGAATTCTTTTAACAGGAAAAATTAAACAAAACTGGGTTTTTCAGGCGTGGAGCGAAGTTTTATTATGGCGAAGTACTACCTCAAAAGCAGATTTTTATTTAATGGATGCAAGTTGTATTTATACACCGCAGGGAAAGCAATGGGAAATAGAGCTGATTCTGCAGAATGTATTAAATACAGCCTATTATTTTACTACTTCAGTAAATCCAATTACGTCTACAGAAAATAGTTATAAACTTCAGCCTCAGTATCTGGCTATTCGTGGGAATATTCGATTTTGATAATCACTTAGAGCAAAAAATATTTTCTATAAGTATAGTTTATTGACAGGTATTTATTGGCATTAAGTCTGATGGGAAAACGGGGTGTATTATACTTTAGCAGGCAGGAAGAATAGTTGTGCTCAAACGCTTGCGTATGAACGTTACAGACTTATCACCCCGCTCATTGTGGGAATACTTTGCCCGGCTTAATGCAGTTCCAAGAGCTTCTAAAAAAGAACACGGGCTAACCAACAAATTATACTCTTTCGGGGAATTTATTTTTAGATAGTTTCTTAATCGGAGGGGCTCAAAGATTACTTCTTCTGAAAAAAGGCGTCCAGAGTATGATAACGATCTTCACGCTGGTCAGACATTTCGTGAGAACTTTTGTCAATCACCATCACCTTAACAGTACCGGGTTTAGAAACCGACCAGGTGGGTAACCCCGGTCCGTTGGGATTTCCGGTTTTAATAAAATTAGCAAAATACGCCTGCATCACTTCAGAGACTTTATAGTCGCCAGGAGTCCAGTCATATACTTTATTGGAGCCCAGATTTCCCATTGCGTATTCAATCTCAGCTGAATGAACAGCCCCTTTCGCAGGTGGAGCTGGCGGCGTTGAAGAATTCCCTTTTACAACCCCTCCGGCCAGCCCCGCACTGGCATTTCCCATTTCTGCCCGCATTGCAGGGCGAGGGTGAGCGTAGAAATACCGATATACAGGACTATGGCCCGTTTTCATTTGCATATCAGCCCATTTCCAGGTACTATAGCCAATGAAAAGATCGCCCGTTAAGTCAGTACCTTTCGGCTCTACATCGGCGTCAGAGGTAATACCGTAAGCTTTTAGTATTGATGAAGTGGCATCGCCAAAACGCGTTTGAGCCGCTTTGGTGAAATTCTCAAGGGTTGCCGGCTGATTGCCCAGTAAAAAACGGTAATTCATTTCTTCGGAGTTCCATCCAGCCAGCAAAGATACCTGAGCTTGCTCGCCCGCCGCAAAAATCTCAGTAACGGGTTTGGGCAGGAAATACCCGTCAATCGTTACTGGAAAACTACCCGGTGCAGCTTTGGCTGTGCTTTCCAGTAACTGCTCAGCCGGAATTGCCCGTAAATCTGCTAATGATTTTGCATGGACAGATTCCGCAAATGCTTCTCCTTTTTTCTCCGCTTCTGCCAGGGTTACCGGCGTAAGCGTGCCCATAAGTGAGCCACTTTCACCAATAGCCCGGGCAAACAGATTTTTAGATTTAGGGGAGGCCATCTGAGCACTTACTGACGTAGAACCAGCCGATTCACCCGCAATTGTTACTTTTTTCGGATCTCCGCCGAAAGCGGCAACATTGGCTTGTACCCATTCCAGTGCGGCCCACTGGTCCATAAGGCCATAATTACCTGACATATGATAGGGCGATTCTTTGGTTAATTCCGGGTGAGCCAGAAAGCCGAATACATTTAGTCGATAGTTGACAGTAATGGCCACGATTTCTTTCTGAGCCATACTTTCTCCATCGTAACGCGGCTCAGAACCATCGCCCGCCATGAAGCCGCCACCGTAGAAATAGACCAGTACGGGCAGGTTTTTGCCTCCTGAAGCAGGAGTCCATACGTTTAGATAAAGGCAATCTTCACTTTTTCCGTCAGAACGGAAATTCATGTCGCCAAAAATGGCTCGTTGCATGGCAGAAGGGCCGAAATGGTCGGTTTTACGTACGCCTGACCACGACTTGACGGGCTGGGGCTCCCGCCAGCGAAGGTTTCCAACCGGAGGAGCCGCAAACGGAATACCTTTAAACGAATGAACGCCAGAGGCTTCTATCACACCTTCCACCGTACCGTTTTTGGTTTTTACCTGAGGAGCCTTGTTCGATTGCCCGTAGGCAACTAAAGTGCCTGCCATTAGCAGCGTTGTAAGCGTTTTAAACATGAAAAGTATGATTAATCAGTTAGTACGGTTCAATTGGCCTTAGGAAGAATAGTTGTAATTATTGTCGCATTTTGCAACAATAATAAAAAGCCTTTTCTTAGAATCAAATTTTATAAAGACATAATTGTATTTTTGGAAGTATGATCGTACTACCACAGGAATTAAATCCCTCCGGCGATGGCTTTATACCGGGCTTAGCCCTCGATTTTGTGATTTTTGGCTTTCATGAGGGTGAATTAAAAATTCTAGTACTGGAGTATCAGAATACATATCTTTTTGCCTTGCCGGGTGGGTTTATTTATCAGAATGAAGCACTGGAAATGGCTGCACATCGGGTTGCTGCTGAGCGAACGGGTTTAACGGAACTGTATCTGGAACAATTTCACACCTTTGGCAGCCTGACTCGCTTCGACCCAAAGCCATTACGAACCATTATGCAGGCAAATGGGCTGCAACCAGCCGCAGATCATTGGTTATTACAGCGATTCGTAACCGTAGGTTATTATGCTCTGGTGGATTTTACGAAAGCAGTGCCCACTCCTGACCCGATGTCAGATCGGTGCCGTTGGTATGACTTATCAAGCTTACCAGCTCTTATGCTTGATCACCATCAGATTGTGGAAAAAGCCCTGCATTGCCTGAGAAATGATCTGGACCGAAAATTGATTGGATTTAACTTACTGGGGGATTCTTTTACCATGAATACCTTACAAAGTCTTTACGAAACCATTTTAGGAGAACCGCTGAACCGCTCGAGTTTTCAGCGACGCATGATCAATCTGGGGATCCTCGAACGTCTCGATAAAACCTATAATGGTAAGGCTCATAAGGCTCCTTTTTTGTATAGGTTTAGTCATTGACGTAAAGTACTCGGGCTGGGCTGATTTCTGTAATACGTTCCCGTCAAGATTTCATGATATCACTGGGTTTTTAGTAAACCATGCACCTTTATACGGCGTAAAGTTGAAAAAACAAAAAGCAGGGAAGCATTTAAAATCTGAAAAGAATAGCATGATTGGTATGAAGAATGAGAATGGTACTGTATCTTGAAGCCATTCCTTCTTATCTGATCGTTGTATGCTGCGTTTTCTTTTCCTTGCATTATTGGCCGGAAGCTTACCGGTTTATGCCCAGACCCAACCCTCTGTTTCCTTTGAGCAGGTTCTTTCACTCCGTCAAGCCAGTGGACCAGTTCTTTCACCCGATGGGCAACACGTGGTATACACGATAACCACAGCCGACTGGAAGGAGAACCGCTATGATGCTGAACTCTGGATGGCACGACCGGGTGAAGCCCCTTTTCAGCTTACTCGTACGGCTAAAGGAAGCAGTAGTTCTCCGCGTTGGTCACCTGACGGAAAATGGCTGGCTTTTTTAGCAGACAGAGGCGATAAAATGCAGATTTTCGTGATGTCTACTCTGGGCGGCGAAGCCAAAATGGTAACCAAAGAAGAGGAAGGCGTTTCAGCATTCGACTGGTCACCTGATGGGAAATCATTTGCTATGCTTATACCTAATGCTGAATCCAAAGCAGAAAAAAACAAAAAAGAACGATACGGAGGTTTTGCCGTAGATGATGAAGAATATACGCTTTCACATTTATGGCTGATTGATTTTAAACCTGATTTGGCTCTTAATGAGTTACCCTTGGTAAAAGATTCAACCAGTAAAAGCGAAGGGTATCCAAAAGCCACGCAACTAACCAGGGGTGATTTTACGGTGACCAGTTTCGAATGGTCACCTGATGGTAGTAAGATTGGCTTCACCCATCAACCGACTCCCCTTATCAACTCCTCCGGCCATTCGGATGTATCTATGGTTGAGGTCACTTCAAAGAAAACAACGCTTCTTGTCCATAATCCTTCCGGGGATACCTGGGGGCTTTGGTCTCCCGATGGCAAACGTTTCCTTTATGAAAGTGATGAAACGGATTCCACCTCTAACTATTATAAAAATGGGAAATGGTTTGTGTATGAATTGGCGACAGGCAAATCACAGCGAGTGTTAAGTGATTTTGACGAAAATATAAGTCCTGTTAAGTGGACTAACGATGGTGTGTTTTTTGGAGCTTCCCAGAAAACGAATCGGTTTTTATTTTTAGCCAGTCCTTCTAACTGGAAATGGAAATCGTTGCTGACTACACCTGAGTTTATTACCGGAGTAAGCTTTTCTACGGATGGCAAAACACTGGCATTCGCAGCTTCTTCTGCTAACCAGCTTGCCGAAATTTACCGAATGTCTCTTACTGATAATAAACCCCTTAAGTTAACCAGTCAGACTAGCCAAATTGCCAATTGGCCCACGGCTCAGAGTGAAGTTATTAGCTGGAAAAGCCAGGATGGAACTATTATTGAAGGGGTATTACATAAACCAAAGCATTATGACTCATCGCGTAAATACCCTCTTTTAGTCATTATTCATGGTGGCCCTACAGGAGTGGATGTGCCTACCCCCGTACCCGGAGGTAGCGTATACCCTGCTTTAGAGTGGTTAGAAAAAGGCTGCCTTATTTTAAGGCCAAATTATCGTGGGTCAGCGGGTTATGGAGAGAAATTTCGTTCACTGAATGTTAAAAACCTGGGTGTAGGAGATACCTGGGATGTGCTTTCTGGAGTTGATTTTCTGAGTAAGAAGGGCCTGATTGATACTACAAAAATGGGGGCAATGGGCTGGAGCCAGGGCGGATATATCTCTGCATTTTTAACTACCCATACTACTCGTTTTAAGGCCATTTCAGTTGGGGCAGGTATATCAAACTGGATGACCTATTACGTGAACACGGATATTCATCCCTTCACACGTCAATACCTAATGGGCACACCCTGGAATGTTCCCGAAGTGTACAAGATAACTTCCCCTATGACTACCATTACACAAGCCCATACGCCTACGTTGATTCAGCACGGTGAGTTCGATCGGCGTGTTCCAATTGCGAATGCGTATGAGTTATTGCAAGGACTACAAGATCAGGGAGTTCCTGCTAAACTGGTCGTGTATAAAGGGTTTGGGCATGGTATCACAAAACCCAAAGAACGACTCGCCGCCATGTGGCACAACTGGACCTGGTTTAATCAATACATATGGGGAGAGAAAGTGTTGATGCCCTGAATCGAGTAAGGCATTTTTAAATAGATGTTAAAATAGAATAGACAATTAGTAGCACGTTTTCTTGTACTTATTTATGGAAATATTTTACTATACCCGTTTATTGGCCGCATAAGTAATTAAAAGCGTCGATAAGCTTGATTTTCTTTCTATTCTAAAAATACATTCAATAAATAATGGGTGTCATTTTGACAATTAAGAAAAAGGTATCATGTTTACACAGCTGAATCTGGCCACTAACAGCTAATCAAATAGCATTATGGAGGACTAAATTCACTATTAAGAAGAAGACATTTTAATTTACTTTTTCATGTCAAACATCACATTAGGCGATCAGGAGTTCTTCAAAGGTATCGGAGCGATTCCTTACGAAGGGCCTAAATCTAAAAATCCACTCGCCTTCAAATGGTATAATCCTGAATATGTGCTGGCTGGTAAGCCTTTGAAAGAGCATATGCGTTTTGCTATTGCCTATTGGCACAGCTTCTGCGGAGCCGGTGGCGATCCCTTTGGGCCGGGGACTCGTCAGTTTGCCTGGGATAAGCATGCAGATGCAAACGTGCGGGCTCGGCTGAAAATGGATGCGGCTTTTGAATTCATCACGAAAATGGGAGCACCTTATTACTGTTTCCACGATGTGGATTTAGTAGATGAAGCCCCAACGGCTTCGGAATATGAAAAGCGGCTACAAACCATTGTTGACTATGCCAAACAAAAGCAGGCAGCAAGCGGCGTGAAGTTGTTGTGGGGAACGGCGAACGTTTTCTCGAATCCACGATACATGAATGGGGCTTCTACTAACCCTGATTTTGCCGTTCTGGCGTATGCAGGTACGCAGGTGAAAAATTCCATTGACGCTACCATTGCTTTAGGTGGCGAAAACTACGTATTCTGGGGTGGTCGGGAAGGATACATGTCGCTTCTGAATACCAATACCAAACGTGAAATTGAGCACCTGGCGAAATTCCTGACTATCGCTCGTGATTATGCACGTAAACAAGGGTTCAAAGGTACGTTCTTCATTGAGCCTAAGCCTATGGAACCTACCAAACACCAGTATGATTATGATGCGGCTACGGTAATTGGGTTCCTGCGTCATTATGGTTTAGATAAAGATTTCCAACTGAATATCGAAGTAAACCATGCTACACTGGCCGGCCATACCTTTGATCATGAACTTCAAATTGCGGCGGATGCTGGCATGTTGGGCAGTATTGATGCGAACCGGGGAGATTATCAGAATGGCTGGGATACCGATCAATTCCCAATCAACATTTACGAACTTGTTGAGGCCGCTCTGGTAATCCAGCAGGCAGGAGGTATCAAGCCGGGCGGTATCAATTTTGATGCAAAAGTTCGCCGAAACTCAACGGACCTAGAGGATTTATTCATTGCACATATCAGTGGAATGGATGCTTTTGCTCGGGCCTTCATCGTAGCAGATGCCATTTTATCGGATTCGGATTATCTGAAATTTCGTCAGGAACGGTATGCTTCCTTTGATTCTGGTGCCGGGAAAGATTTTGAAGACGGAAAACTGACCCTGGAAGACTTGCGGAGCTATACCCTGCAAAATGGCGAACCTGCCGTACGCAGTGGAAAGCAGGAATGGTTGGAAAGTATTGTTAACCAATACATGTAAGCTAATATTTGTTATAGCAAAGCCCCCCCTCGCCGATTCATCGGTGAGGGGGGGCTTTTTGTTAGCGAGGGGTGTCAGCAATAATGGTTTAAGGAGTTAGTTCGTAAAATTTTATGAGCTTTGTGCAAAAACTCCCGGTAACTGTAGTGGATACGTTCTTTAAAGAACAGATAATCAGAGAGTTGGAAAGTAGTAGAGGGAGTTAAGCAGATGCAGCCAAGACTTCCTTTTCCGAGGTGAGAAGGGCTACGAAGATAAGTTTTAATCAGAGTTAGTATATAGTAAAATAGATAAACAGGTATTACTTCTGACAAAACTCTTAATGCATTCAAGTGTCGTTTAGTTTTATAGAGATAGTCGGTTTTTTTGCTCAGAGGCATACCTGTCAATTTTGTTTTTTGTATTTAAAACTATTGCTAAAAATGCCTCGTATATCAGATTTATATTGCACATTTGGCTATTGATAAAATATAGTTTCAGTATAATGTAATTATGCCTGAAGAATATATGACAAAACCGCTCTACTTTGAAAAAAACCTATTTTTATTGCTTGCTCAAGGTCATGAAAAGGCTCTGGACGAATTAGTTAACATTTACTACAAGGTTGTTAGTCGGGTGCTTTCTCAATACTCTCAGGACCCTGAACAAGTAAAAGACTGGGTTCAGGAAGTATTCATTATGGTTTGGGAAAAACGGACTTCCTTTGAACATTACGATATTCAGAATGGTAAGGCGTATTTCATTGTCTTGGCTCGTAATTATGCTCTTCGTGAGGTAAGCCGAAAGCGGCAACTACAGTATCAGGATACGCCAGTGCAAGAACCTGCCAGTACGGTTGCCGGGCCAGAAGACTATCTCCTTCACGAAGAGTTAGAAACAGCTTATTCACGGGCTATTGAAAAATTACCAAATCGTATTCGGGAAGTATACCAATACCACCGGGAAGAGGGGTTGAGTTATTTTAAAATTTCTGAGAAGTTAAGTATATCCGTAAAAACAGTAGAATCTCAGATTTCCCGTGCTCTTACGTTATTGCGTCACGAGTTAACCAATTACCGTTAATTTTTTTTTAATTAGACTCAGGGTGTTCTTCGCCAAAGTGTATCTATACAATTGAAACGATTTGATGGGAAAGTAATTCATCAGTTAATTAATTTGTTGATTCCGGCTTTTTCACTATATACTTGGTGACGAAGAAAAAGGTTCAGCCCACCCTTGACCGCCCATCGTGAATGAATGACCAAACTAGAAAAGTTCTTATTCGCTATTTTGAAGGGAATTGTACGGAAGAAGAAGCCTGTAAAATAGAACAGTGGCTGCAGGAAGATCCCGCCCATGCCCATTGGGTAGAAGAGATATTAAAAAATGAGCCTGTTTGGGTTCAAGTACAGGAAGCTGAAGAGGAAGTTCAGAGACGAATCAAGGATCAGATTGCGAAAGAGAAGCTCAAAGTCATCCCCTTAGCAAGGATCCGTTCAGTGGGGGTAGTAATCGGTGTGGTTTTAATAGTAGGGCTGGCTGGCTGGTGGCATTATACGGCGAACCGGTTTACCACCTTACAGACCCGTTTTGGTCAACAAATGAGTTGTGTACTGCCCGATCAAACCAAAGTGCGTTTAAACGGAAATAGCAAATTACGTTTTCAGGGAACATTACGAAGGGGTATTCGGGAGGTTTGGTTAGAAGGAGAAGCCTTTTTCGAGGTTCAGCACACCCAAAAGGATCAGCCGTTTATCCTTCATCTTAGTGGGAATGATGCCATTGAAGTGTTAGGTACGGAATTTAATGTGTTTTCACGTCAGGGGCGAATTGAAACGGTTTTAAAAAGTGGGAAAATAAAATACAGCCTCAGTGCTCAGGACTCCGTTCGCTGGCATAGTTCTTCTCTCTATTTAAAACCCGGAGATAGGCTTCAGCGAATCTCGCATCAACGGGAGATTTTAACGTCGAATGTTAATCCCGAAATGTATTATTCATGGATAAATGGAAAGTGGATACTTAATGACGATTCTCTGGAAAGTATTTTGAGAAAAATAAAGGACAATTATGGAATTCAAATTAAAGTGCAATATTCCTCTCTACTTCGAAGAGAAGCGTATGGTTCTCTGCCCCTGCCCGACTCAGGGCAATCAGTAGGGGAGTTATTGGAAAGTATTGCTGATTTATACGAACTAACAATTGTGAGAAGTAGGGATGAAATCTTGTTAACGGACGCTTTAGAGAAGAAATAAAGCAACGTATATAAACTGGCGTTAGATTGTGCACGTCTAAGCAGCCTCGATTCCTTTCTGTTTTGAATCTTGAAGAAGCAACCCTATAAATCTATTGTTAAAAGGGGACTCTGATTTGGAAAATCAGAGCAGGACTTTATTGGCCTTAAGTCTCGTTTTCATGATATTAAAACAAATCACTATACACTAAATCTGATGATGAATGTTTATCAAACGTACCTCCGGTCAATTTTGTTGACCTGTGGAAGTATTTCGTTTGTTGCGGCCCAGCCCGATCCTACGCAGACCTACGCCTCCATTCGTCCTTCTGTGGAAGGAATACGACAGGAAAAAACCATTTATCTAAAGGAATACCTGAAGGAAATCGAAAAAAAACACAAAGTTTTTATTGCTTTTCGAACAGGCTTGCTCAATGGCTTAAAGGTTCCTGCTAATCTCAAACTGGATGGAGGTTCGCTTGAAAAAGATCTCGACCAATTGCTAAAAGGGAAAGGGATTAAATACCGGGAATCAAAAAAGAATTTTTATATACTGTACAGTGAGGAAGCCAGGCCACTAGGTGTGGAATCGATACAGCCTGAACGCAATAGAATCGATACATTACACGCTAATGACCTTGAATTGCTAATTAAGGGAAAGGTTACGGACGAGATGGGATTGGGCTTACCGGGAGTAAATGTTGTTGTAAAAGGAACGGTTACCGGAACAACGACCGATGTCGAAGGGCTTTTTTCGCTTCGGGTGCCATCCGGTGAATCGGTACTGGTTTTCTCGTTTTTAGGTTACACCAGCCAGGAAATCGTTGTTGGCGATAAAACGGTCATTAACGTAAGTTTACATCAGGAAGATAAGCAACTTAATGAAGTAGTCGTAACGGCATTAGGTTTCCGGGAGGAAAAAGACCGTATGGGATCTACTCTTTCAACCATCAAAACGGAGGACTTAAAACGTTCAGGTGAAACAGGAGTTATTAACAGCATGGCGGGTAAAGCGGCGGGTGTCCTGATTTCCCGTTCTACGGGTGATCCGGGAGCAGGCTCATATATTCAAATTCGTGGCCAAAGCACTATAACGGGCTCTAATCAGCCATTAGTTATTATTGATGGTGTTCCGATGAGCAATAACACCATAGGAGATGCCCGGGGCGGAGTTGCCCAGCAGTCACGGTTGAATGACATTAACCCTGAAGATATTGCCAGTATGCAGGTCTTAAAAGGTGCGTCAGCGGCGGGTTTGTGGGGATCACGGGCTGCAAACGGTGTTATTATAATTACGACTAAACGAGGAGCCAATGACAATAAGCTAAATGTTAGCTATAGCTCTACACTTTCATTTGACAAAGTAAATGTATTGCACCCTTTACAAGAAGCGTATGGGCAGGGTTCCAGTGGAGTGTATAGTCCGACCAGTCAATATTCATGGGGGGACAAAATTGCTGCCCGTTCGGGTGGCGAAGATGCAGTTAATACGAACGGTGCCCGCTTTGAATCGTATCAGGGCAAAACCTTTTATCCAATAATCACCAAAAACTCTCAGGAAACGTATAACCAAGCCCGCCGTGATGCTGTTTTTCGTACGGGAACGTATTTCGACAATAATGTCAGTTTGAGTGGAGGGAATGAAAAAGGAAACTTCTACCTGAGTTTTGGGAACCTGAGTCAGAAAGGGATTTTTGCTGGCCAGAGTGATTATAAACGGCAATCGGTCCGCCTGAATTCCACCCGGCAATTCAATGACTACATCCGAGCATCGGCTAATGCTAATTTTGTCCGTACGGTATCAAACCGGATACAGAAAGGCGATAACACCAGTGGTTTGTACATTGGGATGTTACGTTCTTCGCCTGATTTCGACAGCCGTTACTGGAAAGGAAACTATTTTTCTTCTCCGACAGCTTCTGCCATTCCAAATCGTCAGCGGTCTTACCGCAATTACCTGGGGGCTTCAGCAAACCCAAGTTATAATGATCCTTTATGGACAATCCATGAATTGACAAATTTGTCTGAAGTGGACCGGTTAATTTTCAATTCGGAGTTGGTCGTCACACCTGTAAGCTGGTTTAGTTTAACCGCACGTGGTGGGATGGACACCTACAACGATCGGCGAGTGACCAATCATCCTGTTTCTTCTGCAACAAACTCTGGCTTAGGCCAATATCAGCAGCAGATGATCAAGGAAACAGAACTAAACGTAGACGTTATCGGGCGTGCCAGTAAGGATTTTGGTGAAAACATAACCAGTACTCTGATCGTGGGCTTTAATATCAATGACCGAAAATATTATAGCTTGGGGGGATTAATGAATAATTTTATTTTGGAAGAAGCTCCCCAGAATTTTAGTAATTCAATTGCAGCAAACAATTACCCCTATAACGAAGAATCACATCGTCGGACAGCCCGCATGTATACTACCCTGAATGTAGGATTTTTTAACCAGCTTTACGTAAACGGATCTCTGGCAGGCGAATCTGGCTCGACATTTGGGAGTGCATCCAAACCAACTTTTTATTATCCTTCTACAGACGTAGCATGGCAGTTTGGTCAGCTTCCCGCTTTTGATGGCAGTGTTCTCTCATTTGGTAAATTAAGAGCTTCCTTTGGAATTGTTGGTATACAGCCCGATGCCTATAAAAATACTACCATTTATAGTACGGCCTCGTTTAGTAGCTGGGCTACCGCTCTGACCAGTTCCGGATACGGAGGAGCTTATGTGGAAAGTACTACTCAGGGAGACCCCAACCTAAGTCCAGAACGTAAAACAGAATGGGAATTAGGTACGGATCTACGCTTCTTTAAAAATAAGCTAACTTTTGGCTTAACCTACTATCAGAATAAGATTCGGGATCTTTTGCTTGAAGTTTCATCAGCCGGAAGTACAGGGTATAGTGCCAAGTATACGAATGCAGGGAGTATGGAAAATAAAGGGTTAGAACTTGATTTTAATCTGAACCTGCTGAAGAAGGAGGATTTTAGCTGGAATATTTTTGCCAACTGGAGCCGTAACAAAAACCGGGTGACGGATCTGGCGGGTACTGAAAATATTACCTTTACCAGTGGTGCTCTGAGCACGGTGGCTCACGTCGGGAATGCTCTGTCTTCTTTTTATGGAGGGGTTTATCAGCGTAATGAAGATGGTTCCATGAATCTGACCGCAAACGGATTCCCCCAGTTAGCTACGGAGCTTGCCATTATCGGTGATCCTAACCCTGATTGGAGAGGTGGTTTTGGGACAAACGTATCCTATAAAAACCTTTCCCTGAATGTCCTGTTTGAAACATTCCAGGGAGGTGATTTTTACGAAGGTACCCGTGGCACGCTCCTCAATTTTGGTACCTATGCTGATGTCGGACACGAAGTAACCTTAACCCAGGATATGTACAATTATGCTGGTACACTGTATACTGCCGGGACAACTTTACGAGGGAATGTGAAAGATTATGGCGGAGGGCCTGTTTTGTTGGATCAGTCTTTCTATACTTCCATCGGAGGGCATTCCGGGCAATTAGCAGAACAGTTTGTCCGGGATGGAAGCTGGACACGGGTTCGTGAAATTACACTGGGGTATAATCTCAACTCAAAAGAATTACGTAAAAAGACCGGCTTGTCTTCCGTAAATTTTGCAGTAACAGCCCGTAACCCGTTCCTGTGGACAAAAGTGGTGGGAATTGACCCTGAAACCAACGTTTCGGGGGTAGGCAATGCTCGGGGGGTTGATTACTTCAATAACCCAAGTACCAAATCACTGGTGTTTAGTCTGAAAATTAATTACTAATAATTCCCAATCAGGATTCCGATGAAATTAAAATATAAATCAATTTGGCTGGGACTCTTATGCATGATTTTACCTTCTTGCGAGTCTTTAGTGTCTGATATGAATACCGATCCGAATAATGCAACAGATGCTTCGGCTGAGTATGTATTTACAGGAACGCTAATAGCTAATGTAGCAGCTCAGGAAGGAATTGCAAGCCGGCTAACGATTTGCTGGAACAGTTATGGATACGGTACATTCCAACAGTTTGGAACATTTGGTCAGTACCAGATTACGGCTAGTAACTTTGATGATGACTGGAATTTGTTCTACACAGGGGCATTCAAAAATTCTATTATAGCTATTGAAAAAGCTGAAACCCTGGGCAATAATATTATGGCAGGGATTATGAAAGTAATTCAGGTACATACAATTGCTACGGTAACAGAGCTTTGGGGCGATGCACCATATGAAGAGGCCAGTAATACGGAGCTATATCCGAACCCACAGTTTGAAACACAGGCGGAATTAATACCCAAATTAATTACCCGCCTGGATGAAGCAATCACGGATTTACAAACAGGCGTCGGGACGGTAGGAACAAGTGATTTTCATTTCAGTGGAAGTGCTTCGAAGTGGATCGAAGTAGCGTATACTCTAAAAGCACGTCTTTATATGGATTTAAAGCAGTATGACAATGCCTATACCGCTGCTTTGAGTGGAATTAGTAGTTATGCAAATTCCTTGTATGCTCCGCATGGAACCACATCTAGTAACAATGAAAACTGTAATTATAGTTTCCTGACTAACGTACGTGCGGGTAGTATCACTGCTGAAGGAGCTTACAATGCAGAATTGCTTAACCCGACAAACGCTATCTATCGCGGTAATTCCAAAACCAACGAGACGGCCCGGTTTAAGTTTTATTATAATGAAAATGGTGTTAATGCAGTGGGTGTTATTGAACCTAATACACTGACAACCACGGCTGCTCGCGGGTATTTTGCCCAGGACGCAAGTTTCCCTCTCATTACTTACCAGGAAAATGTCCTGACACTGGCAGAAGCTGCCTTACGATCCGGTAAAGGTTTTGCAACAGCATTAGCACATTTAAATACATACCGTGATTTTCTGAATAGCGGTGGCTACCTGCACAGTACTTACAAGGTGGCAGATAACTATCTTTATGAAGCTTATGTAGACTCTGATTTTGCTTCAGGAGGAATTGAAAATGCAGATGGTATTTCAGCTGAAAATGCCCTGTTACGTGAAATTCTGGAAGAACGGTATGTTTCATTTTATGGGCAGCATCTTGGCTGGAATGATGAGCGTCGTACACGTACAGAGGGGCTGGGGGTTAAACTCACCCCTACGAATGGTACACAATTGCCATGCCGCTTCATTTATTCACAAAATGAGCTGAACTCAAACGCTAACAGTCCTAGTCCGGCTCCCGGTTTGTTCGAAGCCCTTTCTATCTATCCTTGAAAAGTAAGAACAGTGGCTTTATGTCAGCTAAGAGTATAAAGCCACTGTTCTTATTATTTGGAAATGAAGGTATTATGATGAGGCAAGGAAAAAGAATATTGCCCGGACGGATTAATAGTGCCAGAATATGATTGACACGGGTTAACGTTTCAAATTATTGCCAGCTCTTAACTAATCAGGAAAAGTTAGTAGTGAAAGCAGCAGAAAAGAATTACCCGGAATCAGTATGTTTTTGGAAGAAAACCGTTAATATCAGCAAAGGCTGAAATGGAGATATTCGGAAGGAATGCCACCAGCAGAAGGAAATTTGAAACTACTCGCTCAACTGAGCCAGCCACATTTGGGGTAATCGTTCAAATTTTAAGTAGGTTAGTCTTTGAAATAGAGGGTTATACCGTAAACCCTGTTTTTCCCTAACACTAAAAACAAATATGGTTCTGAAAACCTATCTTCCCTTATTTACCCTTAGCTTCTGGTCTGGGGTAGTCTTGGCTCAAAGCCCTTTTACCGATCAGGAGGTAAAAGCGTATGCTGCTCAGGCCAAACGTATTGAAATTGTTAAAGATACGTATGGCGTACCGCATGTTTATGCCAAAACCGATGCTGATGCCGTATTCGGCATGATGTATGTACAGTGCGAAGAATTCTTTGAAAAAGTTGAAAATTCATTTATTGGGCGATTAGGACGCCTGTCAGAAGTAGAGGGAGAATCGGCTCTGTATCGGGATCTTTGGACTCGCATGTTCATTGATTCCGCACAGGCCGTTCAGCTTTATCAAAAAACACCCGATTGGCTCAAAAAGCTTTGTGAGGCTCACGCTGCCGGAATTAATTATTACATGATTACCCATCCGGAAGTGAAACCTCGTCTGCTCAGACGTGTAGAACCCTGGATGAATCTGCTGAATAATGTACCTGCTATGGGAGGCAGTAATGTCTCTGAAGCCGACTTTAAGGCGTTTTATTTAAAAAATACCAAAGCAATTCCTGGTAGAAGTTTCACAGCTGAACCGCCTAAAAATGACGGTTCAAATGGCTGGGCATTAGCTCCTTCCCGTACAAAGAACAAAAAAGCTATTCTGCTCATCAATCCCCATTCAGAATATTACGGACGTATTGAAATTCAGGTAGTTAGTGATGAAGGGCTTAACTCGTACGGGGCTCCTTTTCTGGGCCAATTCAGCATTTTTCAGGGCTTTAATGAATACTGCGGCTGGATGCACCCCGTTTCGTTATCAGATGCTAAAGATTTATATAGCGAAGATGTAGAATGGCAGAAAGGAAAACGTATGTACCGCTATGATGGTACCTGGAAAGGGGTTGACAGCACAGTGCACGAGCTTCGTTATAAAAAAGGGAACAGCTTTGCCACCAAAAAATTCGTAACCTACCGAACCCACCACGGGCCAATTGTGTATGCTACTGCCACCCGTTGGATTTCACTGAAAACATATGAGCCGAACATTGATTTGCTAGCCATGCACTGGCAAAAAATGAAGGCAAAAAATATGAAAGAATTTACTGCTGCCATGAATACACGTGCTATGGTGGGCAGTAACGTAATCTATGCCGATAAGGACGGTAATATTGCATATTGGCATGGGAACTTCGTTCCGAAGAAAAATCCACTTCTCGACTGGAAACGCCCTGTTGAGGGTACTACTTCGGCTACTGAATGGCAGGGAACGCACGCTCTGAGTGAGATTCCACAGTACATTAATCCTGCCAATGGCTGGGTACAAAACTGTAATTCCACACCTTTGTACGGAACAGGGGTACTTTCCACGGAGATGTTGAAAATGCCTTCGTATATGTTACCTGATGGTCATACGCCTCGGGCGGTGCATGCTGTGAAAGTCCTGACGGCTTTAAAAAATGCAACAATGGATGACGTCATTAAAGCTTCCTATGATCCTTATCTTCCTAGCGGAGAACGTTATGTGCCCGGGCTTATCGCTGCTTATAATGACTTGACTTCTGATTCATTAAAAGCAAAAGTGACTGGAGCAATTGAGGAGCTTAAGAAATGGGATTTCAAAACGGATACAAATTCCATTGCAACTACGCTTACTGTTCATTGGCTGGAAAAAATCATTCAGCTGGATATGGCTCGTTTACCCAAGCCAAATACAACTGAGGAAACGTATTCACTCACTAATGGTGCCGCCATGACTACCGAATTCCTATCGGATAAAGAGCAGGTGGCCGCTCTGGCTTCGGTCGTATCTGATCTGGAAAAGGAATATGGTACCTGGCAGGTAACCTGGGGAACGGATAATCGTTTTCAGCGTACCGCCGACGGTGAACCGAGCGATGAAAAAGCTAGTTGGGCAGTACCTGCAACCCCCGGCTTTATGGGCTCGCTTAATGCGTACGTAAGCCGTAAAACGCCCCAGACACACAAACGTTATGGCATTACAGGAAACACCTTTGTGGCTGCTGTAGAATTCGGGGATAAACTAAGAGCCAAAACAATTCTGACGGGCGGAGCCAGTTCAGATCCTGATTCTCCTCACTTTACCGACCAGGTAAAAGGGTATATCGACGGTACATATAAAGAAATTTACTTTTACAAAGACGATGTATTAAAGCACGTTGAAAAACGGTATCACCCTGGCGATAAGTAAACAAGTTTTTAAAGACTCATCTATTCTTTTAATATGGATGAGTCTTTATTGCTTCTGTCTGGTAGTCTTCGAAGGCATCCATGACTTTTTGAACTCGTGAGCCGCCATAAACAAACGGAAAACGTTTCACTACTGTCGCTAGACTAGAATACTTGCTCCTGAATTAAAATGCATTCATCGCAAAGCCAGGTAAAGTATCAATAGCTCTGCGTAAACTAGGCTTTCTACAAAAATATTGACCGTTTTTACGAATGAAAAGACGTGAATTTGTGAAATTATCCGGTTTAGGAATGGGGACAACCCTTGTTCCTTCCGGTTGGATGACGGGGAACCGCGTGACGGAAGAAGAACTTCTTAATCCCGGTTTGGATGTTTCCATCAAAAAGCACCTGGCTGACATTGCCCTTAATGCAGCTAAAAGCAAAGGAGCGACGTATACCGACGTCCGCATTGGTCGTTACTTGCGGCAATACCTGTTCACGCGGGAAAATAAAGTGCAGAATATTGTCAATTCTGAATCCTATGGAATTGGCATTCGGGTCATTGCCAGGGGAACCTGGGGCTTTGCAGCCACTAATGAAATGACTCCTGAAAGCATTGCCAAATGTGCTGAAGCAGCAGTGGCAATGGCCAAAGCCAATGCAGAAATCCAGCTGGAACCCGTTCAACTGGCTCCTCAGAAAGGTGTTGGCGAGAAAACCTGGAAAACGCCCATTCAAAAAAATGCGTTTGAAATTCCCATCAAGGAAAAAATTGATTTGTTGATGCAGGTCAACGGAGCCGCATTAGGAAAGGGGGCATCGTTCGTAACCTCGAATCTTTTCTTTGTGAATGAACAAAAGTATTTTGCCTCAACGGATGGTTCCTATATCGATCAGGATGTCCACCGGATGTGGCCGACCTTTACCGTAACGGCAGTAAATAAGCAAACGGGGCGTTTCAAAACCCGTGATGCGTTGAGTGCCCCCATTGGTATGGGCTACGAATACCTGGGCGGAGATCCTTCGGAAAAAATAGTTATTCCTAATGGCCCAACGGTATACCGCTATTCGTACGATATGATTGAGGATGCAACACTGGCTGCCATTCAGGCGAAAGAAAAACTAACGGCGAAGTCGGTTCCTGCCGGGAAATATGATATGATTCTGGATCCTTCGAACCTGGGTTTAACCATTCACGAATCAGTAGGGCACCCTCTGGAATTAGACCGGGTTTTGGGTTATGAAGCCAACCTGGCGGGAACAAGTTTTGCAACGATGGAGAAGCTACAATCTAAAACCTTTCAGTATGGTAGTAAGATTGTGAACCTCCGGGCCGATAAAGTTCAGCCTAATACCATGGGTCGGGTTGGGTATGATGACGAGGGGGTTCCCTGTAAATCCTGGGATCTGGTGAAAGATGGTATCCTGGTCAATTTTCAGGCTACCCGCGATCAGGCTCATATGTTGGGAGAGAAGGAGTCGCAGGGCTGTAGTTTTGCTGAAAGTTGGGATAGTGTTCAGTTTCAGCGTATGCCGAATGTTTCACTGCAACCCAGTCCGGAAAAATACAGTATTCATGACATGATCAAAGACACTGAAAAAGGAATTTATATCCTTGGCCGGGGGTCTTCTTCCATTGATCAGCAACGGTATAATTTTCAGTTCAGCGGTCAGCTCTTTTACGAGATCAAAAACGGGGCTATTGTGGGGATGCTCGATGATGTAGCCTATCAATCTAATACGCAGGAATTCTGGAATTCCTGTGCTCGGATTTGTGATCAGGATGATTATCGCTTGTTTGGGACATTCTTTGACGGCAAAGGGCAACCTTCACAGGCTAGTGCCGTTTCACATGGCTGCCCTACCACCCGGTTTAATTCCGTCAATGTCATTAATACCGGACGTAAAATCTAATTAGTTTACAGTTGAAGGATACTAATAATCAGACGAACGGTCTGGCGTTTAGACCCTGTTCAACATTGACATAAACCGTAGATAGTATGGCAATTTTATCTCAGGAAGAAGCCAAGAAAATCATCGACAAGGTACTGAGCTATTCCAAAGCCGATGAAATGAAAGTAGAACTAACGGGAGGGCGTTCGGGGAATATTCGCTTTGCTCGTAATTCCGTATCGACTTCCGGCGAGTCTAATAATTTATCCCTTTCGGTTACGGCTGTTCTGGGCAAAAAAGTCGGCACTTCCGATAGTAACGAATTTGATAATGCCTCGCTTGAAAAGGTGGTTCGGCGGGCTGAAGAAATAGCCCGGTTAGCTCCTGAAAATCCTGAATACGTAGCCATGCCTGGGCCACAGGCATACAGCAAACCTCAGGCTTTTATTGATACGACAGCAAACCTAAAAGCTCCCGATCGGGCCAGGCTGGCGGGGGCTAGTATTAAATCAGTGATGGCGAGCCAGTTAAATGGAGCGGGCTTTCTGGAGGATTCGGCTACATTTCGGGCTCTTGGTAACAGTAAGGGGTTATTTGGCTATCATAAAAGTACAGAGGTGGGGTTTTCGCTCACTATTCGTACACCAGACGGAACCGGTTCAGGATATGCTTCAGGGGACTTCAATGATGTTACTAAGCTTAATACGGGTTCTCTGACGGATATTGCTATTCAAAAAGCCCGGGCTTCTCAAAAAGCCATTGCTTTAGAGCCTGGAAAATATACGGTTATTCTAGAGCCTACTGCGGCTGGCGAACTGATTCAGTTTATGGTTCGTGCTATGGATGCCCGCACGGCTGATGAAGGTCGTAGTTTCCTCGGAAAAAAAGGAGGAGGGACTCGTCTGGGAGAAAAACTGCTTGATGAACGGGTTACAATCTATTCTGATCCGTCAAACCCCCAGATTCCCAGTTCACCTTTTTCGCAGGAAGGCTATCCGCAGGAAAAAGTGGTCTGGTTCGAAAAAGGAGTCGTTAAAAACATGAGTTATTCTCCCTACTGGGCACAGCAGAAGGGAGTAAAACCCATCCCTCAGCCTGCTGGTTTTGTTATGGAAGGGGGAACACAATCACTGGCCGAACTCATTAAAGGTACCGAGAAGGGTATTTTAGTCACCCGTTTTTGGTATACCCGCTGGCTGGACCCCCAAACGCTTTTATATACCGGCTTAACCCGTGACGGAACATTTTACATTGAAAATGGACAGATTAAATACCCGGTGAAAAATTTCCGCTTTAACGAAAGCCCGGTGATTATGCTCAATAATCTGGAAGCAATGGGGATGCCTGTTCGCACAAACGGTAATCTGGTTCCTCCATTAAAGATACGAGACTTTACCTTCAGCAGTTTATCTGACGCCGTCTAAGTAGCGGTTGGTTGTTCGTGGTAAGCTTTTGCTTTCTGAAACGCACTAATGAACAGCCAACCTCAGGTTCCTAATTAACCAAAAATTTACCTCCTGATGAAAAAAGTTACCACCTTGCTCTTGTCTCTGGGAGTGGCAACGCTGGTATTTGGCCAGACTAAAGCTCAATCGTCCGAGACTCAGGCATTACAGCGACAATTGTCAAACTTGCAGCATAATTTTGATGCTCTTGAAAAATCACTAGATGATTTAACCTGGACTCAGCGACTAGGTGATGCCGTAACCTTCGACAAGGTGATCATTACAGGGCCGCCGCCAGCCGTGATCAAAAACCCGACGGGCCAGGGAGCTAAAAATCCGGTTCGGTTTTCGGCTTATGTATTCATTCCTTCCAATATAGACCCCGCTAAGAAATATCCGCTATTAATCTTGCCTCATGGAGGGGTCCATAGTAACTTTAATACTGCTTATGCTCACATTATCAAAGAATTAGTGGCTCAGGAATATGTAGTAATTGCTCCTGATTATCGTGGTAGTACGGGTTATGGGAAAGGCTTCTATGAGCTTATTGATTACGGCGGACTGGAAGTGGAAGATACCAAAAGTTGCCGTGATTATATGCTGGAAAATTATGATTTCATCGATAAAAAACGCGTAGGAATTCTGGGCTGGAGCCACGGTGGGATGATAACGTTGTTGAATTTATTTAACTATCCCAATGATTATGCCGTAGGCTATGCCGGGGTTCCCGTGAGTGATCTGATTGCCCGCATGGGATATAAAAGCCAGAGTTACCGGGATGCATATTCGGCAGATTATCACATGGGGAAGACCGCCGATCAGAATGTGGAAGAATACCGCAAGCGTTCGCCCGCCTGGAATACGCATAAGCTACAAACGCCCCTTCTGATCCATACGAATACAAATGATGAAGATGTCAATGTATTGGAAGTAGAACATTTGATTAAATCGCTCAAAGCCGATGGCAAAAAGTTTGAGTATGAAATCTACAAAGATGCCGCCGGCGGCCATACCTTCAACCGGATTGATTCGTATGGAGCGAAGGAAAGTCGGATGAAAATTTATGATTTCCTCGCTCAATACTTAAAACCCAATAAGAAATTCAAAGAGGTGAAAGAGCTCATTCGGGTGAGTTATTTCCCGAAATTGAAATAAGGGTAGTAACCAGATTAACGTAACAAGCCCTCAATAAAGAATAGCCAACAATTCTGGATACATCTGTTGTTCTGTTTTTCCTAAATTTCCTCTGTAAAACTGGGGAAGCGTCTCTTTCTTAATGATGAAAATGCGTATCCTTTCCATCTCAGTATTAAGCTTTTGCTTAGCATTCATAGGTCAGGCTCAACCACCCCGACATAGCCCTCCTACCCAACAAGCAATGGATGGTGGCTATATTCATAATTACCTGCAACGTGTTTCTAATGAAAGTGGTGCTCCAGGAGTATCCGCTGCCGTTCTGGTCAGTGGAAAACTTTATTATTCAGGAGGAATTGGCTACGCTGATCTGGATAATCGCGTACCACAAAACGGTAAGACGGTCCATAACATTGGCTCTATCTCCAAAGCAGTAGCCGTGATTGCCATTATGCAACTCGAAGAGAAAGGCTTACTGGGGCTGGATGACGAAATCCAGAAATATCTGCCCTATTTTCCTAAAAAAGAAAAACCCATTACTATCCGGCAAATTCTGACGCATACCTCGGGAATTCGACACTATACTGAAAAAGATAATGAAGATCACGGAGTAAAACGAATGCGGCATTATGACGATTTTGAAGAGGCGACCAAACTATTTCGGGATGATCCACTGATTTTTACCCCCGGTGAGTATTATTCATATTCTTCTTTTTCGAGTAACCTAATGCATGGCATTGTGGAAAAGGTATCAGGAATGCCCTTTGAGGCATATATGAAAAAAAATATATGGGAACCCGCCGGGATGCTGGCCACGAATTTTGATATTCCCTCCCGCATTATTGACCACCGGGGGAAAGGATACGTTCGTGATGAAAAAGGAATCCTGATAAATGCCCCATACGAAGACGTAAGTTACAAATATGCAGGTGGTGGAATTTTGTCAACCCCCGAAGATATGGTAAAGCTTGCCTGGGCACTGAATACAGGAATACTCCTTAAACCGGCTACGCTCGAAAAAATATATTTCAAGCATTTTAACATCCGTGAAAAACAGTTTGGTGCTCCCAAAACGAGTAATCCGCCGCCTGTCTGGCAGGGGCTTATTTGGCAGGTAGGTAAGGATGTTAAAGGAAGAACCTGGTACGGACACAGTGGTACAGTGAAAGGTACACGATCTTATTTAATGAATTTTCCTGAACAAAAAGTAGTGATTGCTATTCAGGCCAATATTGGTTCTATCGCCATTGATGAATACGCAACATCACTGGCAGAAATGATACTGTCAGAATTAGAAAAATAATTCCCGCCGTTGTTGTTGTTTAGCGAAGCGTCAACAACAACAACGGCGGGATAGAGCCAAAATAATCATACGGTAACAGCTGCTTTATGGCTTTAATAATTTTATTAAATCAACATTTTATAGAATAAAAATAGTATAATTCTATTGTATGCAGAATTTTATTGGATTTGGTCTTGACAGGTAAATGCCGGACATCTATATTTGAGTCATATTCGATTTGCCCATTTGAACTAGTTAGATTTTCACTGGAAGTATGCTTAACGTCTGGGTATGTTTTTACGTAAAATGAAATTTGACCATTTCATTTTATACTTCTTTAGTTTAGTCCCCATTCTTTTTCGCATTCGTTTTGAGTAAGTACGTTTTCGTAACGAAGTACCCCATTGCTATTTTATACCCACAAGTCTGAGTAATTGTACTAGTACTGAAATCCGTTTTGATTGTCTTTCTCTGACAAGAAATCCACTTTTTAATGCTAAGAGGTGGATCGGTGTTTTGTGTGCGTTTTAAAATTGCTCAAATAAGAGAAAACTGATTTTTGGTTCAGGGTTTGTGTTTACGGGAATCTGTAAACAAGGGTACGTTTTGTCTTTTCCAATAGGCTTCAACCATTCTCATAAATTATTCTCACTAACTATTCTGCTCTGTTTCGATGAGGAAGATCTATTTACTTCTACTAATCTTGTTTGTGCTGAGTATTCCGGGCTACGTGTGGGCCCAGGAGCGAGTTATTAAAGGGGCAGTTACCCTGAAAGAAGACGGTACTGGTTTGCCTGGCGTCAATATAGTCATTAAGGGGACTAACATTGGAGCCAGTACCAATGCAGCCGGGAATTACACAATTACCGTTCCGGCGGCTCATGCCAGTGGTACACTCGTATTCTCTTTCGTGGGTATGAAAACCCAGGAAGTGCCTATTGGTTCCCAAACGATTGTTTCTGTAATCATGGATCACGAAGCGTCGGCATTAGATGAGGTCGTTGTGAGTGCATTAGGTTTTAAAGAAAATACAGACCAGAAAGGGGCAACTGTTTCTAAAATCGAAGCGTCGGACCTGGTACGTTCTGGGGAGACGGGTGTAATCAACAGCATGGCGGGCAAGGCCGCCGGGGTGCAGATTACCCGGTCTGCGGGCGATCCCGGGGCGGGCTCTTACATTCAAATTCGAGGCCAGAATACGATTACTGGTACTACACAGCCCCTTGTCATTGTTGATGGTATTCCAATTAGTAACTCTACCCTTGGAGACCAGGCGGCAGGAGTTACTCAGCAATCCCGTTTGAATGATATTAACCCCGAAGACATTGCCTCCTTGCAGGTTCTCAAAGGAGCTTCTGCTGCTGCCTTGTGGGGCTCGCGGGCTGCCAATGGCGTAATAGTCATTACGACCAAGAAAGGAGCCAATAGTAATAAAATAAACGTATCCTTTAGCTCGACTGTTTCGTTTGATCAGGCAAACCGCCTGCATCCTTTGCAGTCTAATTATGGTCAGGGTTCAAGCGGCGTATATAGCCCTACGAGCTCATTTACCTGGGGAGATAAAATCTCAGCTCGTGCGGGTGGCGAGGACATTGTGAATACAAATGGTGCCCGCTTCGAATCGTATCAGGGAAAGACATTTTATCCGATCATTACCAAAAACTCTCGGGAAACGTATAACGAAGCCCGTAAAGATGCGGTTTTCCGTACTGGCACTTACATTGATAATAATCTGAGTATCAGCGGAGGTAATGATAAAGGGAATTTTTATCTGAGTGTAGGTGATTTACGTCAAAAGGGTATTCTGAATGGTCAGAGCGATTATAATCGTACTACGATTCGATTTAATACCGAACGACGTTTCAACGATATTATTAAGGCGACTACCAATGCTACCTATGCTCGTACTACTTCCAATCGGGTGCAACGCAGTAACAGTGTGAACGGGCTGTACATTGGGTACCTGCGAAGTCCTGCTGATTTCGATTCCCGCTATTACAAAGGAAGTTATTATTCTTCACCAACGGCCAGTCCGATCGTAAATCGCCAGAGGGCGTATCGTAACTACCTGGGAGCCAGTGCAAATCCTATCTATAATGATCCGATGTGGGCAATTAAAGAATTAACAAATACTTCTGAGGTTGATCGCTTTATCATGAGTTCTGAATTGTTGATTACACCCGTCAGCTGGTTTGACATAACAGCCCGGGCAGGGATTGACAGCTATACCGATACCCGTGAGACGATCTATCCGGTTAATTCTGCATCAAATAGCGGGTTGGGGAGTTATGAAAAGCAATTGCTTAAGGAGAATGAAATGAATATGGATGTAATTGGCCGGATTTTTAAAGACTTTGGTCAAAACATCAATACCACATTTATTGTAGGTTTTAACATTAATGATCGTAAATATTTAAACCTGGGAGGAACGATGAACACCTTCATCATCCCGGATGCCCCAGCTAACTTTACGAACTCTCTAATTGCCAATAATCAGCCTTATTCCACGACATCTCACCGCCGGACAGCCCGTTTGTATGGAACGGCCAATATTGGCTTTTATGATCAGTTATTTGTAAATGCTTCAGTAGCTGGTGAAGCGGGATCAACCTTTGGCAGTCAGTCGAAATCTACTTTTTATTACCCCTCAGCAGACGTAGCCTGGCAATTCTCAAAATTACCTTTTCTGCAGGACAATGCCGTTCTTTCATTCGGGAAGCTACGTGCTTCTTACGGGGTAGTAGGGGTTCAGCCTGATGCATATAAAAATACGACAGTGTTTACGACAGCCTCTTTTGGTAGCTGGGGAAGCACTACTTCAGGTTCTGGGTACGGAAATGGGGGATATGTACAAAGCAATACCCAGGGAGATCCTAACCTGCTTCCGGAACGGAAAACAGAGTGGGAACTGGGTACCGATTTACGCTTCTTTGATAATCGCGTAACCCTCGGCTTTACGTATTATCATAACAAAATCAAAGACCTGTTACTTAATGTGGCGGCAGCTGCTACAACAGGTTTTACACAACGTTATACCAATGCCGGAACGATGTCTAATAAAGGCATGGAGCTGGACCTGAATTTCAATATCCTGAAGCGTGGAGGTTTCAACTGGAATATCATGGGCAACTTTAGCCGGAATATTAACAGAGTACTTGACCTCGCCGGAACGGATATTATTACTTTGGGTGGTTTCAGCAGTACATCAAGTACGGTTGCCAAAGTGGGGTATGCCATGTCTTCACTTTACGGTGGGGTATACCTGAGAAATGAGGATGGCAGCTTAAGCCTGAACGATAACGGGTTCCCGCAAATTGCTTCTTCTTTTGGGGTGATTGGTGATCCTAACCCTGACTGGAGAGGGGGTTTTGGTACGAATCTGTCATACAAAAATTTTAGCCTGAATGTCTTATTCGAAACAACACAGGGAGGCGACTTCTATACCGGCACACAGGGAGTGTTGTATTATTTCGGAACGCACCGTGACGTAGGTAATGATGTGACTCTTACTCAGGATCTGAAAAACTATGCAGGGACTACTGTGGCAGCAGGGACAACGGTACGGGGCAATATCAAAGACTTTGGTGCAGGCCCTGTTTTGCTGGATCAGTCCTATTATACTTCCATCGGAGGAGGCTTTAGTACTCTGGTAGAGCAATTTATTCATGATGCCAGCTGGACCCGCCTTCGGGAAGTATCTCTGGGTTATACACTTAACTCAGAGAAGTTCCGCAAGAAAAGTAAGCTCTCATCCATTGACTTTACCATAACGGCCCGTAACCCAATTCTTTGGACAAAAATCGTAGGGATTGATCCAGAGACTGCCTTGAATGGAGCTAGTAATTCACGGGGGCAGGACTATTTCAATAGCCCGAATACCAAATCCCTGTTGTTTAGTCTGAAAGTTAATTATTGATCCTAATTCCTGAATCGACATGAAACGAGTTTATAAATCGATATATCTTATTCTTTTTAGTGTAGGCGTATTTTCCTGTAAATCTATTGTTGATGGATTAAACCAGGATCCCAATAATCCTACCAGTGCAACAGCAAGCCTGTTGCTTACGGGGACAGAGTTGGCTCACTTAGCCATGGAAGAGGGAATGGCCAGCCGACTGACTTCCATTTGGGCGGGATACGCTACAGGTGTAGACCGCCAGTGGAAAGACTATTACAACTACAATGTTTCAGCAGGTATCTATGATACCGATTGGGCTTTGGTTTTTCAGGGAACAAATGAAAATGCCCTGATTACGATTACGAAAGCAAACGAACTGGGAAACCGTCTGATGGCAGGTATTGCCAAAGTGCTTCGTGCCAATGCCCTGGCGACGGGCTCACAGCTTTGGGGAGACATTCCTTTTGATCAGGCGGGGGATATTGAGACATACCCCAACCCTGAATTTGAAAGCCAGTCTACCGTTTATACAAAACTAATCGCTTTACTGGAGGAGGCTATTGCCGACTTTGACTCTGGGATAGGAACGGTTTCTACAGAAGATATTCATTTTGGAGGGGACGCTGCTAAGTGGAAAGAGGTAGCCTATACCCTGAAAGCCCGCTTACTGATGGATCTTAAGCAGTACGATGCAGCCTATACTGCGGCCCAAAGTGGAATAAGTGTGTATGCAAATTCGCTCTATGCTCCACATGGTACCTCAACCAGCGTTAATGATAACCACTATTATGCATTCCTGACAACCAGCCGCACGGGTGATATCAACGCAACAAATGCTTACAATGCCCTTTTGTTGAATCCTTCTAACGCCAGTTACCGGGGGAATTCCAAAACCAACGAAACGGCCAGGTTCAAATTTTATTATCTGGAAAATGGTGTCAATACACCCGGATTTATAGAACCGAATACGTCTTCTACGTCTACAGCTTTCGGCTTTTTTGCTAAAAGTGCCAGTTTCCCCATGATCACGTATCAGGAAAATATACTAAGCCTGGCTGAAACGGCTCTTCGATCCGGAAAAGGGTTTGATGTAGCCCTTGGTTATCTGAATAACTACCGTTCTTTCATGAATTCCGGCGGGTATATTAATAGTACTTATCTGGTATCAGGCACTTACCAGTATACCGCCTATACTGCGGATGATTTTGCGTCCGGAGGAATTGAAAATCCGGATGGCCTCACCGCCAGTAATGCTTTATTACGTGAGATTCTGGAAGAACGCTATGTTACCTTCTATTGCCAGCATTTGGGCTGGAATGACGAACGCCGTAACCGCAACGACTCCTATGGTATAAAGCTAAGCCCTAATACAGGGACACAATTGCCCTGGCGGTTTATCTATGGACAGAATGAGATTAACTCAAACCCCAATACCCCCAATCCGGTACCGGGAACCTTTGATGCTCCAAGTATTTATCAATAAAACTGATTAGTTTTTACTTAACCATATTCCCTTCTCTATCAATGCATCAGAACAATCGCCTTTCAAACGCATATCGGGTTTTACTCTTTATGTTTCTGGTAAGTAGTTTCTTTCTAAAGACGCAAGCGATGCCACCTGACTCCATTCAGGTAACCTTAACAGAAGGGACCAATATCGCAATGGCTCTTTCTCCCGATCACTCAACGCTGGTAATGGATTTACAGGGTACCTTATGGACTTTACCTTTTGGTGGAGGAAAAGCAAAAGCGATTACGGATGGCCTTGGCGACTGCCGCCAGCCAAGCTGGTCGCCGGATGGTCGCCAAATAGCCTTTCAGGCCTATTGGGACGGTAATTTTCATATTTGGACCGTTGGTAAGGATGGCGGGAATCTTCAACAGATTACAACGGGAGCGTATGATGAACGAGAACCTTTTTGGTCGCCCGATGGAAAATCGATTGTTTTTTCCTCCGACCGAAGTGGTAATTATGATATTTGGCAGCTTACGCTTGCAGATGGTACATTAAAACAAGTAACAACCGATCCGGCCAATGAATATCAGCCGGCTTATACTGCCGATGGAACGAAGTTAATTTATGTATCAGAACGAGATGCTGCTCCCGGCCTCTATGTGCAGGACGTAAATGGCCGGGAAACTTTAATGATGGGGAGTAAAGAGAAATTGGCAGCCCCCGCCTGGAATCCAGACGGAACGGCAATTATCTATCAGACGAGCCTCCCTGGCCAAGTGTTTCTGAAACGTTTTGACCTAAAACAACAAACCGAGCAGATTCTTTCAGCGAAGGCGGAAGACGTATTTCCTTTTCGGGTGAGCTGGCTTTCTACTACCGACTATCTGTATACGGCCGACGGGAAGATTAAGAAGGGAGGGACAATCAAAGGAATAATACCCTTTGAGGTGCGGGTAAGCTTAGAGCGGCACGTCTATCCATCCAAAAAACGAGACTTCAATTCAGTGGCAGCGTTACCGGTAAAAGGTATCCGTAGTCCACAGGTATCTCCAGATGGCAAATCCATTGTGTTTACCGCCTTGGGAGATTTGTGGTTACTAACGAAAGGCAATCCGACACCGAAGCAATTGACGGATGATGCTTATATAGATATGGATGCCTCCTGGTCGCCCGATAGCAAACAGGTAATTTACTGTTCGGACAAAGCAGGTAATATGGATTTATGGCTGAAAGATATTATGACAGGCAAAGAACATCGAGTGCTGGATCAGCCCGAAGCAGTTGCTTTCCCCTCCTGGTCGCCTGATGGGAATAACATAGCCTATTATCAGGAAGGAGCTAGCTCATATGGTCAAAGCAGACTGGAAGCCCTGGACCTGAAAACAGGTAACGTATCCGTGTTAGTTGATGCCTTGTTTAATTCGGGTTTGCCAACCTGGTCGCCTGATGGAAAAACCTTGGCTATAGCAGCATTTGAACCATATTCCACCCGTTTCCGGGAAGGAATTAGCAAATTTCTCATCATTTCGAAAGAGACCGGCACGAAGCAGTTTAGCTCACCACAGGCAAACGTCTCACTCGCTACCCGAAGTATAAACGGCCCGGTGTGGTCTCCCGACGGCACGAAGCTTGCTTACATTCTCGACGGTTTTTTGTGGATAGTCCCGGTTAATTCTCTTGGGCAGTTTACGGGGAATCCAAAGCGTTTGGTGAATGAATTAGCCGAAGCCCCAAGCTGGACCGGGGACTCTCAAAGTTTAGTGTTTTTGGCTACCGATACCCTTAAGCAGGTTTTCCTTAGCGATGGTCATATTGAAACGATTCCCATGCGGTTTACCTGGAAAATGAAACAACCCCAGGTCGTTCAGATTATTCATGCCGGTAAAGTGTTCGATGGGCGTAGTAATCAATATCTGGAAAATGTTGACATTGTCATTCAAGGCAATCGAATCAGGGAAATTGCTCCTCATAAGGCTGGTCGTAGTGGGAAATGGATTGATGCCTCCCGAAAAACGGTTATTCCCGGGCTTTTTGAAATGCACACACATCAGAGTGCAGCAGCTGGCGAGCAACTCGGTCGGCTTTGGCTGGCATATGGCATTACTTCAATTCGTGAACCTGGGACGGATCCCTATGATGCCCTGGAACGGAAGGAATCTTGGGATAGTGGCCGGCGGATCGGCCCCAGAACATTCTTTACGGGCGGATTATTGGATGGTAACCGGATTTATTATGGCCTGGCAACGAGCACCCAAAGTGGTGCCCAAGTCGATATGGAATTGAAGCGAGCCTTACGGCTTGGTTACGATTTTATTAAAACCTACGTTCGCATGCCGGATCCCATGCAAAAACGCATTACAGCGTTTGCTCATCAACATGGGATCCCCGTGTCCTCGCACGAAATTTATCCAGCAATGAGTTATGGCGTTGATGCAGTGGAACACATGGGAGCGACTAGTCGGAGAGGGTATTCTCCTAAACTTACGGCTCTTAATCACTCCTATCAGGATGTAATTGAGCTGCTCGTGAAATCCAAAATGAATATTACCCCAACGGCTTCACTACACGGAGGAATGTATAAATTGGTACTGCAGGATTCTTCCTTTCTGACGCACCCTCAGTTTAAAACTTTCTATGCCGAGAAAGGAAAAGCCGCTATCAGGGCTGGGGCAGAACGCATGATCAGGACAAACCCAATGTTTATTGAATCATATGCGAATGTACAAAAAACGGTAAGGAATATTTTAGCCGCTGGCGGACGCGTCACGCCAGGAACAGACTCTCCCCTTATTCCACCTGCCGTTAGTCTTCACGCTGAATTACAAACCTGGGTAGATGCAGGGATTAGTCCTTTCGAAACGCTACGCTCAGCTACCCTATGGTCGGCAGAAGCATTGGGTCTTGGAAAGGATCTTGGCTCACTTGAACCAGGGAAATTGGCCGATCTAGTGATTGTAGACGGTGACCCCCTCAACCAGATTAAGGATATACTGAAAATCAGGCAGGTTATGAAAAATGGGGAGCTTCATACCTTACTTGACCTATTAGGAACTAGCCCTAAAACGGGGAGTACATACCGGGGGTTCGGGTATCGGTTTGCCTGTCCTAACTGTACTCTTTCTGCCGCTGGGTGGTAGCTCTTCTGTATGAAATTCAAGTTAATGCTAAACATGGAATAAGATTTGAGCTGACTTTTCAGAACATTCGTCGAAAGAAATCCCGGAATCTGTCCAACGAATCAGACGGCTTGTCCTTTTTATGAAATTAACCTGTGATTTTAGTTTAGTATTGAAATAAAAGATGGTCTGATTTATTTTTGTATACGATTAAATCGGTTTATGTGTTTATTTTCGTTATAATATTCGGATTTTTCCCATTTGATAATTAATTATCTACAACCTCGCCTACCAAGCTCTATTCCTGATTTTGTTGTATTGTTACCCGGTGGTTTTAACCAACGACCAGAAATTCCCGTGATTTATCCTAACTTCTAATCATCACAAACTCGCATGGCTATTCTGAGTAAAGAAGAAGCTAAAAAGATTATTGACAAGGTGCTCTCGTATGCCAAGTCAGATGAGACTAGCGTAAGCCTAAATGGTAATCGTTCGGGCAACATTCGGTATGCCCGCAATATGGTGTCAACCAGCGGAGAAACCGATAACCTGTCGCTTTCCGTTACGGCGGCTTACGGCAAACGCTCTGGTACGGCTACTTTGAATGAGTTCGATGACAAATCGCTCGAAAAATTAGTTCGTCGGGCTGAAGAAATTGCAAAACTGGCCCCCGAAAACCCAGAATATATGCCCATTTTAGGCCCTCAAACCTATCTGAATACACCAAGTTTTGCTGAGACAACGGCTAAAATTGATCCGGATTTTCGAGCTCAGGCAGCTTTTGATAGTATTGATCCCTGCGAGAAAAAAGGTTTGGTGGCGGCAGGTTATTTAGAGGACAATTCGGGCTTTGCGGCCATTGGCAACAGTAAAGGTTTGTTTGGCTATAATCCTTCCACCCGGGTAGACTTCTCCATTACTACCCGTACCGAAGATGGGCTGGGGTCAGGCTATGTCGTTCGGGACTATACCGACGTTTCCAAACTATCTACGAAGGACGCAACGAATATCGCTGTTCAGAAAGCCTTGGCTTCCAAAGGAGCCCGTGCTTTAGAACCGGGCAAATACACCGTTATTCTGGAACCTACGGCGGCAAGTGACCTATTGCGGTTGATGATGTTTAGTTTAGATGCCCGTACCGCTGAAGAGGGGCGTAGTTTTCTGAGCAAACAGGGTGGAGGCACCCGCCTGGGGGATAAATTATTTGATGAGCGGGTTACCATTTACTCAGACCCCATGAATTCCGACATTCCCGGTAGCCCATTTAGTGGCGGCGGCGGCGGTCGTGGTGGCGGTGGCGGGCCATTTGGCGGCGGCGGCGGTATTGACGGCCGTCCGGTAGGCAAAACGGTATGGGTGGAAAACGGAATTGTTAAAAATATGAGCTATTCCCGGTATTGGGCTGATAAAAAAGGTGTTCAGGGGCCGCCACCCGCTGGCGGGATGATCATGGTGGGGGGTGATCAGAGCCTGGCTGATTTAATTAAGAGTACCGATAAAGGTATTTTAGTTACCCGCTTCTGGTATATCCGGGCCGTTGATCCTCAGACACTGCTATATACCGGATTAACCCGAGACGGAACATTTTACGTAGAAAACGGGCAAATCAAATACCCGGTGAAAAACTTCCGGTTCAACGAAAGTCCCGTTATTATGCTTAATAATCTGGAAGCTATGGGTAAACCCGTACGAATGGGAGGCAGCATGATTCCCCCAATGAAAATCCGGGACTTTACTTTCTCGAGCTTATCCGACGCTGTTTAATAACCTTCATCAACAAAAAACGAATTTCCTTGAATCGTCGCGATTTTATTCAATTGACAGGTTTAGGCACCGGGTCTATGTTTCTTGGGGGAATCCCTATCATTGGAAGAAGCGTAGATCCTCAGGTACTACTAGAACCGGGCCTGGATGTTTCCATCAAAAAACGGCTGGCTGATGCTGCTTTGAATGAAGCGAAAAGCCTCGGAGCCAGCTATGCTGACGTTCGGATTGGGCGTTACTTAAACCAGTTTGTCATTACCCGTGAAGATAAAATACAAAGTTTGGTGAATACCGAATCGTATGGAGTGGGCGTGCGGGTTATTGTTAATGGCTGTTGGGGCTTTGCTTCATTGGGGGATGCACGTACGGATGCTGACTTAGCTCGTGTAGCTCAGAAGTCAGTAGCGATGGCAAAAGCCAATGCCGGGTTATCCCAGCGGCCTGTTGAGCTGGCACCTCAAAAAGGTCTCGGCGAGATTAGCTGGAAAACACCCATCCAGAAAAATGCTTTTGAAATTCCGGTTAAGGAAAAAGTTGATCAGCTGTTGGCAGTGAATGCCGAAGCCATGAAAAACGGAGCCAATTTTGTAAACTCGGTTCTCTTCATGATTAACGAACAGAAGTATTTTGCTTCGACAGACGGCTCCTATATTGATCAGGACATACACCGACTATGGCCTAATTTTTCGGTAACAGCTATTGATCCGAAAACCGGTAAATTCGAAAACCGGGATTCTCTGAGTGCCCCAATGGGCATGGGTTACGAATACCTGCAAACCAATCCGGCTGATAAAATAAAAGGAGTTACTACTCGCTACAACAAAGGCTATGATATGCTCGAAGATGTAGCGGCGGCGGCTCAGCAGGCCAGGCAAAAGCTTTCTGCCAAATCGGTGGAAGCAGGAAAATATGATCTGGTACTGGACCCTTCGCATACCTGGTTAACCATTCACGAATCGGTAGGGCACCCACTTGAGCTGGATCGGGTACTGGGTTTTGAAGCTAACTTCGCAGGTACCTCTTTTGCTACTATGGAAAAGCTCAAAACCAGGAATTTCCCTTATGGTAGTAAGCAGGTCAACTTAGTAGCCGATAAAACGCAGGTAGGGTCACTCGGTGCGGTTGGGTATGACGACGAAGGCGTGCCCTGTAAACGCTGGGATCTGGTGAAAGAAGGCATTCTTGTTAATTTTCAGGCTACCCGTGATCAGGTGCATATGCTCGGCGAAAATGAATCGCATGGCTGTTCTTATGCTGATACCTGGAATCACGTTCAGTTCCAGCGGATGGCTAATGTATCTCTACAGCCCGGAAAAATGCCCTTATCGGTTGATGAAATGATTAAAGATGTGAAAAAAGGCATCTATATCATTGGCGACGGCTCTTATTCCATTGATCAGCAGCGGTATAACTTTCAGTTTGGTGGGCAGTTGTTTTATGAAATCAAGGATGGGAAAATAGCGGGGATGCTTAAAAATGTTGCCTATCAGTCTAACTCACAGGAGTTCTGGAATTCCTGCGTACAGGTATGCGACGAGCGGGACTACCGGTTAGGGGGCTCTTTCTTTGACGGGAAAGGCCAACCCATTCAAAGTAATGCCGTTTCGCATGGAAGTGCTACGGCTCGGTTTAATGGCGTCAATGTATTAAACACAGCTCGTAAAATTTAACCCCATGGCAAAGATCTTAACCGAAGCAGAAGCAAAGGAAATTCTAACCAGGGTGTTACGTCTTTCCAAAGCCGATAATTGCGAAGTTTCCCTGCAAGGTGGCGAACATAATAACATTCGTTATGCTCGTAACGAAGTGTCCACCTGCGGTAGTTCGGAATATAAATCTCTACAGGTGCAATCGGCGTTTGGCAAAAAAGTGGGTACGGCCACCATTGACGAGTTCGATGACGCTGCTTTTGAAAAAGTAGTTCGTCGTTCTGAAGAGTTGGCCCGGCTAGCTCCTGAAAACCCTGAATACGTAAGTCCGTTAGGGCCACAAACGTATGGAGGTTCCAACGGTTATTTTGCCTCGACTGCCACTTTGTCCGCGGCCGACCGGGCTGCTGCGATTGGCAAAAGTTTACAGGTATCTAAAGCACAGGCTGGCGGGTCGCTTCTGACAGCTGGTTACCTGGAAGATCAGGTGCTGTATTCGGCCATGATGAATTCCAAAGGGCTTTTTGCCTATTATCCAAGCACACAAGTCAACTTTACCCTGACTGTTCGCACGCAGGATGGTACGGGGTCAGGCTTTGCAGCTCGAGGTACGGGCGATTTTTCCAAACTTGATACGGAGGCTACGACCAGGATAGCTACTTACAAAGCTTTAGGTTCAGCCGGAGCCAAAGCCTTAGAACCGGGTAAATATACGGTTATCCTGGAACCACTTGCCGGAGCGGTATTACTTGAACATTTATTTAGTAATCTCGATGCCCGTAGTGCTGACGAGGGGCGTTCCTTCCTAAGCCAGATGGGCGGCAAGACCCGGCTGGGTGAAAAACTAATGGATGAACGAGTAACCATCTACTCCGATCCTATGAATCCCGATCTTCCGTCTGCTCCGTGGGCAGGGGATGGGCGTCCGCTTCAAAAAATAAACTGGATTGAAAAAGGGGTGGTCAAAAACATGACCTATTCCCGTTACTGGGCTCAGAAAAAAGGGGTAACGGGCTCACCTCCTCCCAGTAATTTCATGATGGAAGGGGGCAATACATCACTCGAAGACATGATTAAAAGTACCGATCGGGGTATTCTGGTTACTAAATTCTGGTACATCCGTTCGGTGGATCCTCAGACACTTCTACTAACGGGCCTAACCCGCGACGGAACTTTCTACATCGAAAATGGTAAAATCAAGCATCCGGTGAAAAATTTCCGCTTTAATGAAAGCCCAGTAATTATGTTGAATAACGTAGAAGCACTCGGCAAACCCGAACGGGTGGTAAGTACGGAAGGTTCTTTAGAAAACTATCTGGTGCCACCCATGAAAATCCGGGATTTTACATTTAGTAGTTTATCTGATGCCATTTAGAAAGACTTGTATATAGCCGAATCATCATATCTATCAAGATTTTCCACATCAAATCAGTAGGAGGGCCAAGACTTGAATCGTCGAGATTTTATACAATTATCGGGATTAGGTGCCGGAGCATTTATGTTACCGTCGATACCCCTGATGGGGAATCCCGTTAGTCCTGAAGCATTGCTGGAGCCCGGTCTGGATATAGCGATAAAAAAACGCCTGGCGGACGCAGCTCTAAATGCGGCCAAAAGTAAAGGAGCTACCTACGCCGACGTTCGGATTGGGCGTTATTTAAATCAGTTTGTTATAACGCGTGAAAATAAAGTACAAAACATTGTCAATACCGAATCCTATGGTGTAGGAATTCGGGTGATTGCTAATGGCTGCTGGGGCTTTTCGGCTGTTGCTGATGCTCAGAATGAAAGCCAGATTGCGAAGGCTGCCGAACGAGCCGTAGCCATTGCGAAGGCTAATGCCAAGCTGGTTAAAGAGCCTTTACAATTAGCCCCCCAAAAAGGGTTTGGCGAGGTTAGCTGGAAAACTCCTGACATTAAAAATGCCTTTGAAGTACCGATTAAAGAGAAAGTAGACCTATTGATGACGGTGAATGATGCTGCCATGAAAAATGGGGCCAACTTTATCAATTCGGTCTTGTTTATGGTCAATGAGCAAAAGTATTTTGCTTCGACAGACGGCTCCTATATTGATCAGGACGTTCACCGGATCTGGCCCAACTTTACCGTAACAGCGGTTGATAAGGCAACGGGTAAATTTCAGACACGCAACTCGCTGAGTGCTCCCGTCGGAATGAGCTATGAATATCTTCAGACCAATCCTTCTGATAAAGTAACTGGCGTGACCACCCGCTACAATAAAGGGTATGACATGCTCGAGGACGTGATTCTGGCAGCGAAACAAGCCAAAGAAAAAATTGTTGCTAAATCGGTAGAAGCCGGAAAATACGACCTGGTACTCGACCCCTCGCATACCTGGTTAACCATCCATGAGTCGGTAGGTCACCCCTTGGAGCTAGATCGTGTGCTGGGGTATGAAGCCAACTTTGCGGGTACATCTTTTGCCACGATGGACAAATGGAAAACCAAGAGCTTTCCTTATGGTAGTAAGCAGGTAAATTTTATTGCGGATAAAACGCAGGTGGGCTCCTTAGGGGCAGTAGGCTGGGACGACGAAGGCGTGCAAACCAAACGCTGGGATCTGGTAAAAGACGGCATTCTGGTAAACTATCAGGCCATTCGTGATCAGGTACATATGCTCGGAGAAAATGCTTCCCATGGCTGTTGCTATGCGGATAGTTGGGATTCTATTCAGTTCCAACGCATGGCTAACGTTTCTCTGTTACCCGGCAAAGACCCGCTTACGGTAGATGAAATGATAAAAGACGTTAAGAAAGGGATTTATATCATTGGAGATGGCTCTTTCTCGATTGACCAGCAACGGTATAACTTCCAGTTCGGAGGGCAGCTTTTCTATGAAATCAAGGATGGAAAAATTGCCGGAATGCTTAAAGACGTTGCGTATCAGTCCAATACACAGGAATTCTGGAACTCCTGTGTGCAGGTTTGTGACGAACGGGACTATCGTTTGGGGGGATCATTCTTTGACGGCAAAGGCCAGCCGTCACAGTCGAGTGCTGTATCACATGGTAGCTCAACAGCTCGCTTTACCGGCGTGAATGTGATCAATACGGCTCGCAAAATCGGGTAAACGTGCCAGGAGCTGAAGGGACAGCCAATTCTTCAGCTCCATTTTATACTTATGAAACCTTTTGTTTTCACGCGTATTCAATACAACTCCGGCGACTGGGATACGGATCAACGCATGCCATCTAATCTGCTGAATTCGCTGGTGGAGTATACGACAGTACCGGTAGATCAGAAAGAACGGGTGGTGGCTCTCGGCAGCACCGACTTATTCAAAAGTCCGTTCTGCTATTTAAGTGGTCATAAGCTGGTGGAATTTTCTACTCAGGAGCGGGATCATTTCCGCCGTTATGTTCAGAATGGGGGCTTCGTTTTCGTGGATGATTGCAACCATGACATTGACGGATTATTTGCTAAATCGTTTGAAGAAGAGATGGATCGTACGTTTGGTCCACACGCCTTGCAGAAAATCCCCAATGATCATCCGATTTATACGTGTTTTTTTAAATTCGAAAAAGGCCCGCCAACCACTTCATTTGAGCTGAATGGCTGGGGAGATGATCTCGTACACGACTATTTAAAAGCCATTATCATTAATCAGCGAATCGGCGTACTTTATAGCAACAAAGACTATGGCTGCGAATGGGATTATGATTTCCGGAATAAACGTTTTATGGCGGAAGACAATACCAAATTTGGAGTCAACATCATTATGTACGCACTAACCGTTTAAAACTTGAAAACGCAGGATTATTACCAAGAATTGGTCAGTCGACTTCCCAAACTAAAAAAAGAGATTGCGAAAGTGATTGTGGGGCAGGAGGAAGCCATTAATGAAATTCTTATTTCGCTGCTGGCAGGGGGCCATTGTTTACTGGAAGGTGTGCCCGGGCTAGCCAAAACCTTAATGGTAAAAACCATGTCCGAAGCATTGGATATGAGCTTTAAACGTATTCAGTTTACGCCTGATTTGATGCCAGGTGATATTGTTGGGACGGAAATTCTGGAAGAAGATCATGAAACGGGGCATAAAGTATTCAAATTTAGCCGGGGGCCATTGTTTGCTAACATCGTGCTGGCTGATGAAATTAACCGAACGCCACCTAAAACGCAGTCGGCTTTGCTAGAAGCCATGCAGGAAGGAAAAGTAACGTATGCCGGCACGGATTATCCGCTACCTAAGCCCTTTCTTATCATTGCTACCCAGAACCCGATTGAACAGGCTGGCACGTACCCACTTCCCGAAGCTCAGCTTGACCGTTTTTTACTTTACATCAAGCTAAGTTATCCTTCGGAACTTGAAGAACTGAACGTTTTAAAAAATACTACGGGTAATAAACGACCGGTGCTGGAAACCATTTTGACGGGTAGCGAAGTAGCCGATTTACAGGGGCTAACCCGGGAGGTTCATATTAGTGACGACCTGATTGCTTACATCAATAAACTGGTTCGGGGGACACGCCCCCAGAGTACGACCTGCGACTATGTGAAACAATGGTGCGACTGGGGGGCAGGCCCTCGGGCAGGTCAGGCTCTGGTTCTTTGTGCGAAAGCCCGGGCGGTTTTAAATGAGCGTTTTTCGGTTATCCCTCAGGATATTCAAACCCTGGCGTATCCGATTTTACGCCACCGGATGGCTCTTAATTTCAGGGCCGAAGCCGAGAATATTAGTCCAGACCAGGTTGTGGAGGAATTACTCAAAAGTATTAAACCGTAAGAGGGCAACATGACGCAGCTGGCTTCGGATCTGATTAAATTAAATAACCTGCAATTAGCCGGACGACTGATCAGTGATGAATTAATGTTAGGAATTCACGCCAGTAAACGATCAGGGGCAGGAACGGAGTTTGAACAGTATCGACATTATATCTCTGGTGACGATCCCAAACGAATTGACTGGAAGCTCTATGCCCGAAGTGGAAAACACCTGGTTCGGGAGTCTTCAACGGAAAGTAATTTACACTTGCGTTTTGTGATTGATTTGTCGGGTTCTATGAATTATCGGGAAGACTCCATTCGGCGGCTAGACTATGCTAAACTGATTCTGGCATCACTGGCCTATCTCGGCTACCGGCAAGGAGATAAGCTCTCTTTATATGCTCTGCAAAAAGGAGGCGTACAAACCTTGGTTCCGGCGGGGAAGCAATCGTTTCAGAAAGTCTTATACGCCCTGCAAACAGCCCAGGCGACTGGCACCTGGTTTGCCGGGACACCTAAATTTCCTGAGTTTCAGAGCTCACAAAAAGAAGTGTTGGTGATGGTTTCGGACTTTCTACAAATCGGCCAGGAGTGGCTCGACCTTATTAAACAATTAGCCAACCCGCGGCGGGATGTGGTTTTGTTTCAGGTATTAGGTGATCAGGAAGTTAACTTCAGTTTGTCTGGCTTTTACCGATTCAAGGACCTCGAAACCGGGAAAGAAATAGAATTACAGGCCGAAGCCATCCGTGAGCGGGTACAGCAGGCCGCTACTTTGTATCTACAACAGTTGGAAGAACAACTCCGCATTCCGAATGTTCAATTGATTCGGGTTCAGTTAAGCGATTCCATTGCTCTGGTTCTGAAGAAATTTCTGATGGGGAGACCTTAGTTATGCAACATCCGGTCTGGCTTTGGGGAATTGCCAGTATTCTTATTCCTCTACTTATTCATTTATGGCATCAGCAGAAAGGAAAGTCGCTGGATTGGGCTGCTATGCAATGGCTAAGTGAAAAAAATCAGCAACAACATCGAGGGTTACGCCTGGATAACTGGGTATTGTTAGTATTACGCTGCTTGCTTCTGATCCTTCTGAGTTTGTTATTAGCCAAACCCTTATGGAATGGATTGGCCCCCAAAAGCCAACACCACACCGTTCATTTGGTTCAACCCTCCGCACATCTTGTTAGTAATTTTCGTTTTGAACTGGAAAAAGCCCGGCAAAAAGGGGAGGATCTGTACTGGATTGCTCCCGGTACCCCGCCGGTAACAGATCTAATGAATATCCCTGCTCAGGTAATAGTTCAGCCAGCAGATATACAGAGTAGTATTAATTCGCTCCATCTGTCTAAAACAAATTTCCTGCAGGTTTATATTAGTAATACATCCCGACTGGCTCAGGTTCCTTCCATTACGATCCCGACGGCTTTCGAGCTCCATACCGTGGCCGATTCGAGTGTTATCGGCCACTCTGTGTTGGCTTTTTCAAACGGAAAACAAGTAGGAATAAACGCTGATAATGAGTTAGATAGCCAGTTGAGTAATGGGAAAGTAGTACATGAGGGGCCATTAAGGGTTCACCTGGATTTTCAGAATAAAGTAGCTCAGAAAACAGTTGAGGCGGCCTTGGCTGCTTTACGTGAAGTATACAAACTTGATTTAACAGATGCGAAACAATCGGTGTATGATTGGGTTCTGACGGATCAACCCGTATTAAGTCCTAATCCTAAAACTTTGTATACGGTGTCTGGAATAGGAACGTCGCTTAAACCGAATGTTCAGATCACCCGGGAAGTATTAACCCCACAAACCTCTGATCTGGTTGCGAGTGGTCAACTTCCCGAGTGGCTTGGGGAGCAATTAGTCTCTTACTACCAATTGGATACGCGTCAATTGCCGTTAACGTCTCATATGCTGGCCGGTCTTTTTAAACAGCGACCCAACGAACAGCATACCGAAACTGAAAATGGCTACCGATTTTTACTGTTGGGTTTCTTGGCTCTTGTGCTGGCAGAACGATGGCTGGCTTTAACGAAAAACGCATGAACAAGCTGAAACGAACCTTATCCATCATTATATACCAACTGTATGCTAATGCGTTACTGGCTTGTGTTTTGCTGGCACTAGGAGGTTATTTGTTGGCGGCTTCAGTGACAGATAGCATGGCATTTAAAGTAATAGCCGCTGTGATTGGTTTCGGGGTGGGCCTTCAAACCAGTAAGCTATATCAGAACAAACGTGTGCAAGCCATTAAGCTTATGCACGACAGAATCGGTGAAACAGAGTATAGTCTGGGGTTATTAGACAAAGATGAATACACCATAGCCGAGCGTTTACAGCTTGAGCGGCTTAGTCAGTTAACGGGTCATTTTAAAACACCGCAGATCTGGTTTAGTCATTTGGGCCCTTACCTTGCCGTTTTTGCCGTATCGTTATTCATATTTATCGGGTATCCGTATTTTAAAGCCAGTTCCGGGACAACTCCTGACGTGGAACTGCAAGCAGCTACACAGAAAGCCAACCCTTTGCTTCCACCCGTGTTCAAACGGGCTCAGGTAACTATTGAATCCCCTGCTTATACGGGTATTCCGCTTAAACATAGTTCAGAGTTACACGTAAAAGCATACATAGGCTCCATACTGACCTGGCGGGTAAGTCTGTCGGCTACTGACCATGTTTCGGTTGTGCTGGTGAATAGTAAAGGGGAAGAATTACCGTTTCAAAGTAAAGGATCAGTTTTTGAATATCGTGATAAATTACTGGCTACTGGGCTTTATGCCATAAAGGCGTATTGGTCGGGTCAATCGGAAAGAAAAAAAGTTATTTATCAGTCGGATTATTATCAGTTGGAAGCTCAGCTGGACCTGGCTCCACAAATTACTCCAGATACCAGGGAATTATACACTTTCCATGTAAAGAAAGATCCGATGACTATCCAGATCTCTGCTAAAATCTCGGATGATTTTCAGGTAAAACAAGCGTACCTGATGGCTACCTTGGCCCGTGGTTCTGGCGAAAATGTAAAGTTTCGGGAGGTGAAAATTCCTTTACAGCCGAGTTCATTTAAAGAAGCTCATCTGCAGAAAGTGCTGGACTTAAAAGCTTTAAATTTTACGCCAGGAGATGAGCTCTATTATTATTGGGCAGCTCTGGACTCCAAACAGCCGGAAGCCAATTTCACTAAATCAGATACCTATTTCATTGTTTATAAAGATAGTACGCAACTGGAAGAAGCCGATTTGGCTACCATGGCCGTGAATATTATGCCGGAATATTTTCGCAGCCAGCGGCAAATTATTATTGATACGGAAAAATTGATTGCCAAACGCAGGAAAATTACGGAAAGTGAATTCAAGTATTTATCCAACGAAATTGGCTTTGATCAGAAAGCTTTGCGTTTGCGGTATGGGCAGTTTTTAGGGGAAGAATTTGAAAATTCCATTGGGGGCCATGACCTTCAGCCTGAAGGTAATATCCTGGAAGGCTACGTCCATAAGCACGATACCGAAAACGAAGGGGCAAAAGCATTTGCTTTTAAACTAGGGCAACAGGCAGAAGGAAGCCAACACGAAATCACCCGGCCGGGCGAGGGCGGGCACCATCATGGCGGAGGGGCTACTACAGAGGCTCCATCGCAGGACCCGCTGGCAGCGTTAATGGAACAATATGTTCATAACCATGACGACGGAGAAGTGAATACTTTCCACGAAGAATCCACGAAGAGTCTTTTAAAAATGTCAGTCGAACAGATGTGGCAGTCGGAACTACACTTGCGGATGTACGAACCTGAAAAGGCTCTTCCTATTGAAAAAAAGGCACTCGAATATCTGAAAATGGCTCAGCATAAGGCCCGTAGTTTTGTAAAGAAATCCAGTTCTGATCCGCCACCGATTAAGGAAAAGGAAAAACGATTGACAGGAGAACTGAAGAATGTAAATGCGGCTTTCTCGCAGGAACGCTTTTATACTTCCCAATCTATTCGGAAGCAGGCTAGTTTGGTATTAGGTCTTCTGGAACAATCTGTTTTAACCGCAGACCATAAGCGAATGGTGATACAACTAAGTGCAGCGTTAACGGAAAGCAGGAACTGGTCACTTTTAAAACACCTGCAACAATGGGGAAGTACTGGAAAGCTCTCTACTCCTGACCGACAACAACTTAAGGCTGAATTGTACGAGATAAGTGATTCGGCGGGTCAAACCAGCCATTCTTATACGAGCAAAAAGAATCTGGAACGCTCTTTCTGGCAACATCTTCAATGATTGAATTTGATTTTAAGGCCCCTTTGAATTGGGCGATTCTTGCCCTATTAGTTGGCATACTGGCTGTACAGCTTGGCTTTATTCTTCGTAACCCCACTTTATCGTTTCGAAAGAAGGCGATCAAATCAGGTTTAAATGGAGCCGTCTGGTTAATACTGGTTGCTTTCATACTGCAACCCATCTGGAAATACGAACATCGGGTTCGCCATGTGAGTATCGTAGGCAAGGAAGTTCCGGCTACTTTTGTTCGTACACTGGCTGCATTGCCGCCACAGGATGATTATCAGGAGGCCGACTCCGTAACGTTGGTTGGGGCCGGTTTCTCAGACGCCCTCATGAGTCAATTGAGTGGTAAATCACTCAGATGGATTCCCTATCAGCCGGTTGGCCTGCCCGATCAGTTACAGTGGAAGGGCATACTACGAAAGGGAGAAAAACAGCATATTACGGGTCAGATAATGCTTGATAACCCGGCGGTGCTTAAAATTGCCTACGGCAAACAGATACTAGACAGTTTATCACTTCCTGAAGGTACTCATCCTTTCCGGCTCAGTTTCCCATCCTTCGTTCAGGGTAAAGTACAAACAGAGCTATTGGTAGATAACAAAGTCGCTGATACCGTCCGTTTTTTTAGTACTTCGGTTCCGACTTTGCACTATCAAATCGTGTTAAGTAATCCTGATTTTGAAAGTAAAACATTAGCCGAGTATTTAGGAAAGGCGGGTCATTCGGTGCGAGTAGAGGCTCAGGTGTCAAAAGATATGCAGGCCAGTCTTCAGCTAAATCGTAGTGGTAATCCTGACGTGATTATTACCGATCCCGATCAGGTAGGGCAAGCCCAGATAAAAAAAGCATATGCTGAAGGCAAAAGTATTCTGTTTATCAATGTTACCAATCCGGAGGTAGATGCCAGGAAAATAAACCAGAGCTTAGGCACACATTTTCAGGTCAGAAAAATTTCAAATGAACCTGGTGTTACCCTCTCAAGTAAAGTAAATGCCTTACCCTATCAGTTTATAAGCGAGTTGACGCAAACGGATGTTGCGGGCGTTCCGGTAGCCATTCAGAAACGATCAGCCAAGGTTGGCCTAAGTTTCCTAAGTGAAACGTATCCGTTACGTTTGGCAGGAGACAGTCTGATCTATGATCAGATCTGGTCGGGAATATTACAGAATTTACAACCAGGCTTTTCCAATAATGTTACTCTGTCTGCTCCCTTATATCCAGCGATAACAACCCTCCTGCAAATCAATAACAGTAGTGAACAGAAGAATACGATTGCTCTTTCCAATGATACCCTAACCGCGAAATCTTCAGTTATCAATCCTCATACCCTGTTTGCCGAGCTAGTCCCCCGGCATTCTGGCTGGTTTACCCTTCAGGATACCCTGGCCGCCTACGTTGAACAACCCACCTCGGCTGCTTTCCAAAAGGCCCGCATACAGCAATATCTCAGGAGCTATACTCAGCCCGTTTTGAGTAAGGCTACCAGTATTCATCATGTGCCTGACTGGCTATGGTTTCTAGTACTGGTGCTTGGTTTTACGGCTCTGTGGATTGAAGCAAAATTTACTTAACTGGTAGAATTAACTGCCCGAAAACGGATCTATCCATGGGAACGATGGTTTTTATACGCAGTTCGTAAAAACAGATTGCTAATCCCTTTCTTAAACAGGTTAATAAAGTGATCAGCTTGACTCAGTTGGTTAATAAAGAAAACAATCAGCAAAAAAAAACGGCATCAGTAGTTTCATAGTCGGTTTAGGGCTGAAAAAGGAGCGAAGGGGATGGTTCCCTTCGCTCGCATGAGTTCGTGAAGCGAATTACCAGGGTTTGCCTGTATTTTGCAATAACCAGGATTTCGACCATGCACTATTTTTATCATCTTAAGTAGTCGTTTCAAGTAGTTCGATGGCGGCATTGGCACTAGTCGTTGGCATGACGATTGGCATAGGGTTGGGTTCTGGCATCATTATTAATAATCAGCTTTATACCGGAGTAAACTGTAGAGCAGGCGAAATAGGTTTGTTACCCTGTGAAAGACCATTGAATACTACACGTCAACGGGTTTTTGAATCCATTCATCAGACTACTGCTTTAGATGCCAGCCTTGTCAATGCATAGTTTTATATAATACTATTCTTTCAAATAATTATACATTTTCATTATTTTGTGTTTATATATTGATACTTTTTTATATCCTTGTTGCACAATTATTTCGAAGATTAATTCAATTCCAAGATCTAAACAGAAACGCATGCCAGTTAGATTTAGGGATTTCTGTTTAATTATTATTTCGTTCTTAGCCCTAATCTGACCTAATGCAATTTTATCATGTGCCTACAGGCAGGTACAATTCATTTCTTTCCATCACTACGCTATTGTTTGAATAAGTGAATAAGCCTCTTCTTGGTTAAGGGGGCCTTCGTGTACATTAACGAATCTTACTTTACCTCTAACTATTTTTCATTAAAGTCGATGATCTCTACTGATAGTTCTCCCTGAATTCTTACTGCTTGTTGGGTTCTTACGAACCTTATCACTAACGCACAGTCAATTCTATTTCACTATCAAAACAAGTGACCAAACGATGCAAAACCTCTTACCTATTTATTCTTCCAGTTGGATTCGAATGTCCTTCTGGGCGGCCCTGCTTGTGTTACTACCCAGCTCTGCTCTATGGGCCAAATTGCCTGATAAGCAATATACTAATCCGAAAGCAAAGAAAGCGGCCTTAAAGGTGATAATCATTAAGGGAAATGTACGAGATGAAACCGGAAAGGGCCTGCCGGGCGTGAGTGTTCGGGTAAAGGATGGTCAACAGGGTACCGTTACAGATGGAAACGGCGATTTTACTATTCAGGCTCCTGACCAAAATAGCGTTCTGGTCTTTAGTTATGTAGGTTATAAGGCTCAGGAAATAGTAGTGGGTGAACGTACCGTCCTTACCGTCAGTATGGAGCCGGCTAATCAGGCTCTGAATGAAGTAGTGGTAATTGGTTACGGAACTGCTAAGAAAAAAGATGTGGTTGGGGCACTAGATATTGTTTCCGCGAAAGAAGCAGGCTCTACTACGGCTACGAATGCTTCTCAGTTGCTGATTGGGAAAGCAGCAGGGGTGCAGGTTGTGCAATCTAACGGAACGCCCGGCTCTGATGCCCAGATTCTGATTCGGGGGACAGGGTCTTTTACCGGAGTTGATCCGCTTTACGTAATTGATGGTATTCAGGGGAGTAAAACGATGTTCAATACTCTTTCACCACAGGATATTGAAAACATCACTATTCTGAAGGATGCTTCTTCAACGGCTATCTATGGTTCAGCAGCGGCCAATGGAGTAGTGATCATAACGACGAAAAAAGGTCGTGCGGGAACTCCTAAAATCAGCGTTAATTCCCAGTGGGGTGTTGCTCAGGCCTGGAAAAGGCTGGATTTGTTGAACGCGTCTCAATATGTGGATTTGTTAAAGGATTTTGCTGCGACGACTAACTCTGTGTTGCCCGCAAAATTCAGTACTTCGGAAGTGACAACCGATCGTACCAACTGGCAGGATCAGATTTTTCGTTTGGCTCTGGTTTCTCAAAACGACGTAAGCATCAGCGGAGGGAGCGAAAAAGTAAATTACAACTTCTCCCTGACGCATATGCACCAGGAAGCCATTGTTAAAAACTTCGTAGACAACCGTTTGAATGCCCGTTTCGCTCTTGATGAAACCCTGGGACGTTTTCATTTTGGGCAAACGTTGAATATCCGTTACATCAAGGATAAAGGTCAGGTAGCCAGTATTTACGATGCCGTCTACTTTGCTCCTTACAAACCCATTTATGATTCAAGCGTACCTGGGGGGTATTCAATAACAACAAACGTAGATGATTTTAGCAATGGGAATAACCCGCTGGCAGCTATTAATCTAAACAAACCCGTTAGCAGCAGCTTTGTGTTTTTTCCTCAGTTTTTTGCTGAAGTAGACATTTGGGGCGGCTTACGTTTCCGCTCACAACTATCAGCTGAAATTAGTGGGGGCAAGTCAGAGAGCTACCAATATGCCTACACCGGCGGCAACAACCTGACCTATCCGCAGCAGGCTACGCTAGGGTATAATAACTACTCCTTTTATACCCTGGAAAATTACTTCTCGTATACCAAAACCTTTGGCAAGCATACCATTTCGGCCACATTAGGAAATAGTTACCTTGATCCAGGAAAAGCTTCTAGTGTTGATGCAAAAGGAACGAGTATTCCTAATGATAACATTCAGAACATCAGCGTAGCTCAAACACAGACTGTTACTGGTAGTACCTATGGATACGCCCGCTCGTCAGTGATATCTTATTTTGGTCGGGGAAGTTATTCATTTGAAAACAAATATACCCTATCGGCCAGCTATCGTCGGGATGGAGCTTCTAATTTTGGTGCGAATAACCGGTTTGGTAATTTCTATGGTTTTGGAGCAGCCTGGCGATTTGTCGATGAGGCATTTATTAAAAACAAGCTGGCATTTTTATCAGATGGAAAGTTTCGTGTGGGTATTGGACGGACGGGAAATAACTCCATTCCTACAACAGGGGTTACAAATGTGCTGACCTTCAGTGGTAGCCCTAATGGTAATCTTGTGTATTCACTGGGAACCAACGAAGGCTTTAATCCTGGGACGACCATCAATACCCTGGCAAACCCTAATATCCGCTGGGAAACCACTGATCAGACCGATATTGGCCTGGAGCTTGGTTTCCTGAATAATAAGCTAACGATTGGCCTTGATTATTATAACCGTAAAAGTTCAGGGCTGCTTGTTAGTGTACCCGTTTCGGGGAGTACTGGAGCCTCTTTAAGTGGTACGCAACCCAGTAAATACGCTAATGCTGCAAGTGCCCAGAACAAAGGTTTTGAATTTACGATTGGTTACCGGAACTCAGCTGGTAAAGACTTTGGCTATAACGTAAGTGCTAACATTGCCTATAACAAAAACGTTGTAAATTCACTGGGAAGTGAGTTTGCGGCTCCTATTCAGGCAGGGTCTTTTAGCAACTTACCAACCTTTACGTATACAGCTGCGGGTTCGGCCATTGGATCTTTCTATGGGTATATGAAAGACCACGTCGCCAAAGATCAGGCTGAAATTGATGCATTAAATGCACAAGCCATTCAGATAACCGGAAATTCCAGTGCTGTTTATCAATCGGGCCTATTACCGGGCGATTTTATTTTCAAGGATATCAATGGAGACGGTCAGGTAACGAGTGCCGATCAAAAAATCCTGGGTAACCCAATTCCGAAGGTAGTGTATGGCTTTAATGCCGGAATCAATTTCAAGAATTTTGATCTAAATCTGGTAGTATCAGGAGTAGCTGGCCTGAAACTACTGAATGCCTTCAAATTTGTAACGGTTAACGAATCAACCGGGCACAATGCTTCAACGGCTATTCTCAACCGCTGGCGTCAGTCAGGGGATGTGGCAGAATTACCAAGAGCAGGGCAAAGTGCTACCGGAGACGGTAATCTTCGTCCTTCAGACTGGTGGTTGGAAAGCGGCAATTATGCCCGTATTCGTAACCTGACGATTGGCTATACTGTCCCTGAAAATTTACTAGGCAAGCTTGGGAATGGGAAGGTAGTAAGTCGGGTACGTGTTTTTGTTGCTGCCCAAAACCTGTTAACGATTACGAAGTACACGGGTTATGATCCGGAAATCAGCACCCAAAATGGGGGCAGCTATATTTTCTCCCGTGGAATTGATGACCGCCTGCAATTGCCTCAGCCACGTACGTTCCTGGGCGGTATTCAACTTGGGTTTTAATCTCTAACTCCTTTTGCGATGAAAAAAATTATTTTCTATATAATGCTTTTGATAGCTGGGGGGGGAATCTTCAGCTGTAGTAAGTCCCGACTGGAACTAACCAGTTTAAGTAGTTATGATTACGATACCTATTTTAATTCAGCAGATGGACTAAATCAGGCCGTGATTGCTACCTACGCTACGTTATTACACAATGGCTTATGGTCTCGGGAGTATTACTTTATCTTTGATTTGTTGGGGTACGAAGCCAAAAAAACCACTAATATGCAGGGAGACATGGCTCAATTGGCAGATTATTCGTTTGGAACCAGTCAGACGCAGATTGGGCAACTCTGGAACAGCCTATATCGGATGATTTTTAGAGCAAATGTGGTGATTGACCGGGCGACTGTCTGGAATCCAAGTTCCACAACCGACCAGGAAAAAGCCAAACAATACATTGCTGAAGCCCGTTTCTTGCGTTCCTATGCCTATTTCAACATCGTTAATTTGTGGGGGCGAGCTCCGCTCTATACTTCCTACGACAGTACAGTAGCGAATAATTACCCTTCACGTGCTTCCGTAGAATCCATTTGGAGTTTCATTGAAAACGACTTGACGCAGGCCGCGGCTGATCTGCCCGTTTCATACGATGCTGCCACTGGTTTGGGCCGGGCTACGCAAGGTGCTGCCCTTGCTTTATTAGGAAAGTCATACCTATATCAGAAGAAATGGGCACAGGCACAGGCTACCCTTAGCCAATTAACAGCAGCCCCCTATGCGTATGCCCTGGATACCAATTACGACAATCTCTTCAGTAGTACGAACCAAAGTAGTGCGGAAAATATCTTCCAGGTGATGAATGCCGCCTGGACGGATTGGGGCATTGGGAACCAATACTATGTGTTTGGTGGGCAGGAAACCTGGGGAGGCAAAGCAACGCACTCCGACAGGGCTCAGGAATATGGATTTAAAGACTGGTTTAACGTCTATATTCCTACTACCACTGTGAACTCCTTTACCTATACGAATCCGAATACAGGGGTTACATACACGGACCCAAGAGCGGCTTTTACCTTTTATGGAAATAAAGCTAGCGGCGGAGATACCTTATACTGTGAAAACTGTACGGGAGGGAAGATATCTTTCCCATTCAATGAAGCTGATCCGCAAGGATATTACGTTTGGCGGAAGTATGAATATTATGAGGACGTAGCTTCGTATGGTGGGCCGCAAAGTTCTATTAATGGACAAGTGATTCGTTACGCGGATGTGCTGTTGATGCTGGCTGAAGCCTATATCCAGCAGGGAGATACAGGTTCAATACCATTGGGTTTGATCAATCAGGTGCGTAGCCGCTCAGGAGCTTTTACGTATACTTCTTTAGGAGATCAAACCAATGCCATGACCATTCTTGGCAGGGAACGACAACTGGAATTATGCGGGGAACAGTCGCGGTATTTTGATCTTATTCGATGGGGGATTGCCAAAGAAACGATCAATGCTCAGCGAGCGATTGAACCCGGCGACGGAAAGCAGCCATTTTTAGACAAAAATGTGTTATTTCCCATTCCGGATGTCGAAAAAAATTACAACCCGAACGTTGCCCGTGATATTGCCAATGGGTGGAACTAAGGATTGATTCAGATTACAAGAGGGGTCAATGATCGACCCCTCTTGTCTTTGTCTATATCCTAAAAAAATGAGTAGGGGAATGGGTTGCTATGGCTGGTTATTAAATGGATGCTTGCTAGTTGATTTCGAGTATGGCTTTGGCAAGTTGAATCATGCGTTCACTGCCCGTATGTTTACCTGGTTCATCTGAAAGTTTAACAACGTCCGTCCAGCGGTTATGATGGGTAAGAGCCTGAGTCATCTTCATGACAATGTTCATTGGCTTTGGGCCAACGTCGTTGGTTAGGCTCGTGCCAATACCAAAAGACATCCCAATCCGCCCCCGGCAGTGTTCAACAATCCGAGCCACCTTATCCAGATTGAGGCCGTCCGAAAAAATAATGGTTTTACTTAAAGGATCAATTCCCATTTCCTGATAATGCTCAATCACACGGTCGGCAAACAAAAGTGGGTCGCCGCTGTCATGTCGTACACCATCAAAAAGCTTGGATAACATTTTGTCAAATTGCTGAAAGAAAACTTCGCTGGTATAGGTGTCGGATAAAGCAATACCCAAATCACCGCGGTATACCTGTGCCCAGTGTTCCAGCCCTAGTGCATTCGCCATCGTAAAACCATAGCGGGCAGCATGAAACATAAACCACTCGTGAGCGTGCGTGCCAATGGGCTTGGTTTGAAAAAGCATAGCCATATGCACATTACTAGTGCCTACAAAAGAGCCCGAGCCATATTGCTGTAAGGTTTGAACCACCAGGCGATGTACCGGGTAAGAATGACGGCGGCGGGTGCCAAATTCCGCCACAGTGACCCCCAGATTTCGGTACCCTTCAATCTTATTTTTAGTGTTTTCAACAATGGCTTCATTACTAATCCGGGCGGGGTGAACCAGATTGTAATACAGTTCAGAAATAAGTGATAACAGGGGAACTTCCCAAAGAATGGTGCGGTACCAGAGGCCTTCAACGTGTACTTCCAGGTGCTCGCCGGATTGTTCGATGTGTACTTCTTTAGGATTATATCGATAGCCTTCCAGAAAATCCAGATAAACGGGGTCTAGGTAAGGGCAGGTGAGCCGTAAAAACTGCTTTTCTGATACACTCAATGCAAGAGCTGACAGATGATCTACCGCTTCACGCAGGGCAGCGGCGAAACCAGGCGGAAACGCATGTTGTCCACGATTAATAAAGGCATACCGGGCTTTGGCATTGGGGAATAAACGAATGACGCATTGCTGCATCGTTAATTTGTAGAAATCATTGTCAAGCAAAGAAGGCAAAATAGAGTGCATAGGCAAGAGTCGAAATAAAGTATCGCTATATAAAAATTATTCCGTCAGATAGTGTTTCAAAAGAAGCTATCAAAATTGATTGTTGAACGGGTAAATTAGTACTATGTCAGCTTAAAAATTATACACCGCCCAGGTACGTGATTAAAAAATATTCCACCTGAAATATTGGTAAATTCGCTAGGAGCCGATGGCATTGAAATTAAAGTAATACTTTAAGAGTATGGCCTAATAAAAAAACCGTGAATAAAGTAGTTCACGGTTTTTTTATTAATCAACTAAAAATTCCCAGGCACTTTGATAAGCCTGAAGTGCTTCGGCATATCCTATAAAATTCAGGTAAAAACCATGTCCGGAAAGGGTAGCACTATCTCCAATCACAATCAGTTTCTTACGAGCTCGCGTCATGGCGACGTTCATCCGGCGGATGTCGGATAAAAAACCAATTTCTCCTTCCTGATTACTTCGAGTCAGACTAATGTAAACAATATCCCGCTCCTGTCCCTGAAAACTGTCAATGGTATTCACCGAAATGAAGGGTGCCCAGGCCTGAAGATCAGGGCTATGTTCCAGGAGTTCTTTCAAAATACTGATTTGCTCCTTATAGGGTGAAATAACGGCAACGCTGGGGAAGTCAACCTGTTTTTGAGCGAGTTGCTGGCCTAGTTGAGTAAGGTGCTTGATCAGGAAAGCGGCTTCTTCGGGGTTAGTAGAGCTCGTCCCGACCAGTTTTTCTTCAAAGCCACATCCTGCGGTGTCTACAAAGGTTAAGGGCAGATCTTCGGGGAATAACCGTTGACTGGCCACGCCAGGATAAGCCATTAGTGCATTATGATAGAAAACTTCCGACGAATAACCCATAATCTGCTCATTCATCCGGTATTGTTCCTGAAGGAGCACAACGGCTTCGGGGTGATATTCAACGCATTTTTCAAGTAAGGTCGTTTGTAAAGCCATTGCTTCAGCAGACTTTACCGTTGGTGGTAGCTGGCAATGGTCGCCCGCCAGAATCACGCGTTTGGCTTTCAGGATGGGAATCCAGCAGGCGGGTTCCAGAGCCTGGCCAGCTTCATCAATAACGACAGTCTGGTAAGAAAGTGAGCGAACCGAATAATGATTTGATCCCACCAGAGTAGCCGTAATCACCTGAGCCTTTGTTTCCAGATCCTCCAGAATATACTGCTCAAGCTGATCTACTTCTTTCATAATACGATGAGCTTCTTCAAACAATGCTTTTCGCTGATCTCGTTCGGCTTTTCCAAACTGCCTTTTGTATTTGTGGGCCATACTTTTAAATTCCTGAGCCCGTTTTTTCAGCGTTTTGACTTCCTTCATCAGTCGATGTTCTGCCATTTGGCTATCGAGAGTCAAGCTCATTAGCCCGGGGGAAACCCGAACCGGATTTCCCACCCGAAGTACATGTAATCCTTCTCCGGCGAGTTTTTCAGTAAGTAAATCTACCGCAGTATTGCTCGGAGCAACTACCAGAATAGGCCCTGACTCTCGTTTGGCCAATTGCCTGATCGCCTGGACTAATGTAGTTGTTTTGCCAGTTCCTGGCGGACCGTGTACGATAGCCAGCTCGTTTGCCGTCAGAATTTTTTCGACAGCTGCTTTTTGGAAAGGGTTAAGCTGTGTAAGACCCCTTACTTCGAAAGCAGGCTGAAAGGAGGGGATGCCTTGCCCGGTTAGAACATTGATCAGTGGATGGGTTTTTTCAGAAGCTAGCCGATCTGCTGAGGTAAGGGCAGCCAGCATTTCGTCATAACTGGTATCATCAAAAAGCAGGTCAACACCGAGCTTACCATCTCTTGTCCAGTCGGGCAGCTCGTCTGTGCGTAAGGTTAAGCGAAGGCGATTCCCGCTTTGATGGGCGATAACGCCCTCGACCCGGTCTTTCTTTGGATCGTGATTAGAGAATAAAGCTGCGGGCATTCCAAAGCGGAACTGATGGGGAAGCTCCTGGTGGCGTTCAATTTCTACAGTCAGATAATCACCCCGGCTCATTTCGGTGCCACGTATAGCTATCGGATACCAGGTTAAACCACTACTTCGCCGATCTGCTACGGAAACAGATTCCGTTTGCTTTTCATATTGTTGCCGGTCGGTAGCTCGCTCTATTTTTAGAACTTCCAGTAACGCTTTAAAATACTCCATCCGGCAAAGGAAGTAGTTTTAAGGTTACTATTTTCGGTTTCCGGTGTAGAGTTTTCAGGGTAATACCCAGCGGTTGACCGAATTATAAGGAGCTTCCAGGGCAATTTTATAAAACTGAGAAGGCAGTTTGGACAGATCAAGGCTTGCTTTTTCAGCCGTTACGGGTATTTCCCCCATTAACAGATACTGGTCTTCTTTTCCGGTCTCAAAGTGATTTGTAGTAGTGAGCCAGATTTTTACAGTTCCTTCAGGCTGATAAGCCTTCCAGCCCAGATTAAGGGTATTTCCGATTTTTTCGGCGGTAGGCTTTGCAATTGAAATTTTTCCCGTGAAGGGGACGCCGTCGATTTCGAAGGCCTGAATTTTTGGAAAAGTAACGTCCAGATGGCGGGCAACAGTTGGCATAATGTCAACAATTGCTGGAGTGTCCTGCCGGAAATAGGTATTCAGCTTTTTAGCGTTCGTAACAACCCAGGTACTTCGCTCCCGATCAGACTGCCCTCCGTGATTTTTACCGGACTGTAAATCCCGGCCATGATCGGTTGTAACTACCATTAGCCAATCTTCAGCAAACGTTTTCTTACGATACGAAACAGCTTCCCATAAACGTCCCATCTGAGCATCCATTATTCGAATGGCTTCGTAATAAGGGTCGCTGTCGCCGTAACGGTGGCCCATATCATCGGTGTATTCCAGATAAACCCAGGATAAATCCGGGCTTTGGGTTTTGATATACGTACTAGCCTGATTAACAACCGTTTCATCAATTTCGTGCATATATTTTTTGTCTTCGTCATGCCAGAAATGCAGGGTGTCGAGTTCAAACCCATCTATGTAATAATCCGGTTTAAAATGACCCGTCTGTTCCAGATTATCGCCCAGTAACTTGGTTCGGTTGTCTAGCCAACTGGAAAAGATGGCCGTTCGTTTTGCGGGATATTGCTCTTTGAAAAAACGGAAGATAGTCCAGTAATGATAATTTGGTGCGGAAATATCATTACCCCAAACGTTGTGTTTGTTTACCCAGGTGCCCGTTAATAAGCTATTATACCCCACTGCTGAAATGGTTGGCGTTTGGGTATATGTTTTCTTTTGCCCACCAACGTAAGCTTGTACAAAGCCGCCCTGTGTGGCGATTTTATCAAGATTTGGAGTACCTGCTTTTTTCAGGGCGTCCGGGGCAATTCCATCGACAATGACAAATAATACCTTCTTGTTAGCTTTCTGTGCCCAAAGGGGCGAAAGGCTAATGAAGAGAAAAAAAAATGTTTTGACAATATGGATAGAATTACGTTGAATCGGCATTGGGCAAAATGAATGATCAGGGTGATAGCATATCAGCAGCTTTCTTTTATTGCGAATATTACGAACTATTTAGGTGGATACAGAAAGTTAATTTCTAATTTCGACTGGAAGAGAACCAGCGTGGCAGTTAGGTGAATTTTTTAATAGGCGAAACGAGGTTTGAGCCAATGAGCGTATTTCTAAGCAATTGGTTTTGCTCGTGAAGATGTTTTTCGCTGAGTGAGTGGCTTTTTTTTGCGTCGATTCCACCAGATCAGGAAACCCGTAATGGGTAAGCTCGTACAAATAATTCCGCCTACGAAGGTTAGAAACTTTCCTATCGGTCCTAGCCAGGTTCCCATGTGCAAAGACCAATAACCGTTCTCAATCTGCTCATGCCATTGTGCTTCCTGAGGCTGGGATACCTCCTGACCCGTTACACGATCAACGAAAAAATACTCGGGGCTATCGGCACTTTTCAGGCCAATTCGGTTTGCAACAACAAGGGTATAGAAGCCGGCAGAATCAATCGTGAAGGTATACAATTGAGCTTGCGATTTATCAGGATATTTGGCAAAGGCTTTGTTAAGGGCATCGCCTAGTGGCGAAGAGGGCTGGTTACTTTTAAAGCCCGGAAAATTTTTCTGAACGGCTTTATGGTTGCTGTTTCCGCCAAAGGTTGTAAGGGTTAAACTGGCCAGTGGTTCGAATGCGATAATCAAACCCGTTAAGGTTAATATGATAGCAATAGAAAGGCCGAAGAATCCTACTACATTATGCAGGTCATAATTCAGGCGTTTAAATGAAGCCTTCCACTTTACTTTAAAGCTGGCGTCGCGGGTAGCTTTTGTCCATTTAACTGGCCACCATAATACCAAACCTGTGATGAGCTCAATCAGGAAAATAATGGTTCCAATGTCAACAATCCAGTCGCCCACACCGTGCCAGAGGAGCATAGAGTGCAAGTGAGCCGTGATGAAGAAGAAATGAATGGTTCGGTCTTCCTTTAGAATTTTTCCGGTGTATGGATCCATGAAGACAAAACTCAGGCCCGTTTTAGGTTCAAAGGAGTTCATCTTCACCGATCGTGCTGGGTCTTTGTACGCAACGATGTAACTAGGATTTTTCCGCTTTGGATACGCTTTTTTATAATTAGCAATTAATGTTTCGATGGGTAATTTGGTGGATTTTACTTCTGGAACATAGCGGGCATCCCGACTGGCAAAGTCGATAATTTCATCACAATACACGATGATGGTACCGGTCAGACATATAAATACCAGTAAAACCCCCGAAATCAAACTCGGCCAAAGGTGAATCCAGGCGATGGTTTTACTAAGCCAGGTTTTTCCTTTTTTAGGCGGTGGCACTATATCTTTTTTCATGCTCGATGTTAGTTTTTAGAAAGTAGTTTCTTTAGTTGATTTGCTTTTACAGAGTCTCCCTTTAGCTGATAGGCATCCGCTAATACTTTAATGGCATGCAGACTTTGAGGGTAGTTCTGGTGGTTCAGTTCAAAAAAGAATAAAGCACTGTCGAGCTTTTTCTCTTTCAGGCAATATTGGCCTATCCAGTCAGTAAGATACTCGGCAGGGAGAATAGCAAACCCTAATTGATCGGCGAGTTTTTGATAAGAGGCTGTGTAAAGAGCAGGTTTTAAAGCAAGTTCTTTTACCTGCGATTGATATCCCTCAAAAATAAATTTCAATCCATATAGTCCTGAAGCGAGTGGAACGGAGCCATGGTCTTCATCGGCAAAGTACTGAAAATGCCAGCGGAGTTTTTCAGGGGCAGAAGTCCTGAGCAATTCAGCCAGTTTTCCGATTGCCCTGGTATGTTCGGTAGTGGTATCTATCGAAGTAAGTTCTTTGTGAGCCAGGCTCAGGTATAAGCTTTTTCCTGCAAATTTGTCTAAACGAAACGTTTCAGGAATAGTGTTCAATAACTTTTCATGATCCCACCACATACTAGGATCAATGGCTATATAGGCATTGAATAGTTCAGTATGATTAATAAAGGTATTCATAACGGTTAATCCACCGAATGAATGCCCTGTGAAAATGCGGTAACCATTAGTGCGGTAACCTGACTCTATTTTCGGTATGAGTTCATGGGTCAGGAAGTTAAGAAACGTCTCGCCTCCGCCACTCGTTGGAAAGGAAGCCGATACACCATTTAAAGATTGTATATCGCTATGGGTAGGCGTCAGGTCATGCGTGCGATCTGTATTTAGAATACCAACAATGATCATTTCAGGCATGCGAGCATAGAGCCCTTTGCTAAGAAACTGCGTTATTCCCGTTAGGGAATGGAAATGACTGTCTCCATCCAGTAGGTAAATAACCGGATATGTTTGGGTAGGATAATTAGGATTATTGTAATTAGCGGGTAGATGTACCCAATATTCCCGGTCTTCTCCTAAAATTACAGAGTGCAGCTTTTCTTTTTTACCAATTAGAATATCAACCTGACAGAAGGCTGTAGTATATAAAACCGTACTCAGCAATAGTGTGCTGAGTACGGCTCTCCATGAAGTAATGAACGGTTTTATCATGAAGGGGTTATTAAAATTTATAAGTAAGAGTGGCAACAATAGACCGAGGGGTCTGGGCTAAAATACGGAATGAGCCTGCCCAGTAACGTGTATCAGTTAAATTATTGACTTTAAAGGCTAGTGTATAGTTGGGTTGATCATAGAAGAGATTGGCATTAAGGACGGTATAGGACGGTATTGTGAATGTGTTGGCATCATTTGCGTAGGAGTCACTGACGTGATTTCCACCAAAGCCTAATCCGAATCCTTTCAGAACTTGAGTTGGTATTTTATAACTCAACCAGAAATTAATCATGTTCTCGGGAGTTGAATAAGGGCGTTTCCCTTCTACTGCTTCTGCTGCTTTGGTATACCGGCTATCATTATAAGCATACCCCGCTATTAAATTGAGTCCTTTAATAGGTGTGGCGACGATTTCAGCTTCAAATCCTTTACTGGATTGGGTCGCATCCTGAACGGAAGTACTGACATTATTCACTAATACGGAACGAACCTTGTCTTTCACCAGAATATCATAATAACTTACAGTACCCGTAATTTTATCTTTTAACAGAGCTACTTTGACTCCCACTTCCCATTGGTTTGCCTGCTCTGGTTTGAAGTTAATGGTGGAGCCATCACTGGCATTGGTTCCCGGAGCAACATTACTAAATCCATTCATGTAATTGGCAAAAAGTGATACCTTATCTTTGGCTAACTGATAGACTAACCCAAATTTCGGAGATAAAGCCGTTTGATCATACGAAGACGTCGCCGATAGAGAATCTCTACTATAAGAAGTTGTGGTAGTATTAAAATGGTCAACTCTTAAACTTAACATCGCACTTAAACGATCTGTAAAATTGATAATATCTGATACATAGGCACTTAAAGTCTTATTATCTGATCCGTAGCCGACCTGTGACGTTGGATTCAGGAGTCTGTTTCGATACGTTTCAATAGAAAAACCACCATAATTTTTGGTTAAATCAATGGCATCGTAACTGACGGTCAATCGACGATCGCGACCTTTATACGTCATGTAATCAACGCCTACCACCATTCGGTTGCGAAGAGATGCAATTTTGAAATCGCCAATAAAATTTTGTTGAATCTGAGTACGGCCAAAGGTACTTGGAACGTACATGATTGTGCGGTTTAAACGAGCATCACCGGCTATTGTTAGAAATAGATAGTTCGCCTTGTTATTGGTATTTCCAGATGAAAAAAATGTCTGGGAGGTCCACTGGTCTGATAACTTATAGCTAGCCTGGGCAAATACATTCATTACATCTGCATTACTTTTCAAATCTCTGTCTGAGTAGGATTCGAAGTAATTAATCGGAACATCCCGAAAACTTTTAGCGGTTGTCGCTGCACCAAAGTTGTAAAAAGTGGAATTATCACCATTATGAAATAATTCTACATCCAGATGTAATGTCAAACGGTTATTGACTTTATAGGTTAAAGAAGGATCAACCAGCCAGCTTTCCTGACTGCCTGGGGATTGGAATGTATTTTCGGTATGACGAACGGCATTCAGTCTGAACAAAACGGTTTTTTCTTCATTCAAAGGTGTATTGATATCTACCACCAGGCGGTTGAGTTGCCGGCTACCTGTTGAATAAGAGACGACCCCTTTAAACGTTTCAAAAGGGGTTTTAGTGATTCGGTTGACGGCTCCCCCATAAGAAACCATTGAGCTACCGAATAAGGTACCCGAAGGTCCTTTTAAGACTTCAATACGCTCCAGATTAGCCGGGTCAGCAGTCGTTACAAAGTTGGTTGTCAGTCCATTACGGAGCATACTGTATACGTTAAATCCGCGAAGCATAATACTTTGCCCAACCCCACCAGAACCGACACCTTTCGCGGCGTTATTACCGCCCGTAATGTTCTGAAAAGCACTTTGCAGATCTGTAACCTGTTGCTGGTTAAGGAGTTCATTCGTTACTACCGAGTACACCTGGGGATTTTCCAGATTTTTAAGCGGGATACGGGCTACGTAGTCGCTGGATTTACGAGAATATGGATTCGTACCAGTGACAATAATTTCCTGTAGGGTCTTTTGATCTTCATTCAGCTGAATGGTGGGAACTTCTAATATCTGATCAGCCTGGACCTCTACGTTCACTTGTTGCGTTTGATAGCCAATAATTCGTATTTCAAGGGTTTGAGCCCCTGCTGGCACATTTTTGATCAGGTATAGTCCGTGCTCATCCGTTAGAGTACCAATTTTGGTATCTTTCACTTGAATCGTAACGTATCCGGCTGGCTGATGATCAGAGGTGAATATCGCTCCTTTTAAAGTGCCTCTAGTGGTTTGAGCATAGGAGAACGAAATAATACCTAGTAATAAAATGTAAAAGACTAATAATGTTTTTCTCATTATGGTTTAATGTTAAGTCAGGGAATTGAAGAGACAGAATCCAAACGGCTAAACAAAGTCTTTTTAAAAGACCTTTGTTTAGACTAATTCTAATTAATTTTTTTATCTTCGCAAAAGTAGAAGACTCACACTCCAGAGTATTACCGCTAAACGGAGTATTTATGCCGAAAAAGGATGATGCGTTCTATCTTAAAAAGCGAAGATTTTGCCGAATTGGTGATTATAAAAGAGTACCCGGACGGATTAGGCACCACCCATGGAATAATTGAACGTAAGAATACTATTCAGTATGCTACCATACACGGCACGGCACACGAAGTTGTATTAGAAGGCATTCGGGTAGTGCACCGGAATCAGTGGATGAGCAAACCGCTTATCATTGAAGTAGACCATAACTTCCCGTTTTTAAAGATGCAGTTTGAACTGGAAGGTCATTCTGATTTTCTTCGCCAAAATAAAGCCTGCCTGAACACCGAAATTTTAAACGGAAAGCACCAGCTCTTTTACTTTCCAGAAGTAAAAGGACGGTTATATTATCCGGCCTGCCATCGATATACCCTGGAAATCCTGCTGGAGCCAGCCTACCTAAAAAAAATCTTTCATCAGGACCTTAGTATGCTAGGGCATTTTGGGCGACATCTGGAACAGAATATTCCTACCCAATTTGCTTCTGAGTGTTTACCGATTACACCAGCAATGAAGCAAACCATCCTGGATTTTATACATTGCCCTTATACAGGAATGCTCCGAAAGGTATACCTTGAGGCCAAAATTCTGGAGTTACTTACCCTGCAAATAGATCAATTTCAACAAATTTGTAAAGGGAATACCCATTCCTTACTACCAAAAAAAGACGTAGAAAAGCTGTACTTTGTGAAAGAATGGCTCGAGCATAATCTTGACACTATCCTTTCTTTATCCCAAATTGCTGAATTGGCAGGGCTAAATGAATATAGTCTGAAAAAAGGCTTCAAACAATTATTTAACGCCACGGTGTTTGGTTTCCTGACGGATCTGCGTATGCAACGAGCTAAAGCATTGATTTGCCAGCAAACAGATACCATTGCTGAAATTGCTTTCTCGATTGGGTATAAAAATCCACAGCATTTTACGGTGGCTTTCAAGCGAAAATTCGGGTACTTACCCCGTGAATTAAAGTAAGAAAATACATCGAACATTCTAGTATTGTAACTGAACTACATATAAAATTTTGTATTTAGAGTAAATAATAGAATTTTATCATTGATAATGAATAGACTACTTTGATCCTAACAAAAGATAGCATTATTTAGCTTATTAGTCGTCATAAGCGTCCATCTTATCCTGGGCTATTGTCCCGTCTTATACAGATGAAAATTCCTGGAAGGGTAGTCTTTGTAGTAAAAAATCTTTTAAACCATAATACCTGTAAGCCAGATTCCAGCATAAGAGGAGAGCCATGTATGGGCGAGAATAGCTACAGGTTAGGGGAGCTTACCCTGAGCAACAAGTGGGAAACGTCTTACCTAAATCATGATTCATCTTTACCGAATTCCCTTCTGTCTACTCCCCGATGGGCAGTAGAAATATATCTGTACTTTTCGAAATCATGTCTATCATGTATTTCCGGATGCGGGTCTTTGTTTCATTTAAACCATAACAATCCCTTACCACTAATTTTTCAAACCCCTATCGTATGACTACTATACGTAGAAGTTTACTTACCGTTGCTCTTGGTCTTAGCTTACAGCTAGGCTGGGCTCAGGTACCAACTCCGAAGGAGCATTTTGGCTTCTCCATCGGAGATGATTACCACTTGGCGAATTACACGCAAACGGAATCGTATTTTAAAAAGATTGCTCAGGCTGTTCCAGATTTAGTAAAGTACACTGTCATTGGAAAGACTGAAGAGGGACGTGACCAGTTTATGATGATCGTTACTTCTGCTGAAAACCACAAAAAACTAGCTCGTTATCAGGAGATTTCCGTGAAGATGGCCCGTGCAGAAGGCATCACGGAAGAACAGGCTAATGCTATGGCTGCTGAGGGAAAAGCCATAGTATGGATTGATGGTGGTATTCACTCAACTGAAATGGTGGCAACTCACCAGTTGATTGAGACTTTGTACCAAATAGCTACTCGAAAAGATACGGAAACGAAACGTATCCTTGACAATGTGGTGATTCTGATGACGCACATTAACCCAGACGGTCAGGAGCTTGTGGCGGACTGGTATATGAAGGATAAGGACGAGAAGAAGCGGAAAATGGAAACTATTCCCCGCTTGTATCATAAGTACATTGGTCATGACAATAACCGTGATTATTTCCTTCAGACGATGAAGGAAACCCAGAACGTAGGCCGGCAGCTCTTCGTCGACTGGATTCCCCAGATCATGTATAATCACCACCAGCGTGGTCCTGCGGGCTCCGTTCTGGCAGGACCTCCCTACCGTGATCCTTTCAATTATGTATTCGATCCTATGATGATTACCGGGATTGATGCATTAGGTGCTGCGATGTACAACCGCCTCAACGCCGAAAACAAACCTGGTTTTACACGTTTGAATGGTTCGAGTTTCTCAACCTGGTATAACGGTGGCTTGCGTACAACAACGCACTTCCACAACATGATTGGTTTATTAACAGAAATCATTGGTGGACCGACACCTGAAGAAATTCCGGTTGTACCACAGCGTTTGATTCCTAACAACAATACGCCAAACCCGGTTACGCCTCAGACCTGGCACTTTAAACAATCAATTGATTATTCAGTGTCGCTGAACTTTGCCGTTCTGGACTATGCTGCCCGTAATAGTGATCATCTGCTCTACAACATGTATAAAATGGGTAAGAATTCCATTGAACGTGGCAGCATGGATTACTGGACGCCTTATCCTGAGCGTATCGAAGAAATTAATACCAGCTACAAAGAGGATCAGGCTAAGAATAATCAAAACCGTGGGGGAACTAGTAACAATAATGACCCAATGGGGTGGTTTACGCGTGGGGGCGGAGTGCCAATTAAATATTACAATGAAGTATTTAAGGCTCCTTCCAAGCGTGACCCTCGTGGTTATATTATTCCATCTAATCAGGCGGATTTTGCAACGGCGACCAAGTTTGTTAATGCTTTGATTAAAACAGGAATCGGTATTGAGAAAGCAACAGCAGATTTTACGGTTAACGGTAAAAAATATCCAGCGGGTTCATATGTAGTGAAAACGGCTCAGTCTTTCCGTCCTCACATTATTGACATGTTTGAGCCTCAGGATTATCCAGATGATTTCCAATACCCGGGAGGCCCTCCGATTCGCCCTTATGACGCAGCTGGCTGGACACTCGCTTTCTCGATGGGGGTTGATTTTGATCGGATTCTGGATGCTTTCGATGGCCCATTTGAGCGTCTGCCGTATGGACAATTACAAGTGGCTCCCGTAAAAACGCCAGTTGCTGGTTCAGGAGGTTACATGATCAGTGCTCAGCAAAACGATGCATTTGTAGCGGTTAATGATTTACAGAAAGCCGGTCTGGATGTATTCCGTTTGACGAACGGATCGGATTTAGGTAATTTCTATGTGACGGGTGGAGCCAAATCTAAAGCAGTTTTAGAAAAAGATGCGAAGGATTTAGGTTTAGTGGTAACGGGTCTGAGTAAGAAACCTGCGGTCAGCATGGAAAAAATGAATCCATTACGGATTGCTCTTTGGGATACCTACGGTGGTTCAATGCCAGCGGGTTGGGTTCGCTGGATTATGGAACAGTACCATTTCCCATTCAACGTAATTTATTCAAAAGAAGTAGATGCCGGTGATTTGAAGAAAAAATACGACGTAATCGTATTCGTAACGCGTGCAATTCCGGTGTATACGGGTGAGGATGATGATCCATGGAAAGCATTCCGGACGGAAACAAAAGATGAGGAAGTTCCTGAAAATCTGCGTAATACATTAGGCTCTATTACTCCACAGAAATCGATTCCCCAGTTAAAGACGTTCCTCGAGGCCGGTGGTAAAGTAGTGACGATTGGCAGTAGTACCAACCTGGCCTATCACCTGAAATTACCAGTACAAAATGCCTTAACGGAAATGACCACATCGGGTAAGGAACGGGCTCTTCCAAACGAAAAATTCTACGTGCCAGGAAGTATTCTCCAGGTATCGCTGGATTCAACTTACAAAGCGAACTGGGGCTTATCTTCTAAAACGGATGTGTATTTTGATAACAGTCCGGTATTCCATTTAGCCCCGGACGCAGTAGCGAAAGGAGTAGTTACACCCTTAGCGTGGTTCCCTAACAATAAACCTCTTCGAAGTGGCTGGGCTTGGGGTCAGGCCTATTTGAAAGATGGTGTAGCCGCTTTTGAAGCAAAAGTAGGTGCTGGTAAACTGTATGCGTTTGGCCCTGAAATTACGTTCCGTGCTCAGGCACAGGGTACGTTCAAATGGTTGTTCAATCAGTTGTACTAGGATTTAAATATAATTACAAAGGCAAAGGCCGCTGGAAATTTCCAGCGGCCTTTGCCTTTGTAATTGATACCTTTCGGATTTCTTAAAAATCGGTAAACTCGCTATTCACCGTTTTGCCTGCTTTTGTCTGTACTATTTCCTGAATTAATACATCCCTTTCTATCACACTAATAATATAATTGAGACAAGGTTTCCGGACGAGGATATAGTTTCTACTACTGGAAAAACCGGTTAACTTTCGATCATGAAAAAATGGATTGGACTTTTTCTGCTTTTAGGAGGAAATCTACACGCTCAAAGTCTACGGGTAGCGGTAGCTGCAAATGCCCAGTTTGTTATTGAACCACTCAGGAAAGCGTTTCAGAAAACAACCGGTGTTTCAGTTGAGGCGATTGTCAGTTCTTCCGGAAAACTCACCACCCAGATTCAGCAGGGAGCTCCCTTTGATATTTTACTTTCTGCTGATACAGAATATCCTAAGACCTTACAGAAAGAAGGACTGGCGTTAGAGGCTCCCGTTGTTTATGCCTACGGAACGCTGGTTTTATGGACGCAAACCAAGCTGCCAATTCAGGCGAATTTAAAGGAATTACTCAGCCCCGAAGTTCATCATATTGCCGTTGCGAATCCGTCGGTGGCACCCTATGGAGAAGCGGCATTTACAGCGATGCAACGCCTGAAAATCCTGCCTCACCTGCAATCCAAAGTGATTTACGGGGAGAGCATTGCCCAGGTTAATCAATATGTACTTTCCGGAGCAGCTGAGGTGGGGTTCACTGCCAAATCAGTGGTATTGAATCCTGAATTAGAAAAAAAAGGTCGTTGGATTGAAATTCCTGGTCATTTATATCAACCAATTGCTCAGGCAGTCGTGATTATCAAACGAACCACTAAACCCGAAGCTGCCCGACAGTTTATTCGTTTTTTACGGAGTACCGAGGGAAAACGCATTTTACGTGAGTATGGCTACCATTGACTGGCAACCCATCTGCCTGACGTTAAAGCTGGCGGGCCTAACGACACTTCTGTTGTTAGGAATGGGCATTCCGCTGGCTGGCTGGCTGGCTCTGACGCGTCTTTGGTGTAAGCCTATACTGGAAGCAATTATTAGCTTGCCTTTGGTTTTGCCGCCGTCGGTAGTGGGGTTTTATGTATTGATTAGTTTTAGTCCCACGAGCCATTTAGGAAGCTGGCTGCTCAGCACATTTGGCATTCAGCTGGTGTTTTCATTTCCGGGGCTGGTACTAGGTTCGATTTTATACAGCTTACCTTTCATGGTGCATCCAATTCAGGCTGGAATAGAAAATTTACCTGTTTCCTGGCGGGAAGCCGCCTATACATTAGGCCATTCGCCTGTGAGTACGTTCTGGCGAGTGCTACTCCCCAACTGTAAATCGGCGATTCTGACGGGCATAGTGCTCAGTTTTGCTCATACGATGGGTGAATTTGGGTTGGTTCTCATGATTGGAGGCAATTTGCCCGGTCAGACCCGGGTTGCTTCTATTGCCATATATGATGAAGTGGAAGGGCTTCATTTCCAGGCTGCCCATACCTATTCAGCGTTGTTGCTGGGGCTTTCTTTTGTGATTTTGCTACTGGTATATTTAACCAATAAACGGGCAAATGTATGATTCATCTGGACGTACACTACCCCCGCACGTTTCCCGATGGAGCGGGGGAACTGGCCTTAAACCTTACCCTATCCTCCGGAAGTTTGAATGTGGTAATGGGGCCATCCGGAGCGGGGAAAACAACCTTACTAAGACTTTTAGCCGGATTAGATACCCCAAAAACTGGGACACTTCACGTAGATACAGTCCCTTGGCTTGATACAAAACAACGGATAAACCTTGCCCCGAAAAACCGTTCGGTTGGTTATGTGTTTCAGGATGCGGCCTTATTTCCTAACCTGACAGTAGAAGAAAATATTGCGTTCGGGTCGGTAAGCCGGAATCTGGCCCAGGAGTTACTGAAAACTACTGGCCTGACTGGCCTGGCAAAGCAAAAGCCTTCTTGTCTATCGGGAGGCCAACGCCAGCGGGTGGCGTTGGCCAGAGCTCTTGCTCGCCAGCCTAAAATACTCCTGCTGGATGAACCTTTTGCTTCATTAGATCATGCTGCCGCCAGGGTTCTTCGCCAGCTCGTACGTACCTTACATACCGCCTGGGAAACAACAACTGTGCTGGTCAGTCATCAATTGGAAGATCAACATCAACTAGCTGACCGGGTTTTGAGAATAGAACGGGGGCGTTTAATCACCGACAGCCAGTCAGCTGATGAAATTATTGAAGCCATTTTTTTCGAACAAGGCCAGTGGGTTGTTCGGACGAATCGTTCGGAACTTCGCTCAACCAATCCGGTGTGGGCTCATTTTAAGGTTAATGACAAATTTCCTTTGATATCATATCATTAACTAAATTCACCGTATGATCACGACTTCCCTCAAACGAAACCTGTTCGTACTGGCTTTACTTCCTGCCATTAGCTGGGCTCAGAAAAAGAAAACCGAAACAACGCCTTATTTCCCCACTGCTCAGGTCTGGGAGCAAAAAAAACCAGTGGAACTAGGCTTGAAGCAAACCGCTCTTGATGAAGCCATTTCTTTTGCTAAAGCTAATGAGAGTAAGAATCCACGTAATATGGAACTCTCACACTATCAAAGTTTTGGTAAGGAACCGTTTGGTTTTGGTATTGGCCCTTTTGCTGAACGTGGAGAACCTACGGGCTTAATAATTTACAAAGGCTATCTGGTAGCTAGCTGGGGTGAGCCTTTACGATGTGATATGACGCATAGTGTCACCAAAAGTTTTCTATCCAGTGTGGTGGGGATTGCTGTGGATCAGGGCCTGATCGGAAGTGTGCAGGATACCGTAGCGGGGTATGTACCCCCTATTGAGGTATATGGCCAGCCACTGCTACATGCCAGTGAAGAATTGGGCCAGCCTCAGCTTCTGCAACCTTTTCAAACGCCGCATAATCGCACGCTTACCTGGGACCATATGCTCCGGCAAACCAGTGATTGGGAAGGAACACTTTGGGGGAAACCCGATTGGGCTGACCGCCCCAGTGCGAATGCAGCCGAGTGGTATACGCGTAAACGCAATGCTCCTGGCAGTGTATATGAATATAATGATGTGCGAGTGAATGCACTGGCTCTGGCCGCTACCAGTGTCTGGCGAAAGCCCCTTCCTGAAGTATTAAAAATGTACGTGATGGATCCGATAGGAGCTTCTAATACCTGGCGTTGGACGGGATACCGAAATGCCTGGATTGTCCTGGATGGCCGTCCGGTACAATCAGTAAGTGGCGGTGGGCACTGGGGTGGAGGTATGTTCATCAATGCCTATGACATGGGACGGTTTGGGTTATTAACCATGCACCGCGGCCGCTGGAATGGCAAGCAAATCCTTTCTGAAAACTGGGTGAAACAATCCTTAACACCTACTCCCGCTCAACCCACGTATGGGTACATGAACTGGTTTTTAAATACAGATCATAAGTATTTGCCAAGTGCACCTCTTACGGCTTTTACGCACGTTGGTAATGGAACCAATATTATTTATGTTGACCCCGAACACGAGTTGGTCGTTGTGGCTCGCTGGATTGAGCAAAAAGCTCTCGACGGATTCATTGAGAGAGTACTAACGGCTTTTCCTTAACCCCTTTAAACTTCTTGTGATAAACGTTTGGAGCGGTAAACTTTTGGCGAATCGTTCATCTGATTTTTAAAAAAATGAGAAAGGTGGCTTTCATCAGTGAAGCCAAATTCGTCGGCAATTTGCTTGAGCGTAAACTGGCCATGTAAAATTCGCCTTTCAATCAGGGTTGCCCGGTAATCATTTAAATACTGACGATAGCTAATGCTAAAGCTTCGCTTGAAATACGCACTGAAATAAGTCGGAGCAATGTTAAAGTGACTGGCAACGACTTTAATCTGAATTTTATCGGGGCAGTATATATTTTCGTGGATGTACGAAAGAAGCTGGTCGTACTGAGGGAGTTGGGGCATAAAATGACTGTCGAGTTTTCCCAGAGCTTCCTTCACAAGCCCTAAAATTGAAAGAATCTGGTGGAATACTAATACCGAATCCCAAATGGCGGGGCGGCAATTATAAGCCAGCAGATTATCGATAGTGTTTCGTAAAATACTGATGCAGGGTTCGTCAAAAACAAGCTTTTGTTCTTTTAGCAGTTTGTGCCGCATGATTCGGTTAGGTTCCTGCATGAGGAATTCTTCCGGCGACAGACACCGGCCTGACTGAAAGTAATGATCCGTAAATTTGATGAAAACAAATCGGGTACTTTTCTTGATTTCAAAGTAGTGCTGGTCTTCGGGAGCTAACAAAAATAAATCGCCACTTCGGTAAGGCAACACGGCATTATTAAGGTGGTGTGTACCGCAACCTTTATAAATATAGATGATCTCAAAATAATTATGGTGATGCTTCGGCAAGTGATATTCTTGTTTTTCAAACGCATCAATAACTAGCGGCTCAAATTGTTTTAATGTATGCATGTTGTAAAAATACATGTTTTTAGCCTAAATTTACATCCACTTCTCCTCACTACTTCTGGTATATTTGTTAGCATGAAGAATGTGCTGTATTGTGAATAATGTTACGCACACAATAGGGCATTGTTATTAAATATTTCGCAGTATAATCTGAATGTAATAGATTATACTGTATTTTTCTCTTTCCATGTTTCATACTAACCACCGGATAAGCAAGCCCCTGGGTTTGCTTGTTGGATTGCTGGCTTGCATTACCGTCCAGGCTCAGCAATCCCTTAGCCTAAAAGATGCTTTAAAACTCACTGTTGAGAATTATGGTATCATTCACGCCAAACAACACTATGCGGAAGCGGCCGAGTCCGGTGTCCGCACAGCAGAGCTGGAATATCTACCCAATTTAACCATTTCTGCCCAGCAGGACTATGGTACCGTAAATGGCCAAAATGGGCCTTTATATGGGTTTGGGGGATACGCCGTCTCTTCTTCTGGCTTGCCATTGGCTAACCAGAGCTGGAATTCTGGTTTTGGGGCTCTTTATCTGGCTAACATCAACTGGGAAGTCTTTACGTTCGGACGGATTCGTGAACGAATCAAAACAGCCCAGAATATATCTATTCGTGAACATAACGATTATCAGCAGGAAATTTTTCAACAACAGGTAAAGGTAGCGGCAGCCTATTTGAACCTGCTGGCAGCCAGGTCATTAACAAAATCCTGGCAAAAAAACCTGAGCCGGGCTGATGCTTTCAGCACCTTGGTGAAAACGCGTGCCCGTAATCAGTTAATTCCCGGCGTAGATTCTTCGCAAGCCAACGCCGAGGTATCGAATGCTCGTATTGCCCTGACCAAAGCTATGGATAATGAGCAGGAACAACAGAACCGCCTGGCTCAGTTAATGGGGGTTCCCCCACAGGATTTTATACTCGATAGCCTGTTTCTGAAGCAGGTGCCACGAGTTGCGGTTGATACCAGCACGAAACGCTTACACCCTGTTTTAGCCTGGTATCAAAGCCGGGTCAATGTAAGTGAAAGCCAGGCTCGATATCTCGATCGGTTTAAATACCCTTCGGTATCGCTGGTAGGGATTTTCCAGATGAGGGGCTCGGGTTTTTACAGTAATTATTCTCAGGATCAAAACTCATATACGTCCAATTATTTTGATGGAATCACGCCGAATCGGGCTAACTATCTGTTGGGTATTGGTTTAACCTGGAATGTCTCCCAACTATTAAAAGTGCCGCCTCAGGTCAATAGCCAGCAGCTTACCACTTTAGGTTTACAAAAGGAGTTTGAGCAAACTCAAAAGGTGCTCAGTGCCCAGCTGCAATTGTCTGAAACGAAGCTTAAAAATGCTTTTGCGAATTACCGTGAAGTGCCTTTTCAGTTAAAAGCGGCCTCAGATGCGTATAACCAGCGTTCGGTTTTATTTAAAAATGGATTAACGAATCTGGTGGATGTTACTCAGGCTTTATATGCTCTGGTACGAGCGGAAACCGAACGGGATATCGCTTACAATAATGTTTGGCAGGCTTTGCTCCTAAAGGCAGCCGCGATCGGTGATTTAGAGATTTTCACCAGTGAATTTTAAGAAACGATTTCACATCCACTGATAGTCTGACGGACCATCTTTTTGCTCAAGCTTAGTTATGAATTTAATACGTTTTGCCCTCCGCAATCCTATTACCATCATGGTAATTGTGGTTGGCATGTTCTTCTTTGGTATTAAGGCTGCCCGGACCATAAAGATTGATATTTTCCCAAAGCTGGATATGCCGGTTATGTACATTGCTCACCCTTTTGGTGGGTACACCCCCGATCAGATGGAGGCATTTTTTGGGAAGCAGTATGTCAATGTGCTCTTGTTTGTGAACGGAATCAAAAACATTGAAACGAAGAATATTCAGGGGCTAACACTCATTAAAATTACGTTTTATCCCGGAACCAATATGGCTCAGGCTGCGGCTGAACTGACGGCGTCCTGTAATCGGGCCCAGTCTTCCTTTCCACCGGGGTCGCAGCCGCCCTTTATTTTGCGGTTCGATGCTTCTACACTTCCTATTGGCCAGTTAGTTTTAGCCAGTGATAGTCATACCAACAATCAGCTTGCTGATATGGCCAATGTATACGTTCGGGCAGGGTTTACGGCTATTCCGGGCCTGGTAGGGTCGCCTCCGTTTGGTGGAAACATTCGGACCATCGTAATTAAGGCTGATCCTGAACTACTCCGTTCTCATAACATGACGCCCGATCAACTCGTAGAAGCCCTGAGAATCAATAATCAGACGGCTCCTTCGGGTAACGTGCGGGTAGGCAACAAAGTCTATTTTACGCCTACTAATACCCAGATCAAAAATGTAAATGACTTTTTAAATATTCCTCTTTTTAAAGGAGGCGTTCAGTCTTTATACTTACGGGATGTTGCTACGGTTGAAGATGGGGCCGACGTAACGGTTAGTTATGCTTTAGTTAACGGAAAACGTTCGGTGTATCTGAGTGTAGCCAAAAGTTCGGATGCTTCCACCTGGGAGGTCGTCCAGAATTTAAAGAAAGCCCTGCCACGTATTCAGAGTCAGTTACCAGAAGGTGTAAAGCTTACCTATGAATTTGATCAGTCAACTTACGTAGCCAACTCAGTAAAGAGCCTGTTAAGTGAAGGAGCCATTGGGGCGATATTGACTGGGTTGATGGTGTTATTGTTTTTAGGTGATCCGCGTGGAGCTTTAATTGTGATTATGACCATCCCCGCGTCGGTTATTTGCGGGGTTCTATTCCTGAATTTGTTCGGACAGACCCTTAATATCATGACCTTGTCCGGATTGGCTCTGGCCATTGGTATTCTGGTGGATGAGAGTACCGTAACCATTGAGAATATTCACCAGCACCTGGATATGGGCAAACCGAAATCTTTGGCTATCTGGCATGCCTGTAAGGAAATTGCTTTTCCTAAACTTCTGATTCTCTTTTGTATTCTGGCGGTATTTGCTCCTGCCTTCACCATGGGAGGTATTCCAGGTTCCTTATTCTTACCACTCGCTCTGGCAATTGGCTTTAGTATGATTGTATCGTATTTCCTGGCTCAGACCTTCGTACCGGTAATGGCCAACTGGCTGATGAAATCGCACGCTAAAAACGAACATGAATATAAAAAACTGGACGATTGGTCAGAAAAAGAAGCGGCTGCTCATAAAGCAGAAGAGCACCATACAGGTAAAACCTCCTTCTTTGACCGGGTACGCGAACGTTACCTGCGATTCCTCCAGCGTTTAATGCCCTTGCGTTTGGTCATTGTAGTAACCTATCTGGTTATTGTTTCGGGTGCCGTGTTCTATTTGATGAATCATATCGGCCGGGACGTATTACCGAAAGTGAATGGCAGTCAGTTTCAGGTACGGTTACGGGCCCCGCAGGGAACTCGTATTGAGCAAACCGAACTCCGGACGCTGCAGGCCATACAGGCTGTTAAAGATGTAGTAGGGGCGGAGAACATTTCAATTACCTCGGCCTTCGTTGGTACCCACCCCCAGCAGTTTTCGACTAGTCCAATCTACCTCTGGATGGCCTTGCCGAGTGAAGCTGTTTTACAAGTTGCTTTTAAGGAAGACTATAAGGTTACTAATCTGGATGATATCAAGCAGAAAATCAGAGATCGACTGAACGAAATGGCACCAGATGTCACCCCATCATTTGAGCCTATTGAGTTGACGGATAAAATTCTGAGTCAAGGTTCGCCAACTCCAATCGAAGTGCGTGTAAGCGGTCGAAATAAAAAGTTAAATGAACAGTATGCCGATACCGTAATTGCCCGACTGAAAAAGATCCCTTATTTGCGGGACGTGCAGTTAGGGCAGTCTACTAAATACCCCACCTTCAAAGTAGAAGTAGACCGGGTTCGGGCCGCTCAGTTAGGGGTTGATATGAGCGACGTTTCACGCTCCTTAATTGCTTCAACGTCTTCCTCCCGGTTCACTGAGCGGAATACCTGGACGGATACCAAAGCTTCTTATTCGTACAGTGTACAAGTGCAGGTGCCGGAGAGTAAAATGACGAGCGTAAATGATATTGCTGAAATCCCGTTACTCAAAAATTCAGCTCACCCGGTATTAGGAGAAGTAGCAACCATTACTCCCGATACAACTTATGGTGAAAATGATAACCTGGGAGCTATGCCAATGCTTTCGGTTACGGCCAACCTCAACAATGTTGACCTAGGAACGGCATCAACAGAAGTTCAGAAATCGATCAAAAACATTGGTGAACTACCCCGGGGCCTAAATGTTGAGTTGATTGGAATGAGCTTGACACTGGTTGATACGCTCGATAACCTGGAGAATGGTCTGATTGTCGCCATCGTAGTAATTTTCCTGATGCTGGCGGCCAACTTCCAGTCTTTTAAAGTGTCAGGTATTGTATTGACAACGGTTCCGGCGGTATTGTTAGGGTCGCTGTCTTTATTGATGCTTTGCGGATCAACGCTTAATCTTCAATCGTACATGGGTATGATTATGTCCGTTGGGGTATCTATTTCTAATGCCGTATTACTGATTACCAATGCAGAGGAAATTCGACGACATAATGGGAATGCGATGAAATCAGCCATGGAAGCTGCTGCTTTACGGATGCGACCTATTGTAATGACTGCCGTAGCCATGGTAGTAGGCATGATTCCAATGGCAAGTGGTTTGGGTGAAGCGGGTGACCAGTCTTCGCCACTGGGTCGGGCCGTAATTGGTGGTCTGGTGGCATCTACTTTTGCCGCCCTGTTCATCTTACCAATTGTTTTTGCCTGGGGGCAGGGTAAATCAACCACTCAAAGTGTTTCGCTTGATCCTGAAGATGAAGCCAGTAAGTATTACGTAAAAGAAACGGTTTAGTATTCCCCATTTGAAGCATTCAATGAATAAGCATCATAAACTCATGAACAAGAAGTGGCTACTGCTGGTTTGGGCTGGCCTTGCCTTACAAAGTTGCGGACATTCCGAATCCAGTGAAGAAGCTGAAAAAAAGCAAGCTCAAACGGAAAAAGTACTAGAAGCTTTTAAGTTACAGGAAGGGCAACTTTCGTCAACGATTACGATCCCCGGCGAATTAATTGCCTTTCAACAAGTTGACCTCTATGCGAAAGTGAACAGTTTTATTAAAAAACTAAATGCCGACGTAGGGAGTGAAGTACGGGCGGGCCAGTTACTCGTAACTATGGAAGCCCCTGAAATTAGTGCACAATTGCTGGGGGCTGAGTCTCGTATGCATGCTCAGGAAGCCATCTATCTGGCCAGTAAAGCAAATTATGACCGTTTGAATGAAGCCAGCAAGACTCCGGGCACGGTTTCTCAAAACGACCTGGATCAGGCAATGGCCAAACAGAAATCGGATTATGCCCAACTGGACGCTGCCAAAGCCACTTACAAAGAAATTAGTGATACCCGAAATTACCTGGAAATCCGGGCACCTTTCAGTGGCGTGATCAGTGTCCGTAACGTTAGTGCAGGAGCCTACGTAGGCCCCTCCGGAAAAGGCTCTGAGTTACCCATTTTCTCTTTACAGGAACAACGCAAACTTCGTTTGGTGGTAAGTGTTCCGGAAGCCTATACCAGTTATGTTTCGCAGAAAAATAAAGTGCAGTTTAAAGTAAAAGCCTATCCAAGTCAGACTTTCAACGCTAGTGTAACGCGTCTGGCTGGTGCACTGGATACCCGCCTGAGGGCTCAACGTACGGAAATGGATGTTATCAATAATGATCGGAAACTATTGCCAGGTATGGTGGCAGAGGTATCAATCCCACTAGGTGGAAACAAGAATACCTTTGTGGTTCCTTCAACTGCCGTGTTAAATTCAACGCTGGGAACATTCCTTATTAAAATCCAGGATAAAAAAACGATATGGGTGCCGATTCGTACGGGCCGGAGTAACGATGGGAAAACGGAAGTATTCGGGGAAATTACAACGGATGATACGTTTGTTCTGAATGCTACCGAAGAAATAAGGAATGGCTCGGAAGCTGGTAAGGTAAAAATTAACTAACCAAATAACATAGTCTCTATAAAAAGCCCGTTTCCTGCAAGAAACGGGCTTTTTGTTAATGCAAATTGAGTAACGGCATAAGTAAAAAAAAACGGCTTTATGGAAAGCCCTGCCGGCTTCTGGAGCATTGGCCAGGAGAACAAGCGTGAAGCTATGGGGGTATTCCCCAAATGCAAACTCGTTTGAGCCAGGCAAAGTAAACACCAGCGAGCCGCTTGAATGCTAATAAGGTAATAACTCCTGCTTCGAGCAGGCAGAATCTTTTAAAAGGGATATCTTAACGCTTGGAGAGAATTTTATAATGATCAGCCAAATTTGATTAAGGACAGGGATTACAATAAGGGTTATTTACAAATATATCCTTTAAATCTACATGTCATTACCTCTCATATTCTTCCACCTTTGCTGATGTAGTAAGCATTTCTCAACACAATTTGTTACGAGTATGGAATACAGACCATTAGGCGGATCGGGCTTACATGTCCCGGTTTTGAGTTTCGGAACAGCCACCTTTGGTGGAGGAAATGAGTTTTTCAAAGCCTGGGGTAGTACCCAGGCAGAGGAAGCTACCCGATTGGTAAATCTATGTTTGGACGCCGGCGTTACTCTTTTTGATACGGCTGACATTTATTCTGAAGGCCTTTCTGAAGAAATTCTGGGAAAAGCTTTAACAGGGTTACGAGATCAGGTACTTATCTCCACGAAAGCAACTTTTCCCTTTGGGAAAGGACCTAATAACCAGGGGTCTTCGCGGCATCATTTACTTAAGCAGTGCGAGGGAAGCTTAAAACGTTTAAAAACGGATTATATAGACATTTACCACATGCATGGGTTTGATGGAGTTACTCCTGTGGAAGAAACCCTGCGAACCCTCGATGATCTGGTCAGCAGTGGGAAAGTTCGTTACGTGGCTGCGTCTAACTTTTCGGGCTGGCATCTGATGAAATCGCTGGGTATTTCGGATAAATACGGCTGGAATCGTTACGTAGGGCATCAGGTATATTATTCACTTGCTAACCGGGAATACGAATGGGAATTAATGCCGCTTGGTTTAGACCAGAAAGTAGGGGCCCTGATCTGGAGTCCATTAGCAGGTGGGCGACTTGGTGGGCGGTATAGCCGTAGCAAACCTGCTCCCCAGAGCGGTCGAGTAGTAGAAGGAGGCAGTCCCGTGCCTCAGGCCGTGATTTCAGATGAAACTTTTTACAACATCACGGATGCATTGGAAGATATTTCTGCACAAACGGGTAAATCTGTAGCCCAGGTAGCGTTGAACTGGTTGCTTTAACGCCCGACGGTTTCGAGTATCATCATTGGAGCCCGTAACGAAGAGCAACTTAAACAAAATCTCGGAGCAGCTGGTTGGCAATTAGCAACAGAGCAAGTAAAACGACTCGATGCTGCCAGTGAAACACCAACCATTTATCCTTACTGGCATCAACGTCAGAATGTAGTGTTAAATCCTTTACCGCCTTTTTAAATTCCCAAAGCAGACATCTGCTTTTTTGCGACAGGGTCTTTAAACGTTCTCATTATGAAAAAAATAAGCACTACCATGCTGATAGCTGGGGCTCTTTATACTACCGCATGGGCACAAAAATTAGAAGAAGTGGTTTCTTTTGGTAAATACCAGCCCATTGGAGTTAGCGTTTCAAAACAGCGTTTGTTTGTGGGCTTTCCGCACCGGGAGCCTTTTTTATATGGTTTAACCGAAATTGTGAAAGGAGAGCGGCTTCCGTATCCTTCTAAAGAGTGGAATCAATTTAATCCTGATCAGTCTGATAAGCACTTTGTTAATGTACAGGATCTATATACTGACGATCAGAATCAGCTTTGGGTGTTAGACTCTGCTCCGAGGGGTGGAGCTGCCATTTTAGAAAGTACTTCGAAAGAAGGACAGTTTAAATTAATACAAATTGATCTGGCTTCGAACCGGGTAAAGCGTATCTATTCATTTGATGATCTTCATAAAGAAAAAAGTGCTCTTAATGATGTTTGTGTTGATACGAAACGTCAATTAGCTTATTTATCGGATCCGGGCTTACATGCGTTAATAGTGCTGGATTTAAGAACGGGGAAAAGCCGTCAGGTACTAACGGATGATGTCTCAACCAAAGCTCAGGATGGTTTTAAACTTCATCTGGACGGGAAAGATGTGGTTGATGAGCAGGGAAAGCCCTTTGTTTCGAATGTCAATGGCATAGCCCTTACGCTTGATCATAAGTATTTTTATTTTCGAGCGATTAACCAGACCAAACTATACCGGATTGAAACCCAATATCTGGCCAATGCAAGCCTTACTGACGAACAGCTCAGGCAACACGTGGAAACAGTGGCAGAAACGGGCGTATGCCATGGCATGATTGCCGATGCAAAAGGTAATATCTATCAAACTACGTCACCCCAACAGGCGATAACCTACGTAAGCCCAGATGGGAAACAGCACACCCTGGTAGAAGATGCCCGCCTGATCTGGCCTGATTCGCTGGGAATCAGTTCAGATGGGTACCTTTATTTTTCCTGTTCACAAATCAACCGGCTCCCCAAATACAACCATGGGGTTGATAAGACGGAATATCCATATCGGGTTTATCGTGTAAAATTGCCATAATACATTTCGCGGCTGATTTTGCAAATGAAATAAATCTGTTATTTTATTGATAATCAGTATGTTAATCCGAAAATATATTCAAATTAATCTTTGCCAGATATTTTTACTAATCAGTCAGAAAGAGCATCCTCTCATCTTAGGGAAGCTTTTTTAATCAGGGATTGGGATCAGGATACTGACGGAAAGGGCGTTCCAGGAGCTTAAAAAATTCGGAAGAATTCAAGCAAATCAGGACGTTTAGAAACCACAGCAAATAATGCGGCTTCATTTGTGGTTCCGTAAGGATAGCCATCGGTAAAAGAATTACAAATGGTAGGTGTGAAGGTATTCGCTTGGTGAACGATTGACAATGGCTTTGAACTGACGGTTGAAATTAGACATATTCGTAAAGCCACAAACAATGGCTATCTGGCTAATGGGAAGATTCGATTCCCGTAAGAGCCGACAGGCGTTTTCGATTCGAACTTCATTTAATAATTGTGAGAAGTTTTTACGGGTATGTTGTTTAAAAAAGCGACAGAAAGCACCTGGGGTTAAGTTAGCCACACTGGCAATTTCTGCCAGGGATATGGCGTTGCCGTAATTCTGAAAAAGGTAACTAAAAATACGTTCAAGTCGCCGGTGATCATCCGGGCGGCTAGGCCGCTCATAAGCGGTGTGTGATAACAATTGTCGCCGGGTATTCATAACCATTTCGTCAAGAACTTCCAGCAGAAATAAAGCCTGTTTAAAAGGGCGTTCTCCCTTAAGCTGTTCAAATCCCTCTAGTAAATGTTCCTGAGCGGGTATTCTAATTCCGTGGCGGGCTTCCTGAAATAACTCCCGCAAATGGGTCATTTCCGGGAAGGCAAACAGGTGTTTTTCAAAAATATCTGGTAAAAAATACATGGAATGCGAAACCGACCGGATAATCTGCTCTTCGCCTGCGTAAGGAGGCGTACTTCGAAGCACATGCGGGACATTACTGCCGAGAAGCAATAAGTCGCCGGGTTGAAATCGATCTATTCGGTCGCCTACAATGAGCGTTCCTTCTCCTTTTTCAACTAAGGTTAGCTGGAGTTCAGGATGAAAATGAAGCTGGCCATAAAAGACCGATCCTTCGTCTTTCTGGAGCCGGAACGAACGCTGGCCTACTTGCGGTACGCGGAATAAAAGTGGCTTCATTGGTAGGTAGTTCGAATGATTAAGGCCATTCTGTTCTAAAAGTAGTGAAGAAAGTATTAAAGCTAAGCAATGGGTGCTGGGCAGAACCGGAAATAGTTGCCGATTTTTGATACATCGAACCAAAACCCATTTGACCATGAATGTGGCCGTTAGCTGGCAGGGCGTGTATCCTGCTCTATTGACTCCTTTTACTGCCGAAGACGAACTGGACTTAGATCTTTTTGAGAAGAATTTGCGTACTCAACTCGAAGCAGGCGTTTCGGGGTTTATCATTGGTGGCTCATTGGGAGAAGCCAGTACGATTACTCGTGCTGAAAAAATTGCTCTGCTCGAACGGGCTCTCACGGTTAGTGCCGGGCAGGTTCCTGTTATTGTTAATGTAGCCGAACAGGCTACCCGCGAAGCCATTGCGTGTGCCCAGGAAGCAGAAGCACACGGAGCGGATGGCTTAATGTTGTTGCCTCCGATGCGATATTATGCCGACTCGCGGGAAACCGTTACTTTTTTTAAGGCAGTGGCTAAAGCTACTTCGCTACCAATTATGCTGTATAATAATCCGGTTGACTATAAAATTCTGACGACAATCGATATGTTAACAGAACTGGCTGAATTACCAAACATTCAAGCCATTAAGGAATCGACTCGTGATCTGACGAATATCATTCGGACGCATAATGCCCTGGGAAACCGCTATAAAATCATGGGTGGGGTAGACACCCTTATTGTGGAATCTATTGTTTTGGGTGCCGACGGCTTAGTGGGTGGGTTAGTTGATGCATTTCCGCAGGAAACGGTAACACTCTTTAATTTAACCAAGGCAGGGCAACTCACCGAAGCCATGGAAATTTACCGCTGGTTTATGCCCCTGCTTGAACTGGATATTCACCCAAAACTGGTTCAAAATATCAAATTGGCGGCCACTGCCACAGGAATTGGCTCGGAATACGTACGAGCTCCCCGCTTGCCCTTAATCGGCGAAGAGCGGGCTCGTGTGCAAGCCATGATAGACAAGGCTCTTGCCACGCGTCCTACGTTGTCCACAGCAAGTTTGTAAGCGGCGATTCTCATTCATTATGTCATCTACTTATCCATTTTTTTGCATTGATGCTCATACCTGTGGCAACCCAGTGCGGGTGGTTACGGGGGGAAGTATTCCGAATTTACAAGGGACTTCCATGAGTGAAAAGCGGCAGCATTTTCTGGCAGAATACGACTGGATTCGGAAAGGGCTTATGTACGAGCCCCGAGGCCATGATATGATGTCGGGAAGTATTCTTTATCCGCCCATTGATCCGGCAAATGATGCAGGCGTGTTGTTCATTGAAACCTCTGGTTGCCTGCCCATGTGCGGGCATGGTACAATCGGAACCGTTACTGTAGCCATCGAACAGAATCTGATTCGCCCCAAAACACCTGGTTTGTTACGGCTGGAAGTTCCTGCGGGACTCGTACAGGCCGAATACACACAGGAAGGCCGGAAGGTAACGTCGGTCAAGATTACCAATATCGCCTCTTATCTGGCAGCCGAAGCTCTGGCCGTAGACTGTCCGGAATTAGGCCCGCTAACCGTTGATGTGGCTTATGGTGGAAATTTTTACGCCATTGTTGACCCTCAGCCCAATTTCTCGGGATTAGAGCATTTCACCGCAGATCAATTAATTAGTTGGTCTCGAGTACTTCGCAGGCAACTAAATGAACGCTATAGCTTCATTCATCCACAAAATGATACTATTCGGGGCTTGAGTCATTTGCTTTGGACGGGTAAACCATTAAAAGAAGCCTCGACAGCTCGCAATGCCGTTTTCTACGGCGATAAAGCTATTGATCGCTCGCCTTGTGGTACCGGAACGTCAGCCCGGATGGCTCAGTGGTATGCAAAAGGGCAACTCAAACCCGGCGATACCTTCGTACATGAAAGCATTATTGGGTCTATTTTTAACGGACGCATTGAAGCCGAAACGACGCTTGCTGGTAAACCAGCCATTATTCCCAGCATTGAAGGTTGGGCAATGGTGCATGGGTATAATCACATTTTGATCGACGAAGACGATCCCTATTGTTTTGGTTTTCAGGTAATATGAAAAATATTGGCATTGTGGGCGGAGGCATTATGGGACTCTGCTCAGCCTATTATCTCCAACAGGCTGGTTATCAGGTAACCATTATTGATCAGGGAAATCTGGATGATGGCTGTTCTTATGGAAATGCGGGTATGATTGTGCCGAGCCATATTATTCCCCTGGCTCAGCCCGGTATGATTTCTAAGGGTTTGCGATGGATGCTACATTCAACGAGTCCTTTTTACGTCAAACCTCGTCTAAATGCTGAGCTAATCCGCTGGGGCTGGTTGTTTTACAGGCATTCCACCCAAACCCACGTTGATAATAGTATTCCGGTCTTGCGAGATTTAAGTCTGTTTAGCAAAAGCCTTTATCAGGAACTGGCCTCATCGCTTCCTTTCGGATGGTTAGAGAAAGGGCTTTTTATGCTTTATAAAACAGCCTCTGCTGAAAAGGAAATGGAACACGAAGCTCATGTAGCTAACCAGGCCGGTGTAGAAGCCCGAATACTAACGCAGGCTCAGGTGCAGGCCCTGGAACCAGAGGTAGAAGTAAGCGTTCTAGGGGGTATTCATTATCCGGGAGATGCCCACGTTACACCGCAGAAAGTAATGGAGGCTCTGCTACAGTTTTTGACTGAAAAGGGAGTAACTTTTATCCGGCAGGAGGGAGTAAAGGGTTTTTGCCAAACGGGCAGCCAGATTACGGCTATCCAGACAACTAAACAACAGATTTCCGTGGATGCTCTGGTTGTCGCAACAGGAGCCTGGTCACCGGAAGTAGTCAAATCCCTGGGTCTGTCTTTGCCTTTACAGGGTGGAAAAGGGTATAGTATTCTGGCAAAAAAAGTAAAAAGGAATATTCAGGTTCCGGCTATTTTGCTTGAAGCCCGAGCCACTGCTACACCTATGGGTGAGGACTTACGCTTTGCCGGGACACTGGAAATTAACGGAACGGACCTATCCATTAACCCGAATCGGGTATTGGGAATTCGTCAGGCTATTCCTAATTATTATCCCGAACTTGGTCAGGAAGCAATGACTCCACAAACGGTGTGGTCTGGTTTGAGACCCTGTTCTCCCGATGGCCTCCCTTACATGGGTCGTATTCCCGGTCTGAGTAATGCTGTCCTGGCGACTGGTCATGGAATGATGGGATTAAGTTTAGGACCTGCCACGGGGAAATTAGTAGCAGAAGTTCTAGATGAAAAAAGTACAAGTCTGGACTTATCCCCGTTCCGGGTAGATCGCTTTTCGTAACATTAACTAAAAATACAATTTTATCATGTTCTGAATAAGACATGACCCCTTAACCAAAACGTTATATTGGCAGAGCGTATCTAACGACCCCATCCCTCATGTCCCGTTTTTTAGGTCTTCTTTTACTGATTCCCATGCTTTCTTCTGCTCAGGGGCCCCTGAACCCGCTTGATATCAGTCAGACTATTGTTCAATATCAGGCGGATAAAGGTAGCTTACGCCGCTTTTATCAAATTGCCAACTCACCTGAACGGCGGAGCCGTTTTAAAAAGCTAGATCAGGATTATCTGGCTAGTTTGCAGAAACTTAACTTCAATCAACTAACACCTGATAATCAGGTTGATTACCTCTTACTAACGCGTGATTTAACCGAAGAAATCCGTCAGTATGAATTGGCTGATCGGGAAAGTCAAGCGATTCAGTCCTGGTTTCCCTTTTCCGAACCGATTTACGCTCTCGAAAAAAAACGGCGTAGAGGCTTAGCGATGGATTCTCAGCGATTAGCTCAGGAATTTACGGACTGGGCCCATCAGGTTGATTCTGTTCGGATAACTTTGGATAAGGCAGGCCCAATGCAAAGCAGGTTGATAAGCCGGGCAGAAGAAACCACCAAAGGATTGCTTCAGGCCGTTAAAAGTGTATTTGATTTTTATAATGAATACGATCCTGCTTTTACCTGGTGGATGGCTAAGCCCTATCCTAAACTCAGTGAAGCCCTGATGGCTCTTTTAAAAGCGTTTCAACAAAAAAACCAGGCGGTAACACCACCTGCCGATGGCAGTGGTATTATTGGCGTGGCAGTTGGTCGCGAAGAATTAATCCGGCAGTTACAGCTCGATTATATTCCTTATTCTCCGGAAGAACTTGTCAAGATCGCCAATCAGGAATTTGCCTGGTGTGATCGGGAACTTTTAAAAGCTTCGGCTGAAATGGGTTTTGGTACAAACTGGAAAGCCGCCCAGGAAAAGGTGAAGAATAGTTACGTGCCTGCCGGGAAGCAGCCTGAACTCATCCTCAGACTTTATAATGAATCCGTTGATTTTCTTAAAAAACATGATTTAGTAAGCATACCACCACTAGCCGAAGAAACCTGGCGAATGGGGATGATGACGCCCGAGCGTCAACTCGTAAATCCTTTTTTCCTGGGTGGGGAACAGATTCTCATTTCCTATCCTACTTCTACGATGGCACATGAGGACAAGCTGATGAGTATGCGGGGGAATAATCCACACTTTTCCCGATCGACAGTGCATCATGAACTCATTGCGGGCCATCACCTGCAAATGTTTATGAATAATAGGTATCAGACACATCGAGCCATGTTTGATACCCCTTTCTGGATTGAAGGCTGGGCCCTTTACTGGGAAATGTTGCTTTGGGATAAAGGGTTTCCACAGTCACCTGAAGATAAAATCGGAATGCTATTCTGGCGAATGCACCGCTGTGCCCGGATTATATTCTCCCTTAACTATCATTTAGGAAACTGGACTCCCCAACAATGTATTGATTTTCTAGTAGACCGTGTAGGTCACGAACGAGCCAATGCCGAAGGGGAAGTTCGCCGTTCATTTATTGGCGGATACGAACCACTTTATCAGTTAGCTTATATGACCGGAGGGCTACAATTCAGGGCCTTACGGAAAGAATTGGTTGAAAGTGGTAAGCTTACGGATAAACAATTCCACGATACTATTCTGAAAATGAATGAATTACCCGTTGAATTGATTCGAGCATTGATGACCGGGCAAAAGCTAACGAAAGAGTTTAAAACCTCCTGGCGGTTTTATGATTTGCCGAAATAGTGATATGCCGACTTATTATTACCAGGCCTGAACCATACGGTTCGGGCTTTTTTATAAACAACAAAAAAGAGTCTAAACCAATATGGTCTAGCCTCTAAGGTTTAATTCTTAATCCAAAAAAACATGAGGGTTAACACCCGTAGGTCTTTAACCAAAAGCTATGCTGGCTGTAGTGTTGGCATAATAATAACAGATAAGTTTCGGTTTGGGAAGAATCAATAAAAAACAGAATGGGAATGCCCATTTATACTTTTTGTTTGATTTTACTATAAAGGTAATGTAAGAAATTTTCTTATACAATGTTTTGATATGAATTATTTACCAGAATTTTATATTGTCATAAATGATTAATGTGAAATAATATTTTATTTATATATTTTTTTAAAAACGCATATACTGTGCGGTTGAACTCATAAATTCAACCGCACAGTATATGCGTTTAATCATGAATCATTCGAGCTCCGTAAAAGGGTCCTGCCTGCTGATTGGGTAAAGCCTGAAACCGAATAGTAACCCTTGATTTTCCTTTTGTCCAATCGGTGGGGATAGGATAGGAGATGTCATAAAAACGGCTTTCCTTGTATTTGTTAAGATCTTCTTTAGTAAGCTTCTGATCGTCAACAAAAATTTCGAATTGTCTTCCCCGGTTATCCATTCCCCAGTACGTTATTAACAAAGTATTGGGTTGAGAATCATGGGTCTTCATGATGAAACGTAGCGAACCTCCTTTGTTAGCAACCCGGTACTTACGTGTGTGAGCTTCACCAGTTTCCAGGTTTTCGCCAGTAAAGTCATGATCACGTTCGGGCTGCATTTCACCGGGGCGGAGCATATCACTAGTGTGTTGATCAAGTTGACGGGATAAACGTTGTTTTTCTTCATAGCGTTGTTGTTCTTTCTGCCAGCCATCACGCGAAAAAACATCCCAGTACACACTGTAATAATCGTCTTGTAGGGAATAAAAGGGTTGTAATGTAAGGGTACCTCGTGAAGTAGCAGTCTGAAACTTCAGGGCAGAAACATCCCCCGAAATCCAGGTATTTGGGTCAGGACGATCCTGCACCAGTACAGGTAACCCCTGTGATGGATCTGGTTCATCTTTGCCTAAATTACCAGCCAACAGAACTGGCCCATAAAAAAATGCCTGACGCCCGGCATTATCAGGCATGCTTACGGCGTAAAATGATGCCGAAAGGCTTAATGAAAGCTCATCATTGGGTTGCCAGACACGCCGAATCACCCAATAGCTATCTTCTATCGTTACATCAGCTAAAGGTTTGCCATTTAAAAGTAATTGGGTAGCACGTACCCAGGCAGGTTTACGGATGCGTAGGGTAAGAGGCAAAGCTTTCTGTGGACTAAAACGCAGAGAAACCGTTGAATCGGCTGGAAGCCGGGTTTGTAATTCCAACTGTAGTTTTTTCTCAGTCCAGTTTAGGTTAGAAGGAATGAACAGGTTCACATACAGGCTGCCATCCTGACCCTGAAAATAAATGCTTTCACTATACTTGACGTGATTTTCCATGCCTGATCCGACGCAGCAGGTAAAGTCGTGTTCAGGTGAACTAAAGTCTTTACGAACTCCCATGCGTAAAGGCACGAAATAACACATCATACCCGTCGTATGGTTTTGCGATGCCAGAATGTGGTTATAGAGTGCCCGCTCATAATAGTCCATATAGGAAGCCTGAGGTTGTAATGCAAACAAATGCCGGGTTAACTTCAGCATATTGTAGGTATTGCAGGTTTCCATGGTATTCTCCGTCAGCTTTTCGCTAAGCGAGTCGGGGGAACTGAGGTATTCATAATTGCTATTCCCGCCTGGTGCATAAGAATGGTGTTTCACCACTGTATTCCAGAAGAAAGTCGCACTTTCCCGGTCGCTATGGTTTCCCGTTAGTTCGTAGCGGCGTATCGTACCAATTAATTTAGGAATCTGTGTGTTGGAATGTTTTCCTGGTAAAATATCCCGATGATTAGCCAGCGAGTCGAGAATCCGCCGATCATGAAATTGATAGGAAAGATCCAGATATTGCTTTTGTTTGGTAAAAGAATAGAGGTTTACGAGCATTTCGTTCATTCCACCGTACTCGCAAAGCAGCATCTTCTGATTTTGTTCATCGGTAAGATTCTTTAAGATACTACCCGTCCAGTCGGCCATGCCCTGGCATAATTTAAGGGCCTCCTGATTATGGCAATACAGATAAGCATCGAGTAACCCTGCCATTACTTTATGAACGGTATACCAGGGAGACCAGGCTCCGTTTAAGTCAAAGCCTCTTGAGCGAATATTGCCCTTGGCAACTTCTGCAAAGACACTGTCTTCTTTAGGGATGGCTCCGATGTAACCCGTCTTTCGATTAACCTGGCATTCCTTTAATTCTGATACGATGTAGTTAACCCGTTTCAGATACGCAGGATCTTTGCTGACGGCATAGTGCATGGCACAAGCAGATAGGTAATGGCCGAGCGTATGTCCGGCCAAACCGGAAGATTCCCAGCCGCCGTATTTTTCGGCTTTGGGCTTAAGCCCTGCGTGACTACGAAATTCAGATAAAAGTCGATCAGCATTTAGCGATTCCAGATACTTCAAATCAGCCTGTTCTGCCTGCCGGAAAGGACTCTCGCGAAGTTGTACGGAACCCAGCGGAAAAGAGTAGGCTTTTACCGGTACAATCGGCTGAACTTTAACGTAAGAATTGTGCCGTTCAGGAACATACGATTGCCCACTGGCGTGTATCGTCAACCCAAGGAGTAGGCAAAGACCAAGTTTTCTCATTATTCTACTTTCCACTCTAAAATACCACTGGAATATTCTTTAGGAAGTTGTATGACCATACGTAATGCGTTGGTTTGCACTGGATCAAACGGCAGGATATTATACTGATCCTTTGCAACGCTATATGGAGTGCTGGTTGTTACTGGTTTCCAGTCGCCGCTTTCTGTTTGGTAAAGCAATTGCCAGGAAGAAGGAATTCGGCAACCACCCCAGGGGGCATCATCAAACCAATAGACCTGTACTTTAGATACTTTGGTGGGCTCGGCAAAAGTATACTGTACCCACTGAGTGGTATCTTTTTTCGGCCACCAGTGGTAATAGATGTTGTCGTGGTCGTTTGAGTTTTTTGGTTCGGCCTGATCCTGAAGAGCAATTAGGGTTTTCGTAGGATAAGAGGCTGACAACGTACTTTTTGAGGCGATTGTTGGCAGTGGAGTAGGCTGAGCAGCCGACTGTGTACGAGCCAGCCAGACGGTCATTTCACCGTTACCCCGGTTAGCCCAGGCATAATAAGGAATGGCTTTGAAGGGTGTTTGGCTGGTTTCAACCCGTTGGCTGGCCGTTTGTTTAGTTTGCAGGGCTTTTCCCTTCAGGGTATTGACCCCACCTAACAAGCTGGCTTCAAATTCGGGTTGTAGTGGCTGGTTATCCGTTAAAACCAGATTGGTTACTTTTCCGGTAGGATACTCAGGCCATTCGGCACAGTAAACAATGGGGCCTTGCTGAAGAGCCACCCGTTGCTGATCTTCTTTTACTTGAGGATTTGCCAGTACCCGTCGGATGGGCATGGGTAATGTCAGTTCGATGACATCGCCGGTTTTCCAGGTCTGGGTAAGTACGGCATATCCTTTTTCTTGGGTATATTTTACTTTTTTACCATTTACGGTTACCGAAACCGGAGGTAGGTTTGCCGGCTCGAACGTATATAACTCACTTGGAATGGGTTGATTATGGGCCCAGCCGGGAATACGAAGAGCGAACTCAAAGGTTGCCGTCTGTGCGGGTTGAATGGTGAAACGAATCTTGCCTTTCCAGGGATAATCCGTTTCCTGTTTGATACGTACGGGCTGATTATGGATGGTCAACGAAGCCGTACTGCTCATGTAAAGGTTTGCGTACACGCGGTTAGGGGTTAACCCGTATACATAGCCCGAAACGGAAGGAATAAAGCGACAAATATTACTTGGACAACAGGCACAGCCAAACCACGCACTGCGGGCATGCTGACCTTTTGATTGCAGGGGATTGGGATAAAAGAAATGATCACCTGTTAATGAAACTCCTGAAATTAAACCATTGTAAAGGGTTCGTTCCAAAACATCATAATATTTGGCATCGCCATGTAATAAGAATAAGCGTTGGTTCCAGTAAACATTCCCAATGGCAGCACAGGTTTCATTATAAGCCGACATATTAGGTAACCGATAGGCTTTACCAAAACCTTCGTGGCCGCCTTCTGAGCCAATGCCACCAGTGATATACAGTTTTTTAGTAACCACATCTTCCCAGATTCGATCAATGGCTTTAACATATTGTTCATCACCGGTAATGGCGGCAATGTCAGCCATGCCCGAATACATATAGGTAGCCCGCACCGAGTGCCCCACGGCCTCTGTTTGCTGCGTTACGGGCATATGATCCTGGCTGTATTCCTTGCCCTTACCACGAACATCCAATAAGAATTTTGCCAGATCAAGGTATTTTTTCTGATTAGTCACCCGGTAAAGTTTTACCAGGGCCATTTCGATAATCTGATGACCGGGGGCATAGGCTAGTTTTCCTGGTCCGAAAGTGCGGCATAGTAAATCAGCATTCCTGATGGCAATGTTTAGGAAGGTTGTTTTTCCAGTGGCCTGATAATGAGCTACGGCGGCTTCAATCAAATGCCCGCTATTGTATAATTCATGGCTTAGATCGGACTCTTTTTCCCAGCGATTAGTTCCTGCCCACTCGTGTGGTTTCAGAGGATTAATAGTACGGGCTGTATATAAATAGCCGTCAGGTTCCTGAGCAGCTCCTACGTAGGTAATAAGGGTATCCAGTTGGGCGGAAAGACGAGCATCCGGAATCATCTGAATGGAATAACTGGCTCCTTCGATGATTTTGTAAATATCGGTGTCATCAAAGGGATATTCTGTACAGAACTGATTCCCTGCGATTTCGTGACTGGCTAGCCTGAAATTATTAACCCGCCCTGTTTTATAGCAATGAGCTAAAGCGATGGGAATCGTAACCTCGTGATTGCGTTTGATGCGAGGTGCCCAAAACGTATCTTCCACCTTTACGGCTGTAAAGGGTACGGGCTGGATGGGGTAATCTTTTGACTGCGACTGAGCAAGCAGACTACTGAGCGTTAATCCGGCTATCAGGAAAGTGCGAATGACTTGTTTCATAAAAAAAAAAATAACGACGGGTAGGGATCTGCTTATGTATTGTACAGGTAGCTATCTAGAAAGCCTAATCACCAAAACAAATTTCACTTTTTTCTGAGGAAGCTGTTCGGCAAAGCTTCACCAGAACTGATACTATTCTGACGAATATTCTCTAATATTCACCAATTATAAGTTTATTTACGAAGTGTATCCAGTGAATTAAGATATAAAAATCAGGTAATTGACTCTTTTGCCAAACATTATTATCTCCGCTGTTCATTATGCTTCCCGAATCGAAAACAAAAACCTTTGTTCCTACCGTAACCCTTCTTGATGCGACAATGGTTGTTGCTGGTTCAATGATCGGTTCGGGTATTTTTATTGTGAGTGCTGAAATTACTCGCAGCGTAGGCGGAGCAGGTGTTATGCTGGCTATGTGGGTATTAGCCGGCATTGTAACCATTATTGCTGCCGTAAGTTATGGCGAGTTGGCCGCAATGTTTCCCAGAGCAGGCGGGCAATACGTGTACCTACGCGAAGCCTATGGGCCGTTAATAGGTTTTTTATACGGATGGGCCTTCTTTACAGTAATTCAAACCGGAACGATTGCTGCCGTTGGAGTGGCTTTTTCAAAGTTTACCGCCTATCTGATTCCAGCAGTAAGTGAAAAACAGATTGCCTTTTCAATCGGTAGTTTTCAGGTATCGGCGGCTCAGCTTGTCTCGATTGCCGTTATTGTATTCCTGACCTATCTTAATAGCCTGGGAGTGAAACATGGGGTTATTCTGCAAACGGTTTTTACTTCCGTTAAATTACTGGCATTGTTCGGTTTAACCATTGCTGGCTTTATCTGGGGGGCTAACACAGAGATCTGGACTACAAATTGGGAAAGTGCCTGGCAACTCAGTCAGTTACAGCCAGGAGATGCTGTCTTAACGACTTTGCCCTTAACGGGCTTGGCTGCGTTTGGTGCCATTGCCATTTCCATGAAGGGAACTTTATTTTCCAGTGATTCCTGGCACTCGATTACTTCCATTGCCGGAGAAGTAAAAAATCCTCAGAAAAACATTGGTTTGAGCTTAGTATTAGGAACACTGGTTGTGACGATTGCTTACCTGCTTACCAATCTGATGTATCTGGCAGTTATTCCGCTGAAGGAAATCGCTTTTGCCCCGCAGGATCGGGTAGGAGTAGTCGCTGCTGATTATATTTTCGGTTCAAAAGGAACTATCGTAATGGCGGTACTTATCATGATTTCAACATTCGGTTGTAATAATGGATTGATTTTATCAGGAGCCCGCGTGTATTATACGATGGCTCAGGATGGTCTGTTCTTTAAAAAAGCAGGAGAACTTAATTCAAAAGAAGTACCCGGTTATAGTCTCTGGATTCAGTGTTTTTGGGCCAGTGCCCTGTGCCTGACGGGTGAATATAATCGCCTGCTAGCCTTTGTTATTTTTGGAGTACTGATTTTCTACATATTAACAATTCTGGGGATTTACGTTTTACGCATCAGACAGCCCAATACGCCCCGACCTTACAAAGCCTTTGGGTATCCTGTATTACCTGCTATTTACGTAATCGTGGCAACGGCTCTGGCAATTCTTCTGTTATTGGTTGAGACTCAATATACTCTACCAGGCCTGGGAATAATCTTAATAGGAATTCCGGTGTATTATTTTGTACTGAAGCGGAGTGGTGTTTTGTGAATGAGTCCGGCTACGTTTGCAACGCTGTTAGTCGATGTTGAAAAGCAATTTTCTGATGCCCGACAATATGCAAATCCGGCGTTACTATTGCTCGTTAACCCGAATAACAATAAGGGTAGAAATTGCTTTCTTAATCCGCACAATGAGTTATCACAAATTTAGTATCAATGCCAAAAAACGAAATATCTAATGCTGCATTTGCAGATACAAAACCACACTATACTATACTTGATGGATTACGGGGAGTAGCTGCCTTAACGGTTGTATGTTTTCACTTATTTGAAGCATACGCAACCAGTCATATAGATCAAAAAGTCAATCACGGATATCTGGCTGTTGATTTCTTTTTTATCCTCTCGGGCTTTGTTATGGGTTATGCTTACGATGACCGATGGAAAACCATGACATTACAAGAATTTATCAAACGTAGATTCATTCGCCTGCATCCAATGGTAATTATCGGAGCAATTATTGGGGCGATCATGTTTTATTTTCAGGGCTGCTCTACCTGGGACGTTTCAAAAGTATCTCTAACGATGCTATTGATTGCTACCTTATTAAATGCATGCCTGATTCCGGTAACCCTCCATTCTGAAATTCGGGGAGTCGGTGAAATGTTTCCTTTGAATGGCCCGAGCTGGTCTTTATTTTTTGAATACATTGGTAATATCTTATATGCCTTTTACATCCGTAAACTTTCAACCAAAGTCCTGTCAATAGTAGTTTTATTGACAGGGTTAGGCTTGGCAGCATTTGCCATTTGGGGGCCATACGGCGATATCTGCGTCGGATTTTCTTTAACCGAAGAAAATTTTACCGGAGGTTCTTTACGCTTGTTATTTTCTTTTTCGGCAGGATTATTGCTATCACGCGTATTTAAACCGGTGAAAGTAAAAGGGACTTTTATGATAGGGAGTCTGTCGATTATTACTTTATCTGCCATGCCCCGAATGGGTGGTAGTGAACACTTATGGATGAATGGTATATATGATACAATCTGTTTTGCTTTTCTCTTTCCTTTACTGGTTTACATGGGGGCATCAGAAAACATAACAAACCAGGTAATGATTCGAATCTGTAAATTTTTAGGGGACATTTCCTATCCTCTGTATATGGTACATTATCCCTTTATTTATTTATATTATGCCTGGGTTAAAAATGAAAATCTCACATTTGGGCAATCATGGCCTGGTGCCATATCTCTTGTTATCGGCTCCTTATTATTAGCTTATATATGCTTGAAATTTTATGATGAACCAGTTCGTAAGTTTTTAACGAAACGTCTTTTATAAGGATAAAATAGATCTTCTTAAATCTCATTCTTTATTCTCACTCCGTTTAAACGGAGTGAGAATTTACGTGTAAATTTGCCAGGCAAAGATGAATGGTATATTGCTTATTACCATTGATGGCCATGACCCGTAAGATTATGACTTAAATGTGAATACGCCACCCTATCATGAGGGGGCTTAGTACGTTAATTTAGAAATAATTCAATAACCGGAATTTCTACATTAGGTTGAATAACGGGGAGCTCCAGAATAACATCATTTTCACCCGAAGTTTCGGTGGTATGCCCATGACCTGTTACTTTAGTATTCGTCTTGAACATGATCTCAGACCCATCATTTAATAACTGGGCATATTTAAAAGTACCTTTGTAATCTTCCAGATGGAGCGATTTAAAAGGCCAGCTCAGAACGTGAATATAGAGTCGTTTCCGGTCTGGGCTGTAAGTTAATAAACAGTTAGCGGGGGTCTTGAAGGTTTCCGGTGCCTGCGTACAACCATAAATAGAACGATTATGGTAATCCATCCAAATCCCCAGACTTTTTAAACGATCATTGGCTCGTTCGTCAAAAAAACCGCGGGCGGTAGGCCCAACGTTCAATAGTAAATTTCCACCTTTGCTTACGGCTTCAATGAGCATGGTTAATAGTTGGTGGGGAGTTTTCCAGGTATTTTCATCCCTGTAATAGCCCCAGGAACCGGAAAAGGTTTGACAGGTTTCCCAGGGTACTTTTTTGCCATTGACACTAACCCAGCTACGAGGCATAAACTGCTCAGGCGTTTTGGAGTCCCAGCCCCAATCCGTATCGTTTAGGTCTAGTCGGTCATTTAGAATAATGTTGGGTTGTAGTTTGCGAACCAGTTTGACCAATTCTTCCGAATCCCAGTCGGCATGTCCTTTACCATCTTCCCCCGGATACGAATAGTCCAGGAAAAGCTGATCAATTTGTCCAAACTGTGTTAGCAATTCGGTTAGCTGATTTTTAACATATTGCTGATATCTTTTAATATCACGTTTCTCGGCTCGGGCTTCTTTATTATCACGAAGGGGATGGCGGCTATCTACCGGAAAATCAGGATGATGCCAATCCAGTAAAGAATAGTAAAAACCAATATGCAAGCCTTCTGCCCGCATGGCCTCAACAAAGGGTTTGAGCAAATCCCGACCGGCGGGAGTATTCGTGGCTTTAAAGTCAGTATATTTTGAATCCCAGAGGCAAAATCCTTCATGATGTTTGGTGGTAAGCACCACATATTTCATACCAGCGGCTTTAGCTTTTCTTGCCCATTCAGTTGGATTATATAGGTCTGGATCGAAAATGTCGAAATATTTTTGATACGCTTGGGGCGAAATTTTCTCATAGTTCATTACCCACTCATGCCGGGCTGGGCCGGCATATAAACCCCAGTGGATGAACATCCCGAAACGATCATGTACCCACCAGGCCAATCGTTTTTCTTTTTGAGCGGGGGTTTCAGTTGCCCAGCCGGGGCGAGGTGTTTGTGCTTGTAATTGTGGTAAACTACCTAATAGCAGGGCGGTAAAAAACCAGTATTTCATGTTGTATTGATTAAAGACTTAAATAGGAAAGGCACTAAAATACAGGTAATGTTCAGTAGAAACGAGTTTATTCTGGATTTGTCTGCTTATTACCCAAAGACTTATATGTAACTGTCATTTTAGCAGTTTTGATTAAGTAGGCCAATTAGTAAGGTATTCACTATCCTGTCGGAAAGGGCATGGCTAATAATAACCAGCAGGGGTAACGTATTTATATAAAACAAGCTCTGTTTATGAATTACCAAAGTAAGAATCAAGCTGAATGGCAGTAAGTGGTTTTTGGAGGAAACCCATAACCTTTGCAGAATGATTGACTCTTTTATTGATATTAATTGTTCGTGTAAGTCTTTATAATCATGTTGTTGGATAAGAATTTTGAAATAGAAGTATTTTGAAAGTAAGTAAAGAAGTTTACTGATTTATTAGCATAATTTTAAATTTCTAAATATGATAAAGAAATTTAAATAATGATGATTATAAGGAACTAGTTAATCACCTAATAATAGGAATTATTGCATTTTTTGACGATCATCTCTTTTGAATGAGTAGATATGTAATGCCCAGATCATAAGAGCCTACATCGAATATTATTCGGAATGAATAACATTAAAGTAATATTTAATTATTCATATAAAACCTGTTATTTAATGATAAATACTTAATTTTCGATGTCAAAAATTCTGTTTTTGATGATTCATATTGCTTTTTTATCTACATTTGTCATTTTCTGGTTTCTCTATTTTTTTCATAGGATGAAAGGTTTATATAGTGTTCTTTTATTAGTTGTCTCCAATACTTTTATGACCTTAGCATGGTATGGTCACTTACAGGTAAAACAATGGCCGTTACTAGCAAAGCTTTCGTTGTTTGGCGTTATTATATTTAGCTGGGGACTGGCATTTTTTGAGTATTTATTTCAGGTTCCGGCTAACCGTATTGGCTCTGAAGAAACGGGTGGTCCTTTCACTCTTTTTCAATTAAAAATTATTCAGGAAGTAGTGTCGTTAACCGTTTTTACACTTATTACCGTCTATATTTTTAAGTCAGATCAATTAACCTGGAATCATGCCATCGGTTTTTTCTTCTTAATCGTAGCCGTTTATTTTATATTCAAAAAGAATTGAAAAAGTCTGATTAAGCAGGCGGATATAAGGCGGTTTATTTCGTTCGGTTTAATTCTGCTACGGTAAACGCTTTAGCCCGCTTGCTTAAGCGTTTCCGAACCGTAGCAATTTCAGAGGCCTGGATGGTATCTCCATTGTTTTGCCATGATTTCCGAATAAAGTTCAGGAGCTGGGCAATGGCTTCGTTAGATAAGGATGCATCGTAGCCAATCCCGGGCATATCTGCTGTAATTTCAGGAGCCTGATAAAGGTGCTTGTTTACCGTTACTGGCCCAGTTAAACCATACAAAACAATCGATATGAGGTGGTTTTTATTTCCCGTCACCCATTCAGATCGGTTGAGTGGCGGAGCCAATGAAGATACTCCATTGCCATCTTTCCCGTGGCAGGTCTGGCAAATCGTATTGAATAATTCTGCTCCTTTAGGGTATTGCCTGGTTAATAAAAGGGGGTCTTTCACTGTTCGGGTAAGGGCTGCATTTTTGTTTGCCACTTTTAAGAGCTGGTAAATAACCAGGTTCGTATCGGGTAGAAAGGTGGCAATTTTCTGCTGAAGAGTTTCCTCCTGATTATAAAACGTACTAATAACGGCTGCCGATACATACTGATTATCAGGTTGCCTGAGTAAAACAGCTTTCATCAGCTGATCAGCTTTTACCTCATCAAGCTGACGGATTTCTCCGGATAAATAAGCCAGATAGGGCAAAGAAAGCGTATCCTGAACCAAACGCATTAGTTCTGGATGAAGGGTTGTGAGGGTTTGTGAAGTTAGTTGATTGGGAAGTACGCCTAACCCCTGCTGACGAAGTGCCCAGATCGGTGATTTCAAAAAAGTAGTTACTTCATCGGGGTGAAGGGAATGCAGCCCTTCCAATGCCCATAACGCATGCATGCGTTGTAGTGGGTTAGAACTGGATATGGCCACCTGGCGTAAAGTAGGAACTACTTTTAAATCGTGCCGATCAATAAGGGTTTGCTGGGCATAATCACGTATCCACCCGTTTGAACTTGCCAAAGCGGTTACTAATTGATCCGTTTGTTTGGGAATTGTAACAGTAGAAACCGGATGTGAGCGGGGTACAATTCGGTAAATCCGGCCGCAGTTTAAAGGCATGGTTAGCTGCCGCTTTGCAATTTGACCTTTCAAATAAGCAGTTAGGTAGGTTTTATGCTGGAGAATACCCCGGTACATATCCACCACATACAAAGCTCCATCGGGACTATTGCTTATGCTTACGGGTCGGAAGCGTTCATCCGTACTGGCCAGAAATTCTTTCCCCTGGTAAGCCTGCTTTACCCGACTCCGATACCCTGCCTCTTGCAGCAGGTTTCGCTTGATTAAGTTGGCAGAAGGCTCAGCAACAAAAATATTTAACTGATAATCAGGCCCAAACAGGTCTCCCCGGTAAACCGTTGGGCCACAGGCAGCTGTAAAAGTTAGTAAGTGTTTTTCAGCATTCAGGACATCATTCATATAACCCCGATTGACTCCGGGTGTTGGGTGGATAGGGTAAACCCGGTTGTCTCTGGTAAGATTTACATTATACCCGGCCACATTATTCTGCTGATGAGCGTTTCCGGCTCCATAACCTGGAAGGAAATAGTCAGCAATAACGTTTTGAGAGTTGTGGTTATAGTAAAGCCGACCGTCATTATCCTGCGAAATGCCCCATTGGCCGCGAAAATGCGTTTTTTCTATTAACCAGTGATCCCCTTGTTTACGGTATCTTTTGTCTGATTTAGCGTTGTAAATCCAGTTGTCCAATGCCCGAATTAAACCGTTGGGCTGATGTTCAACATTTCCACCCTGAGCATAATTGGCATCTACTAAGGTGCGTTTACCCGGCCGATCATTGACAATTTCATAGTACCATAAGGAAGGGGGTTCTGCTACTAGGACTCCATTTTCAATAAAGCAGATGGCCCGGGGTAGCACCAGCGAATCAAGGAATATTTCCCGTTTATCCATTACTCCATCCTGATTCGTATCTGTCAAAATAACGATTTTACCAGTGGGTTTTTCTTCCCCTGTTCCTAATGTATCATTCATGAAACCAGCCATTTCCACTACCCAAATTCGCCCTTTGGCATCAAAGCTTATAGTGACAGGGGCTACAACTAAAGGTTCTGCAGCCACTAACTGCACCTGAAAGCCTTCTTCTACCTTCATGTGCTGAATGGACTGGTCCGCCGGGATAATGTCATCAGAAAGGGGTAGCGGTAAACTCAAATCACGAGAAGGAGCATACTCCTGTATACGTACCCATGTAATACTGGTTAGGCAGATGAGAAATAGGAATAATGTAAGTTTCATGCGGCACTAGAGGTCAAAAAGGGCTCGTGGTAATAAGGGCAAGAATCCTGCGAAAATACCAAATATTATAATAGAATTCACTCAAATAGATCCGCCTTATATAACCTCACTTGTTAGTAAGACGAAATACTAGTCAGCCATCCCTGGTATTTCTTAAAAATTAGATAGACGAAGGGTGCTGTGTGCATGCCTGCTATAAAACAAGACTTATGCATAGGGGCTAATATAGGTTTTTCTGCTAAGTTTATGTTTTATGGTTAAATAATTGATATTCAGAATATTACCTGGTTGATTTTAAATTTTGATACCATGTATTTGTTGCCTTATCTTGTTTGCTAGGTACACTTGAAATCAGATTGTATTATCATGTTACTAAATTGATTTTCAGAAAATTAATATACTTTACCACGGTTAAATAACGGATTTATTATTACTGAGATTTCGCCAGAGCTTACTACAAACCGAGTGGGGCATATTTACAGAAATGTCAGGAAGAACCGGTACGTGTTTTTTTGTAAATGGGGGAAGCTCCGCAAGAAAAAACGTTTTTAAAGCATTATTTACATTTATTAAATGTCCAATTAATAAATGTAAAATTGTATTTTTAAAGCGGACTTACACTGATTTACCTCATAAGAAAAAGTGATGCTTGGGTTATATGTGGCTTATTTTCGGGTATCTACGCAAAAACAGGGACGATCTGGACTTGGATTGGAGGCTCAGCGAACGGCTGTTTCTTCTTTTCTTGGAAATCGTGGACAGATGATTGCTGAGTTTACCGATATTGAATCTGGTAAGAAAGCAGACCGCCCCCAACTCAAAGCAGCTATAGAATACTGTAAACAATATCGAGCTATTTTATTAATTGCTAAACTTGACCGACTCACCCGGAATGTGGCCTTTATTTTTACCCTGCGGGATTCAGGCGTGGAATTTGTGTGTGCCGATATGCCAGAAGCCAATACCTTAACCATTGGAATTATGGCAACGATGGCTCAGTATGAAAGAGAACTTATTGCGGATCGAACCAAAAAAGCGTTGGCAGAGAAAAAACGGCAAGGAGTGAAATTGGGTAACCCGGCAAACTTAACTCCTGAGACAATTGAAAAAAGTCGGCGGATTCGACAGATTAATGCGAGGGAACACGAGAATAACCGCCGGGCTGGTGTACTCGCTCAGTCTTTACGACAAAGTGGCAATACCTGGACTCGTATCGCCGAGATTCTTAATCAAAATGGCTTTCGAACCCGACGTGGGAAAACCTTTCAGGCTATACAGGTACAACGTGTAGTACGCTTACTTGAGCATCTCTCCTAAGCTCGGAGCCAGAAAAAGATTTACATTGGTAATATTTGGTACACAATGCCGATGAAATTGAGCAGGTAGTTATTAAGACGGTTAATCAAACACTCGTATTGATTCAGGACCTACCCTGATTACGTATAGTTAATACCGTTTTATGTCCTGCCGTGACTCGTAATGGCCTGGTGCGGATGTTAAAGGGAACTAGTTCAGAAAAACGAAGAGCTCGCATTGTTTCAGAATAATGATATGCCTGCTCAAGTGAAGTTCCCTAAAGGGATATAATTTGTTAATTTTATCAGGGCTGAATGGCAAAAAGGGAAGGATAAAAACATGGAAATAAGGAGTTGTTGAATGACTTTTAAGTATGTTCGTACACTTTTAATAAAAGTTCTATGCGTGAATTGCCACCTCATAAGGCGAAAAAGGGAGAAAAAACAACACTAATTGGTATTGGGGTAAATATTGGGCTGGTTATTGTAAAGGGGTTGGCCGGTTGGCTAGGGCATTCTTATGCCTTAGTGGCTGATGCAATGGAGTCAGCAACGGATATTGTGACTTCTCTGTTTGTTTTTCTGGGCTTGCGAGTGGCGGCTCGAAAACCAGACGAAAACCATCCTTATGGTCATGGAAAAGCGGAAGCTCTGGCTGCTATTGTCGTATCACTTGCTTTGTTATCAGTTGCTATTTTGATTGCAGTTCAAAGTATTCAGAACATACAGGTACCCCATAAAACGCCTGCCCCTTTTACGTTGATTGTACTGGCAGGAGTAGTTTTGGTAAAAGAAGTATTATTCAGGCGAATCGCTAAAGTAGGGGAAGAAGTGGAAAGTAACGCAGTCAAAGCCGATGCTTGGCACCAGCGAAGTGACGCTATTACTTCCTTAACTGCTTTTGTGGGAATTGTTATTGCTCTGATTGGTGGGCCAGGTTATGAAAGTGCCGATGATTGGGCTGCATTACTGGCTTCTCTCGTGATTGTCTATAATGCCTATCATATTTTCCGCCCTCCGTTTGGCGAATTAATGGACGAGTCCCCGACGGGAAACTGGCGAGACGAAATAGAAACCATAGCATCAACAGTACCCGGAGTAAGGCGAATTGAAAAATGCTTTGTTCGTAAAACAGGATTCGATTATTTCGTGGATCTACACGTAGAAGTAAACGGAGATTTGACCGTTCGGGAGGGGCATGCCATTGCTCATGCAGTTAAAGAGGCAATTATTAAAGCTAAACCAGCCGTGTATGATGTTTTGATTCATATTGAACCAGCTGACTAAAAAAAAAAGAGAGACCTTTCGGATAATGAAAGGTCTCTCTTTTTTGTCGATTTTTAAACACGCAGTTTTTTCATATACTCCGCATCATTTTTCAAGCTAACCAGCGATGATTCTGGATATTCTTCCTGTTCAACCAGGAAATACTTGATTTTACTGTTATCAATAACGGAGCGAAGTACCTTTTTGAAATCAACAGAACCTTTCCCAATATCGTTTTGTGCAGGCTTCCCATCCTTCACCGTATAGTCTTTAATATGGCATAATTCATAACGTTTTCCATATTTTTTCAGATGCTCAGCGGTATTAACACCAGCTACATCAATCCAGCACAAATCCAGTTCAAACATGACATTTTCAGGATCAGTATTGGCAAGTAAATATTCCTGCGGGAGTTTCCCTTCGAGTGGGCGGAACGAATAATCGTGATTATGATAGCCAAATTTCAAGCCGGCTTTTTTCACTTCTTCACCTACCCGGTTAAAATCATCCGCAATTTTTTTCCAGGTATCCCAGCTTTTCTGAGCACCAATATAAGGACAAAGGAGATACTTTAATCCGGCTCCTTTTGCCATTTCAATGTAGGTTTTTAGTTTATCAGGACTGGTTGATGCTCCGTGGAAATCAAAATGAGTACTGATCATCTTTACGCCGATACCATCGAGAAAGGTTTTCATTTCCTTCGGTTCCAGTCCCCACAAAAAGCCTTTTGCTCCGCTGTAGCTTTCAAATTGTTTATACCCCATTTGGGCAAGCTGGGTCATATAACCTTTGGGATCTTTGCCGAGTACATCCCGAATACTATACAGCTGAACGCCAAAAGGATCAATTGTTTTGGCAGGTTTTGCCCAAAGCTGAGCTTGTTGCAGGCTAAGGGCACCGGCAGTTACCAAGCCAGATTGTTTCAAGAAACTACGTCTGTTCATAGTAAAAATAAATGAAGTTGAAATGTCGCGTTGTGCGATTATATGGAATGAAAATTGGGTGTCGGTTTCAAGGAAAAAGTTTAAAATCACAGTCAGTTTGTCCTGATCTAGGAATTGCTGACTGGCAAATTAAACGAAAGAAAACCGTTGAGAAGCGATTCTCGCTCAATTATATTCTACTTTAAGCTATTTTAACGGAATGAACGATTAGGAAAGGGGCAGCCAGGTGCTTGATTGATCGGTGTTGGCGAATAGAAGTAGGTGAACCAATTACGTATATTATCGTGTCCGATGGGCAGATCTGCCAATAACCAGCCGCATTATTTACAAGAACTCAAAATATTTACAAAAGAAGTACGGCTCGGGAAATAGCAGTAAATCAGGCTCGCCTATTTTTACAGTTATTTTCCTGAAAACGTAAATAGGTTTGATCAAAAAGAATACTTTAAAGATAAGGTTAACCGTAAACACTTTTATATTGGACGTTAAATTTCAATGTAGTTATTAGGTCGGTTTATTGTATTGACAACTGATAAATTATTGACAACTAAGTTTCAAAAATTTTCCTTCAGAAGTACTCGAAATGCAATATTCTTTCGTGCGTAGACAGACTGGATAAACAGTATAATGTGCTATTTAAAAATAGCATTCCTTTCCAAGTTTTATTTTAAGTAACTATTAAGTATATACGTAAAAAGAAAGCCTTTATATTATATAATAGAAATTAGCACTAACTTAAGTAAATGCCTTAAATTAGTAAAGACCTGGCTTCGCGTATCGACTAAAGGTATTAAAATACCTTAGGCCGTTTGAGAAATAAAAGTTGGTTCTAATTGTTGAAGGTTTTGAGTAGCTGCGGTTGATCGCTGGTTGGTAAATGGGCCAGGGAAACCTTTACAGGAAATAATACGAATTTCCTGAGGAGTTACTTCATAGATTAAACGATGATCTTTATCAATATACCGAGACCATACTCCTTTAATAGGTAACGCTTCCGGGCGGCCTTTCCCATCATAAGGAATAAGCTGAATAATGCGAAGTAATTCGCTGATTCGGAAAAAGTTTTTCTTGTCGCAAGAGGCCCATGTCATAAAATCGTCATAGGCGTTTTGATCAAACACGAGTTTTCGCTTTAGACTCATATACAAGGTATAGGGTTTTAATGAGATAAAAAAAGACAATCAATAATCCTTATTCTCATCAGCCAATGAGTTATAATAAGACTATGGGGTGCCTATTGCATTAACTAATACAATAGGCGGTAAAGTTCCTCAAATTTACAAAAAAAGCTAACGCTTTGAGAAAAATAGATCTGAAAAATTACACTATGTATTGGGCCAGTTCAAGTGGTCGTCTACATGACATTACCGCTAACCGCCCTCGTGCCCAGGTATAAGTCAGACACTTTTAATTTAGTGTTTATTAATAGAATTTTTATGATATAAAACAGAAAAATTTAAGTTGTATGTATTTATATCAGCAATATTCTGCTCGTAAATATTGATACTTGGTATGATCGTGAAAATTTACTTCATTTCTAACTATAAGAATCAGTTAATTACTTTATATTTTGTCAAATACCCGTTAGTTGACCGATTAGATAAAGTAGAAGGTAGTGAATTAATATTGAGTGGTTTTGCATTGCCTTGATTTACCTTCAATTCCTTTCCGGTTAATTATCAGGTTGGTATCGTCTGGTTAATCGGAGCTGGTCTACTGGTTTAGTATCAAAAAATACCTTTCCAAAAGCACTTGAAAGAGGGCTTGCGTCAGGTTACGTTTGTGCATCGATTAACCTTTGTGACTCTATTTCTATACGCAGTTTTTCAACCCGACCATACTGATGCCGGAATTTATCATTTGCCTTCCAGGTTTAGGAAATTTACATGGCAGACTGGCTTTAATTTCAGTTTTTTTTGTCATTCCTACTCTTCACCTGCATTCTAAAGTCGCTAGTTATTCGTTTATGAACTAGGTTATTATCTGATAAGCCATCTGGTGATCAATCGTTTTTAATATTACTTAAAGCGTTAACGTATAGAAATAAGAGTACTCATAACAACTATCATACTCCTTATAAAACGGAAGAAAGCCTAAGCATTTACAGACCACGAGTTCAGCCCATCGAGCAAAATTGTTATGAAGAACAACTCTGCTATCCGAACTTAGAGCTAAGCGAATTGAAGCGGCTGATTAGTAGATAGTCTGTTATTAGCCTCCTGAATACGAAAGGGGACCACTGACTAAAATGATCCCC
>JASGGE010000002.1:0-87759 GCA_047605205.1 Siphonobacter sp.
ATGTGAATGGAACCAAACAAAATCGAATCGACATAATAAATCCATTTAAAATACGGAATATTTCGGTATATTCCTAAAAAATATCGAAATATAAATTCTTCAATGAGCGGAGCAATCACTATTATGGAAAGAAAAAGAAGTAATGGATCGGTTTCATTATTATCTTCCAAAATAGCGGGTATCAAGCCTAATTTTTCCATTACTTTAACACCATACCAAAGACAAGCACAGCCTGCAAAGGCAATAATCAAATAATATACGCTAACTTCTTTCAATTTTTCCGATGTAGAAACTACAGCATATTCAGGGTTATCTGGATTTTTTACAAATCTTACAAATTGCTTTATTTTTACATAAATTTCCATTATCATATTTGCTTTTTTATTATTCAATTCCATATAGTGAAATTAAGATTATACATCAAAAAATAATATTCCCCCATTGCATATAGTTATATATGCTTTATAAACTTTTTATTCTATGATTATGAAATCATAGAATAAAAAGTTTATAAAATGATTAATTAAATCACTTTTTACACGGCTCTGCCAAACCTTGAGCTATTCCGTCAATTACTTCACATACGGCATATCCAACTAGGGCCTGCACAAGCCAGTGCAGTCCGCCTTGTATAGATTTCAAATCTTGTTCGTCTAATTCAACAAGATTAGTTTCTTGAATATAAATTAAATTTTCCATGTTAGTAGTTTTTATTGGTAATGTATTGCATTTGGTCCTAGAATTGTGGAATCATCAATATCATTACGTCCACCCCAATGACAATCGCATTTCAAATAATGAACTACTTCAGCTACCTTTTCAGATAACCAGCTTCCTCCATTAATTTCAGCAATATTGTCCCCCATCTCCATCACCCCATACTCAGAAACATCAAGCATTTTCATAATCAGAAAAGTTAAAAAGGTTTAACAATTGGTTGAAACAAATACCGTTTACTCAAAATATCTCGAGCTAATTTGAAGTATTAATATTTGTTAATCCAAATATACCTATATTTACGAAACTTTTCTAGTCACTTAATGAGTATTTTATTCGCACTTGTTGCCTAACATGAAACACATTCTGAACAAAATCCGGGCTATTCGCTTAGAAAAAGGGTTTTCACAAGAGTACATGGGCTTCAGCCTGAGTATTAGTCAAACTTCCTACAGCCGTATTGAGGCAGGCAGTGTCAACCTGGAAGTAAAGCAGCTTTATAATATTGCCGGGGTACTAGAGGTAGACGTGGAGCTGTTATTAGGAAAACCTGAAAATGTGTCTATAGCACAACGTCTGCAAAATATAGAATACAAGCTGGATAAGATTTTGAAAAACAGTGGCTCTTTTCCCTTAACGGAACCCTCTGCAAGCAAGCACAATCCGGCATCTGGAGGCAGTGGTGAGGGGCCGATTATTGAAGGGGTGGTGGTGGTTAAATCTCTGATTGTCAGTTATTTAACTTTAGGATTAACCCAATCGTCCACTTTATCATATAAGAGTTGAAACAAACTCCGGCGGGTCACTGTAAATCTACCATGAAGGGTCATTCCTTTTTTTAGATTTCCGGTGTATCCATTCGGTAACCGCAGGCTGAACCGCTTCAACGTACATTTCACCAGGAAGACGGGTTGTTTATCAACCGTCACGAAATCATTGCCTATTTCCTGTACTTGCCCCGGAATTAGTCCCCAGTCATTATAATTAAAGGCATCAATCTGAAAGGCTACCGGCATTCCGGTATGAATCAAACCGATATCTGCTGGCGAGATATAGCACTCTGCCAGTAAACTCGAGTCGGGTGAGATTTGGCCCAGCACCTCCCCTGCCTGTACGTAGCTTCCCGGATATTTACCGGTAATCTGCTGAAGTGTTCCGGATACGGGTGCGTATAGTGTATAGAGTTTCTTTTCTTCAAGCAGTTCCCTGGCCTGCCCCTGTAAGTCGATCAGAGTGAGGTAATGTTCTTTTTTAGCCATTTCCCAGGTGGCTTGCTGCCCTTCGTTCAATGATCTGATTTCGGCTTCTTTCCGCAGGTAGGCATTTTCTTTGCGTTCAAACTCTTGCCGGGCAATCACCTGATCGGCATAGAGTTTCTGATCCGTTTCGTACTCACGTTGTAGTAAGGTATTTTCAGTTTGCAAGGTTGAAAGCTGCGACTGGAAATCGTTGCGTTGTTGACGATAAAGGGGGGTCTGGGGTATTCTGGTGGTTCCGGATTGCGTAAGTATTCCTAAGTCAGCCAGGTAAGCCTGTTGTTGCTCTTGCTGGAATAGATTAATCTTCAGTTTAGCATCCAGCTGCGTAGTTGCTAATTCCAATAAGGGTTCTCCTACTTTAACAAACCGATTTTCGCGAATATTCCAGCGAACGATATGCCCGGCAAAAAGCGGTTTGATTTCCGTTTTTTCGGCTACTGTTCGGATTATACCCTCCGTTTGAACGGATACATCAACATATACAAATGGCAAAGCCACAAACACTCCCAGAATGAATACTACACAGGCCGAATAAAGAAGCTGTGTTTTAACCGTAACGTTAGGGAGGTACCCTTCCGAAGAGTGATCCAGAAAATCGGGTGGAAATATAACTTGAGCCATGTTCAAAATTGAACAGACACGCGGGTTCCTCATAACCCCGAAATGACTAATTTATTCTGCAGATGAGGGTTTCTATAAACTGCTAATCCAGTTCATTAGCCAGTCGGTTCGGAAGAATAGAATTACGACGGGAAAGACCACTAAGCTGGCTATTAATATCACCAGCCAGCCTGGTGACTGAATAGGTTGTTGTTCGTCACGAAAGAATAAAGCAAAGGGAATTTTGAGGTAAAAAGCGAGTGAAACGGCCGTATTTAATAAACCAAAGACTAACAGTATTGCATATAGACCGGAGCTGGTCTGCTGATAGATTTCCCACAAGCCGCTAAAGACAAAGAGCTTGGCCGAAAAACCAACCGTGAGAGGTAAGCCCACCAGGGAAATCATAACCAGAGTCATTAAAATTCCCGGAATGGGCTGTATTCTTCCCAAGCCATTAAATCGACTGATCGGCGTGGCCTCAGAGGTAGGCACGAAGAGGTCAATAAGCAGAAACCCGCCCATTGTTGCAAATAAGTAACTTGCCAAATAAAAGATTGATGCCTGCAAGCCTACTTCTGAAAAAGCTACCAGGCCAATCAGCACAAACCCCGACTGAGCAATGGACGAATAGGCCATGAGTCGTTTCGCGTCGGTTTGCCAGAGAGCCGAGAAATTCCCAATTACAATAGTAGCCAATGAAATAACGGCCAGCACTGGCTGAAAATCAACCGGAGCCACACTTAACAAACGAATCAAAGTCAGGAAAGCCGCTGCTTTAGGAGCCACCGAGAAAAAGGATACTACTGGCGTATCAGCCCCTTCATACACATCGGGGTTCCAGATTTGGAACGGAACCGCTGATATTTTAAAGAGTAAACCACTCAGTGTTAATAATAATACTGAACCCGAAACGAGCGGATCAACCTCAACCAGAGCACGACTGAACGCAGGATTAATGAAGTCAAGTGTAGTTGTAATTCCGTAGGTCAAACTCATTCCGTATAGCATCAACGCGGAAGCTACGGAGCCGAAAAGCACATATTTTACACTTGCTTCAGCACTACGACGGGTTTTACGAAAGGCAGTCAGAATGTAACTGGAAAGGGAAACGACTTCTACCGACAGATAAATCATTAACAGATTGGTGGCCATGGTTAGAAGAAATAACCCCAAAGTCATGCCCGTGAGCAAGGCAAAGAATTCGCCGGCCCAACGACGCTTCGTTACCCAACTATGGAGAATGGCAATAAACGCAGTCAGTAGTATCAGTGATTTGAAAAATAGTGATTTCCCATCGAGCAAAAGCATTTGATCGAACAAAAAACCGAAAGGCTGATACTGCCATTGCCGGTACACCAGCATTCCAATCAATACAAAGGCAATACAGGTAAGTAAATGGAACAAATCGCTTTTGCTATCTGACTCTGGAATTACCAGGTCAGCAAGAATTAAGCCTGCAAAAGCGAATACCAATCCTGCTTCGGGCGAAAAACCGGAAAAACTAATGAGGATACGGTGTAATTGTTCAAGCATTCGATATGATGATACGTTTTCAGTTAAACCGGTATCTGATTCTGAAAACTGTAGATTGACAACTGAAAAACTCTTAGAAAATTTTCAAAAACTCGGTAACATAGCCTTCTGTCAACCGGAAGACCGTTCCGGGCAAAATTCCAAATAATAAGGAAAGGCCGCCCAATGGCACTAATAAAGCTTTTTCGCGGAAAGTCAGATCACCTAATAGGTTCAAATCATAACGTGACCATTTACTGCCCAGAAATATCCGCTGGAAAGTCCATAAGAAATAGGCTGCCCCCAGAACTAACCCTAATCCACTCAATACTACCATCCAAACGGGAATATAGAGGGAATTAAACGCCCCCATCAGACTAAAAAACTCACCGATAAAACCAGAAAAGCCCGGTAAGCCTAACGAAGCGAAGAAGGCAATGGCCGTCAGGCCAGTATAGGCAGGCATAGGCTGAGCCAGGCCACAGTAGCTGTCAATCGAACGATCGTGCGTACGCTCATACAAAACCCCTACAACCAGGAATAACATTGGCGATAGAATACCATGAGAAAACAGCTGGTAGATGGCTCCATTTGTTCCTTCGGGTGTTAAAGCGGCTAACCCTAGTAGTACAAAGCCCATGTGTGAAACGGAAGAATACGCAATCATCCGCTTTAAATCATTCTGACTTAAAGCGTTATAAGCTCCGTAGATGATGCTTAATACCCCTAACCCTGCCACCCAATCAGCAAAATAGACGGCTCCATCCGGGAAAATTTCATAGGCAATCCGGAAGAACCCGTAGCCTCCAATTTTAAGCAAAATTCCAGCTAAAACTACAGAAATAGGTGTTGGAGCCTCTACGTGTGCATCAGGTAACCAGGTATGTAATGGCACCATAGGTAACTTCACGGCAAAGCCGACAAACAGAAAAACAAATGCAATCATTCGTACCGACAAGCCAAAGATCTGATGGCCAGCCATGCTATTCAATAACGATTCGGGCACATAATTGCCGGGATCTTTCAGGTAGCGAAAATCGAACGTATGCACCAATTGCGATGAATCAATCTGCATTTGAGTGACCATATTCTGCACCTGCGTAAGAATCGGGTCAGTTAACTGCAGGGGATCTGAAACCAAGCCTGCCAGAAGAGCCGTTTCGGCTGGATCAATCACCGACAAGTAAAGGCCGATCATCACGATCAGAATAAAAACGGAGCCTGCAAGCGTATAGATAAAAAACTTCAAACTCGCATATTCCCTTTTTGGGCCGCCCCATAGGCCGATGAGGAAGTACATCGGAAAGAGCATAAATTCAAAAAACAGGAAAAACAGGAAAAAGTCCAGAGCGACAAAACAGCCTACTACGGTACTCATCAATAGCAGATAGAGTGAATAATATGCTCGCTCACGGCTACTAATTTCAAAGGATGAACCTGCCCCAACCAGCATTACCAAACTGGTAAGCCAGACCATCGGCAGGCTTAGTCCATCGACCCCCAGAGCATAATCAATCGACACGATACCAAACTGTCCAAGCGACATGGTAATCCAATCATGCTGCTCCGTAAACTGATAGCCAATCAACTGGGCATCAAATAACCACCAGAGGTAACTACTCAAGGCGAGATGTACGAGGCAAAGTACCAGAGCAATCCAGCGGAACACGGGTCGTGCTGAGGCGGGTAAGGCCAGTAAAAGCAAAGAACCCAGAAGCGGTAAAAAAATAAGCGTAGTTAGTATTGGCATTGTATCACATGCATTATTACCAGGTCCACCAAATCAGTAAAGCAGATAAACCAAGCACCGCAACAATCACGTATGCCTGAGCCTGCCCACCCTGTATTCGCCGGGTATATTTCCCGAAAAAGACCGCCAGCCAGGCAATGCCTCCCGGAATTCCGTCAATAAAAACCTGGTCGAACCATCCCACCACGTGGGCAAAAATTACCTGAATTCGGGCTATCTGGTTTACGATGCCATCCACTATAACCCGATCAAACCATTGGCTTGCCGAGGCGAGCCACAAAGTTGGTCGTACAAAAAGCTGATTATATACGTTATCTAAAGTCGGAAAAACTCCCGCCGGAGAAGCCTCCTCGATGGTTTGAACCGAACGATATTTTACCCAGGCAATGCCTACCCCAAGGGTAGCCACTGAAATAGATGACAAAGCCGTGACAATATCAACGTGTTCACCCAAAGGATTCAGGGAAAAAACAAACACTGTGGAAAATAAGGCTACTATCACTAGCGGCCCTTTTTGCAGCCAGGAGGCTTCCTGAATCTGCTCTAACGCAACGTGTTCATTTCGCCAATGGCCAAAGAAGACCATTCGCCACTGTTTGGTCATGTAAAAAGCCGTTAACCCAGCCGATGCCAGAGCAATAATTGGAAAAACCAGTTGCCAGTTACCGGCTCCGTGTTGAAAGCCGGCATGAATAATCTCGTCTTTGGATAAAAATCCGGAGGTTAAGGGCAGGCCTGATAAGGCTGCTGCACAAATCGTATAGGCTACAAACGTAACCGGCAATTGCTTTCTCAAGGCTCCCATCAAACGCGTATCCTGAGCATCAAATCCATGGCCTGCGTGGTGTAAGGCATGAATGACTGAACCCGCAGACAGAAACAAACCCGCTTTAAAAAAAGCGTGAGTAAACAAATGAAACAAGGCGGCCTGGGGAGCTCCTACGCCAACGGCCATCACCATTAAACCCAGCTGAGAAATTGTTGAATAAGCCAGTGTCTTTTTAATATCCGTTTGACTGACGGCATAAACCGCCCCCATCACCATCGTGATCGTACCGATAATACCAATGACAATCAAAGCATCGGGCGTTAAAATAGGATAAATCCGGGCTAGCAAAAAAACACCAGCAGCTACCATCGTTGCCGCATGAATTAATGCTGAAACGGGGGTAGGCCCTTCCATGGCATTGGGTAACCAGACGTGCAAAGGAAATTGAGCCGATTTGGCGACAGTCCCACAGAATAATAATAGCCCGGTACCCGTCAGATAGCGGTCAGATTCCATCACGGATGTCGTGAAAAGGGTAAAATCAAGCGTTCCGAAACGGTGATACACCGCAAAAATGCCTAAGGCCAGCCCAAGGTCCCCAATCCGGTTGACAAGAAATGCTTTTTTTGCGGCCTGTGTAGCTTCACGCTTTGTATACCAGAAACCAATCAGAAGATAAGAGCTTAGCCCTACCAATTCCCAGAAAACATACAAAATTAGCAAATTAGCAGCCAGGACAATTCCCAGCATGGCTCCTACAAAGAGCTGCAAAAATGCAAAATACCGAAATCGCCCCTGGTCTTCCCGCATATACTCAATAGAGAAAAGCTGAACCAGTGCTGCAATAAATAACACCAGCATCAGCATATTCAAGGTCAGGATATCTACCTGAAAACCAAAATCAAGGGAATAATTTTGATTCAGACTAAACCAGGGAAAAGATATAGACTGAGCACCACTAAGCTTTAAGCTATAGGAAGCCACCAGCCCCAAAAGTGAAAAACCAAAGCCCACGATACCTGCAAAGCTATTTGCTTTCTTTCCGCTGGCTATTAATACCAAAAACCCGGCATATGGCAGAAGCAGGATGATCCAAAGCAGCAAAGCGGGGCTCATGCGTGAGAAGTTTATTTAAAGCCGCAGATTCCAGAGAATTCTGCAAGAAACCTTGTTATTTAGTCAACAAATATCCACCGTATGGATGGTAAAACCAACCCACGCAATAGACTAAAGGATATGTTTTTTATTTATTTAGTCTAGATAAAAATATAGTTTTCTGATTATCAATCAATAACTAAAAAAAGCGTTGGAAGCAAAACCTGTATCTTATTCCCAAACAACCATCACTGAACTTATGATTCCGGCCTATGCCAACTTTGGCGGAAAAATCCACGGTGGCATTTTACTTTCTCTGATGGATAAAGTGGCTTATGCCTGTGCCGCCAAACATGCCGGTAGTTATGTAGTTACTGTAGCTGTTGAGCACGTAGAATTTTTAAAACCCGTAGAAGTAGGGCAACTGGTATCGCTCCTGGCTTCGGTTAATTACGTTGGGAAAAGTTCGCTCGTGGTTGGCATAAGGGTAGTTGCCGAGTCCATAAAAACAGGGCAACAGATTCATACCAATACCAGTTATTTTACGATGGTGGCGAAAGATGAAGAAACCAATCTGCCAACGCTGGTGCCGCCACTGTTATTGGAAACGAAACAGGAGGCCCGGCGTTTTTTAGAAGCTATCAAACGAAAAGAACTCAGGCAGATTAACCAGCAGGAAATGACTAACATGAAAACTTCACTAAAAATTGATCAGAATATCACATTACTAAATCAGGAACGATGCGTAATAGCATTTGATGAATGACTGTTTCCTGGTTAGAGTTTAGAAAGAAATTGCTATATTCAGAATCGACGTATCAACAAAATCACAGCAGCCACACAAAACCCAAAACTCTAAACTCTTTTGCGTAGATTTGAATTTTGCATACATACTGATGAAGAAAATTCTGATAGCCGCTGTTGTATTGGCGGCTTTGGTAGGCGTGTATTCGTATGCACACCGTATTTACACGAAATCGTTTAGCCCGGAGGCCATAGCAAATTTTAATCAGAATGGCCTTAAACTACAGGTGGCTTATTGCCAACCGGCTAAGAAAGGCCGTCTGATCTTTGGTGACTCAGCAGCCCATGCTTTGGTACCTTATGGAAAGGTATGGCGAACAGGTGCAAATGAAGCTACCAAACTGACCATCAATAAAAATGTGATTCTTGCCGGACAGCCCCTACAGGCAGGAGAATATACCCTATGGACTATTCCGGGCCACAATTTCTGGCAGATTGTCATTAACAGTGAAACAGGTCAGTGGGGAACCCAGTACAATGCCAGTAAAGATGTTTTTCGAACAACCGTAGCGAAGCAGGAAGTAACTGAAGCACAGGAACTTTTTGAAATTAATTTTGTACCTGAATCGTATGGTGCCGATATGATTTTACATTGGGATCACACGGAAATAACCATACCGATTCTGGCTAACTAGCTTTGGTATGAGGATTGACATTATTAGTAAGAATACTCCTGAAACTTTCGCCCTTCTTCAATCTTTTAATTCTTCAGATCATTAATCTCATCCAGATGAATACTCTGAAAATAGTGGAAAACTTTCAGAATGATTGATAAGGCAACTACTACTTCGGCAGCCGCTACGATAATCACAAATAGACTAAAAAACTGTCCCGTCATTCGCTCGTCAAAACGACTAAATGCTACCAGATTCAGGTTAGCGGCATTGAGCATCAACTCCACTCCCATCAATACAACGATTGCGTTTCGTTTTACAATGACAATCGCTAACCCAATGCTAAACAGGCTCGCAGCCGTCAGAAGAAAATAAGATAAAGGCAGTACCTGTGGCATTATAAAGATTGTTTCGTGGGTTTAGTAGCAGATAAATAGGCGGCTCCCAACAAGGCAATCATCAACAGAACTCCCGCAATTTCAAAAGGCAACACATATTCCGTCATTAACCCCACACCTAGTTGGTTAACCGTGGTTTTCCGAGCCAGAATATCAAAATGACTTGCTTCCAGACGCTGAAAATGGGCTTTCGTTAGTACGGTAGAAATAATCACAAAAAAAATTCCCGCCACAATCACTGCCCACAACGTCCGCAGGTGTTCCGTTCGGATAGTGTTAGGTTCATTAGTAGCACGTACTGTTGTTGTAAGCATTACACCAAAAACCATTAGCACCAGAATGCCTCCTACATAAACCATAATCTGAGCAACCGCCAGAAAATCAGCTCCCGAGAATACATATAAACCTGCCAGTCCCAGAAAAGTTACCATTAAGCTAAAAGCTGAATATAATACATTCCGGCTCACCAGCACCACTACCGCTGAACCCAACGTAAGGAGGATAAAAAAAATAAATAGAAATGCCATTTTATCACTATTTATATGAAAACGCTAGATTCATTCTTCCGGTGGTTTTGGCTTTTTAAAGACCGGTTTAAATGATTTTCCCTTTGGCTTAGACGTTTCTATTTCTTCTTGTGTTGATTTTTCAGGTAATGAGCTAACACCTTCGGAGTGCTCTGTTTCTGAACTAGCCGGAATCACTTCTTTCGGCGGAGTAGATTTTTTGAAAACCGGCTTAAAGCTACTTCGGGCTGGCGGCTCTACTTCACCCGAACTTTCAGAAAAATCCGGTGCTGAAAGTGTTGCCTCTGTTTCTTCTTTTTTCTTAAATACGGGTTTGAAGTTTTTCCGAACCGGTTCAGCGGCCTGATCTGAAGCCATTTCGAGCGTTTCATTCTGCTTATCAGCTTCGTTTAATTCAGGATTTGGTTGTTTCAAACCCGGTTTAAAGGAAGGGCGTTCTGCTGGCTTGGGCTCTTCGGAATTTGTTTCTTCGACTGTCTTCTTAAAACCGGGTTTGAAAACAGGCCGAGCAGCTGGTTTAGATTCTTCTTTGTTTTCTTCAGATTGTATGGATTCAGCTGGTTTTTTCAGGCCAGGTTTGAAAACAGGTCGAGCTGGCTTTGCCTCTTCTGATGAATCGGCGGTAGGCTCCTCCGCCTTCCTGAAACTGGGTTTGAATGCTGGTCGAGCGGCCTCCGGTTTAGCTTCTTCCGTTTTGACAGGCTCTTTTTTCAGCTTTGCGGCTTCTTTTTCAGCCATAAACTGATCATACAAATCTTTTTTCTCCTGTGCCTGTTGAGGAGTCAGATTTGTAAAATGATACAACATATCCCGAATATCAAACTCAGAATAGTCATAGGTTTTCGTCATGGTAAGACACTCCGTTGGGCAAACCGTCGTACACAAGCCACAGTAACAGCACTTTGCCATATCGATGTCGAAGGTTGCTGCGTACAAGCGAATAGACGAGCCATCTGATGCCTTTGCAATTTCGCCGGTTGCTTTAATGGGCTCTATCTCGATGCAATCAACCGGGCAAATCTTGGCACATTTATCACAAACAATACAATCATCCATTTCGTTATGGAGACGGTACCGTCCGTTATCAGGTACAGGAATTGCTTCGTAAGGATAGCGAAGCGTTACCATACCCGTTTTTTGTTCAAAATAACTTGGGTCATCCACGTAAATTGGCTTCCGTCGCCGCCGCGAATCCTTCAAATGTCGAAACGAAATCTGAAGACCTTTCAGGCTAGTACGAATACCTCGTTTGATGGTACCCCAATATGATTCTTCTACCATAATACGCCTTTCAATACACGAACCACTCATGGTCCAGAAAAATTCACATTAGCCTGGTTCTGGAATGGACTAGTACTGCAAAAGTACACTTACCAGCTGAAAAGATCGTCCATAAAAACAGTCATTATGGATAGTTTTTTTAGAATTATTCTTAACAGTGTATACTACTCTATCCGTAAGAGAGCAAATGAATAAGGCAGGAACCAGACTGTTCCTGCCTTATTCATGAGTTGGCACTATTGTTTTTTCATCGGGTCGGGCGATCCGGGCCGGACTATAATTTGCCGATATGGAAAAGTAGCGGGGTATTTCTAAACCGGAGTATCCTATTGCATTTTCCCCTGCTCATTATCAACCTATTAGTGTTTAGACATGGTAACACCAACAACTATTCAATACTTCAATCCTAGTTTCTGAAACAGAAAGTGCATAATCCAGGCAGGGCCAATCAGCAAAAATTGCAGATCTTTAAAAAATGAAGGTTTCTTGCCTTCAATCTTATGCCCCCAGAATTGGCCAATCCAGGCTACCCCAAAAATGATTAGGCTGATGGACCACAAAGGCCAGTCCACATTTTTCTCAATAACATCACTTAGCCATAGGCAAAATAAGGAAAACCCCAGCATCCCTATTGCAATACTTCGGGAAAGTTGGAGGTAATACATCCAAACGATAGCCAGTGAAATGATGGCTACATTCAGTTGTAAGTCCGGTACAACCACCAAAGGAAGTTTTATACCATATAACAACCCAACTATACTGAAAAAAAGAGCGGGCACACAAATAAAATGTACCCGCTTATTAATAGCGTTTTGGTGGCTTTCGCCATATTCAGTTAATAAAGATTGAAGACTAGGCATTCGGTTTTGTTCGGATGAACGTCAAAGATGCTACTCAATCGCTTTAGATCTTATGCCGCTTAATAGCCCGTTATCACAATGCCTAATTCTCTGGCCAGCATCTGATCAATCTTCTTCATTTTCATGAATTGCATCAGTAGCTCTTCCTGTTGAGCAGCCTCAGTAATTTCTTCCAAACGTACTTTCATTTCATGCATTCGTTGATCATTAAACGCCTTTTTCAAACGAAGAATACAGCCATGAGCGACCTTATCCAACTGCTCGCGTTCGTGCGGAACATGAATTTCGTGCATTTTAGTCCAGTTTTCACTTAAGGGGTGCTTCTCTGAAACAAAATCAATACTCGTTTGTTGCACTAACTCATCAGGATGGCCTAAGAAAAAATTCGTATCCGGATAGATTTCCTGTTCAGTTGCTGCCCGGAAAATATCCATAAATACCTTATAAAGAGGCGTCTGAAACTCCAGGTCATAGGTTTGGCTTACCATATATTCCATCATCGAAACCGGATATTCTCCCTGCTCCCGCATCTCTGTTTCAATAATGACATTTCCATATAACACCAGCAAACGGCAAAACTCTTCTTCCTGATAGGAAAGAGATGTTCGCCTGGATTTTGAAACCTGAGGGTTAACTTCTATTACCTCTTCCGTAGAAGGCATAACCCCCTCTGGTAAATCAGGTAGCGAAGATTCAGGTGTTGTTGCTCGAGACTTCTGATCTGACTTAATTCGATCTCTTACCCGTTTATTAGACTCGGTAATCAGCGTTTCTTCGGGTACATCCATCAAACGAGCCGTCTGCTGGAAGAAGATTTGCCGCGTAATGGCATCGGGAATTTTAGAGATGCTCTCTACCATCTCCTTAATCACCCCCGCCCGCCTGAACGGATCATTACCAGCATCCTGCAGGAGCACTTCAGCCTTGAATCGGATAAAATCTACCGCCTGTAGCTGAATGTATTGTTTAAACGCTTCTCCGCCAATTTTCCGAACGTAACTATCAGGGTCTTCACCTTCCGGAAAGGTGCAAAGCTTTACGTTCAGACCTTCCTCCAGAATTAAATCAAGGCCCCGAAGTGACGCTTTAATACCAGCTGCGTCACCATCATATAAAACGGTGACATTCTGCGTAAATCGACTGATCAGGCGAATCTGTTCAACGGTTAACGCCGTTCCTGAAGACGCCACTACATTCGATATTCCTGCCTGATGCAGCGAGATAACATCGGTATATCCTTCCACCAGATAAGCTACATCTTCCGCCCGGATGGTATTCTTAGCCTGAAAGATACCGTACAGAATAGCTGACTTATGATAAACTTCTGTTTCGGGAGAATTGAGGTATTTAGGTTGATTTTTATCAGCTTTCAGGATTCGGGCACCAAAGGCAATGACTTTCCCTGACACATTATGTATAGGAAAAATAACCCGATCTCTAAAACGGTCAAACACTCGTCCGTCTGGGCGATTATCCAAATCCCTTCGGATGGATAAGCCAGCTTTTTCAAGAACTTCAATCCGATACTGCTGCTGAAGGGCACTTTTGGTAAAAGCATCCCAGTTACTGGGAGCATACCCTAACTCAAATTGCTGAATGGTTTGTTTATTAAATCCTCGTTCCTGAAAATAGCTATAGCCAATGGCCCGGCCTTCCTCGGTATCCAGTAATTGTTGCTGATAGAATTTTTTGGCGTAATCAAGAGCGATATAGAGACTTTCGCGTTCGTTCTGTACCAGTATTTCTTCAGGTGTCTGCTCGGTTTCTTTTACTTCTATTCCATACTTCTTGGCCAACTGCCGTAAGGCTTCCCCATAGCCAATTCCTTCAATCTCCATAACGAATTTCACGGAATCACCGGCTTTCCCACAACCAAAACATTTAAAAATCCCCCGAACTGGATTTACGTTGAACGATGGCGTTTTTTCATTGTGAAAAGGGCAACAGGCTATCAGGTTCGCTCCCCTTTTTTTGAGCGTAACATAATCATTCACGACATCAACAATGTCGGCTGTTTGCTGGATCAGCTGAACGGTTTCCTGTGGAATTCGCATATTCAAAGGTAATACAAGATTGCCGGCCTTAATCTCAGAAAGGTAAGTTTTGCTAGCAATGTATTACTTATATGTATGACATTGAAACGGATTTTTCCAGGTTCTACTGAAAAAATGAGGCAAAGTTTTAGAACTTTGCCGACGATGTGCTTATCCACTTATACCGTCCATTTTAACCATCTGAAACGTTTTTATCGTTTATATCCAATATACCATGAATTTGTCTTTTTCACCTGAAACGTCTAAAGCTAACCTCTTTGATCAGATTGCTGCTGAGTTGGCCAGTCATGATTTAAAAATTGCGAATCAGGATCAAACCCGTCCCTGGGGTGGTTTTTTTGTTATCGATGAAGCCCAAACAGCTCACTTCGTCTCGACCTATTTTCCTACGATTCAAATGGAGGATTTGAAAGGTTTTGCTAAACTAAGTCCTAAAATTCTGGTAGTTGGCCCTGAAAAACGGCTTTCATGGCAATATCACCACCGCCGGGCCGAAATCTGGCGAGTAGTAGCGGGGACGGTTGCGGTAATGACAAGCCCAACCGACGAAGAAGGTGAAGTACGCAAGTATGAACCAGGTGAATTAATTACGCTCACAAAAGGCGAACGTCACCGGCTGATTGGCTTAGGAAACTGGGGAGTAGTAGCTGAAATATGGCAACATACTGACCCTGAAAATCCATCGGATGAAGATGATATCGTACGAGTACAGGATGATTTCCAGCGTAAATAAGTAAGCTATTGTTTTTCCGCCTGCCTTTTTTCACTTAACAGGAAATTGAAAACAATATCAAACAAAAAGCGACCGCAAAGTCGCTTTTTGTTTGATATGGTTTTCTTAAATATCTCCTTTTAAATAAACTTTCCCCGTAGGTTCTTTGGTTTCGTTTCCTTTCGGTTCAAGCGATATGGCAAAGGAACTGGCTCCCTGAATATTTTTTACTTTCTGAATGCTCGTTACCGGATCATATACCCCGGCATTCACATGTTTACCGTTTACAATTGCCCAAAGCTGATATTGTTTATCCTCTGGAACTTTAGGAAGCTGCACATTTGCCAGATACGTTTCACTTTTATCGTGATTCCAATACAACATGGCAAAAGCAGTTGGAGCAATTGGTTCTCCTTTTAATTTGATCAGCTTTGTTCCTGGATTCTGCAATACCGCAATTTCTTCACGAATATTGATAAAGCTGGCCTTTTGCACTTTCAGGTTACTGGCCAGTTGGTTATTATCATTTTCCAGTAAAGCAATTCGATCTTTTGATTGTTGTAGTTTTTGAAATAGGAAAAAGTTACCTATAAAGCTCAGGACAATAAAAACGGCTGCAGCAGCCACCCAATTACGGTATGGAGTAAAGGTTTGTTCAAGTATACCAGTTGGTTTAACGTTCCTCGTAGAAAGGGGTTGGATTTGGGAAATAATCTTTCCACGTAGCTCAGCGGGCGGCTCTTTTGCCATTTCCCAAGCATAATCTTCCAGAAGGTTCTGCACTTCTTCCAAGCGTTCCTGATATTCAGGATGCCAGGCTAGTAGTTGTTTCACCTGAAGTTTCTCATCTTCAGTTGTACAACCCAGCACATAACTTTCCAGCAAGCCAGACGAAACTAATTCTTGCTCATTCACCGTAGTCTTAATGGTTAATGTAAGTGGCGAAAAAAATCAACAGGGTTATCAGATTACGAAGTTGAATAAGGGCAGCCTTAACCCTTGTTTTCACGGTTCCCAAGGGAATATCCAGTTCTTCAGAAACTTCTGCCTGGGTATATCCCTGGAAATAAACTAACTCAATAATCGACCGATATTCAGGCCTTAGCTGCTCTACTACCTTCCGAACACCGATAGCATCAATTTGGTGCTCTACTGGATTTTCATCTTCAATCACACTTACGAAATACTCAAGCGGTTGGTTTTGGGTAGACTGTTGATATTCCTGCGAACGAATTTTATCAATTGCCGTATTGCGGGCAACATTCAGAATCCAGGTAAATAAGCTACCTTTTGAGCGTTCGTAAGACTCAATATTCCGCCATATTTTCACAAACGTTTCCTGGAGTACATCTGCCGCTACCTCCTCAGATTTAACGATCTTTAAGATAATCCCGTAGAGTGCAGCTGAGTAATTATCATACAATACAGTAAACCCTCGCTGATCCTTCTCACGAAGCAGAGCAACCAGGTCATTTTCAGCTACAATGATGCGTCTTTTGCCCAAAGGAAATAAAGTAATGTTGTTTCGGACAAAGCTAATAAGCTAACTGGCAAAAATCAATTTTCTGCCATATTAGTAAAATTATAAATTAACCCTTTCCTCAGGTTATCTGTTTCACAAAGACAAAGGGCCTCTAGTCAGAAGCCCTTTGTACCGGAAATGAATTAACCCACACCTTTAACTTACTGAACAGACATACCAAAAGGTATTGTGCGTCTGAACAGCTTCGGTTGTCCATTCATAGATACGGTATTTTTGTGTAGAATGGATTTGTAAAAGGATTTTTTTAAATAACTTTTTTATTATTCACTGATTTCCAGTAGATAAAAAAATGAGCAGCTAGCCAAGCTAGTTGCTCATTTAAAAAGTCATCTGTGAATTCAGTAGTTATTCAAAGACAATAAATTCTAACAAATGACATATTTTGGTAGTATATAATTAATGCAAAAAAACAGTAGTATTCCTAATTACCGAAGTGATTTGGCAGGTGCGGCCGCAGACTGTACTTCACCTTTTAGGAACATTGTTAAAGTACTATTTTCAGCATTGCTATATACCGTAATTTGCTTGTTGAATGAACCCGCTGCGGCTGCGTTGAATGTGCCACTTACTTTACTGGTTTTGCCAGGAAGAATAGGATCTTGTGACCAGCTTGGTGTCGTGCATCCGCAGGAAGCCGTTACATTGTTAATAACAACGGGGGCATTCCCTACATTCGTTACTGTAAAAACGTGCGTAACGGGTTTTCCCTGAGAAATTTTTCCGAAATCTTTAGTCTCTGCGTCTACTTTTAATTTACCCTGTGCAAAGGCCCCTGCTGAAAATACAAAAAATGCAAGGAAGAAGAAAAGTTGCTTTTTCATGTGTTCAAATTTGTTTTGTTGGATATCTGGTTTTTGACCGAAACAAAAGTAAGAGGATGACCCTCTTACACCAAATACCGGGCTGTTAACGATATGTTAACGGAACCTACGTAAGCCGAAATGAGTTTGTATAAGTTCTGAATTTTACGTTATTTTTACCCAGCTAAACACGCAATCAGCCGGATTTATGATACTTCTGGACTGTTACTGGTAAAAGTTTCTTTTACGCATTTTACATTATCCATTCGCTTAACCTGATTGTTTCAATGGAAGAAGCTACCCTTGATAACATTGCACTTACAAAAGAACAAGTGCTTACGGACTATCGATTAGCCTGGGAAAGTCGCCATGCCAGCTTGTTGGTACGAAAAGAGGTTTTCATGGGAAAAGCAAAGTTCGGTATTGCCGGTGACGGTAAAGAATTGGCACAAATTGCTCTGGTAAGAGCTTTTCGTAAAGGTGACTGGCGGTCAGGTTATTATCGGGATCAGACGGTTGTAGCGGCTCTTGGCGAACTTTCCTGGCAAGAGTATTTCGCTCAACTTTATGCTCATACCGACGTTGAAGCTGAACCAAATACCGGTGGCCGTATGATGAATGGCCACTATGCTACCCGCCTGCTTGATGAACAGGGGCAGTGGATGCCTCAAACAACTCAGCATAATATTGCTTCGGACATATCTCCTACTGCCGGACAAATGCCTCGTTCCATTGGACTAGGTTATGCCTCGAAGCTTTATCGGGCCAACCCTCAATTACATGCCTTTACCAATTTTTCCATTTCGGGAAATGAAGTATGCTTTACCACTATTGGTGATGCTTCTACCTCAGAAGGCATGTTTCTGGAAGCCATCAATGCAGCAGGTGTCTTGCAAATACCGGTTATTTTTTCGGTCTGGGATGATGGATATGGTATTTCCGTTCCAACCATTTATCAGACCACTAAAGAAAGCATCTCAGAAGCTTTGGCAGGCTATCAGCGAACTGCTGAAAAACCAGGACTTGAGATTTTCACTGTAAAAGGCTGGGACTACCCCGGTTTGCTGGAAGCGTATCAAAAGGCGGCTGAACTGGCTCGGACAGAACATATTCCATCGCTCATTCACGTTCAAGAAGTAACTCAACCTCAGGGACACTCTTCCTCGGGCTCGCATGAACGCTATAAATCGAAGGAACGGCTCGCCTGGGAAACAGAAATGGACTGCAACCGGCAGTTTCGTTTATGGATTTTGGCAAATGGTTTTGCGGAAGCAGAAGAATTGGACAGCATTGAGGCCCAAGCTCTTAAAACAGCTAAGGCTGCCCGTGATGCCGCCTGGAAAGCCTATAATGATTCATTAAAACCTGATTTTGATTCGGCAATAGAAGCCATTACCCTGGCTGCTCGTGAAAGTAAAAACTCAGAGGAAATTCTAGCCATTCGGGCTGATTTACAACGGACATCCAATCCTGTTCGTTCAAACGTTATTGAAGCCGTTAAGAAAACGGTTCGTGTTCTTCGTTTTGAAGCGGTACAGTCCAAACAACTTCTGATGCACTGGCTGGACCGCACCAAACACGAAAACTGGAAACGATTTAATACGTTTCTTTATAGTCAGGCGGCAGATTCTCCACTCCGTGTAGAGGTAGTTCCTCCGGTTTATGAAGATGATGCTCCTCGTATTGATGGTCGGGAGATTATTAACAAAAACTTTGAAGCCCTTTTCCAGAAAATCCCCCAGCTTTTTGCAATTGGCGAAGACGTCGGAAAAATTGGGGACGTCAATCAGGGAATGGCTGGGTTACAGGAGAAATTTGGAGAAATTCGAGTGACGGATACCGGTATTCGGGAAATGACTATTATCGGGCAAGGCATTGGAACTGCCTTACGCGGCTTGCGGCCAATCGTTGAGATCCAGTATGTGGACTATATTCTTTATGCCTTAGCCACTCTTTCAGATGATTTGGCCTGCTTGCATTATCGCACGGCTGGTGGTCAGAAAGCTCCGGTTATTGTACGAACACGCGGACACCGGCTGGAAGGCGTATGGCATTCGGGTTCACCCATGGCAGTACTCTTACATGCCCTGCGTGGTATGCACGTTATTGTGCCTCGTAACCTCACGCAGGCTGCTGGCTTTTACAATACACTCTTACGCGGAGCAGATCCGGCTTTAGTTATTGAGCCTCTGAACGCATACCGGAATAAGGAGCAATTACCAAGTAACCTGGGTGATTTCTGCCTGCCACTTGGTCAGCCAGAAATATTACGTGAAGGGACTGACCTTACCATTGTTACTTATGGGTCTATGTGTAAGATTGTTCTGGAAGGAGCTGCCCAGTTAGCCAAAGTAGGTATTGAGACAGAAGTTATTGATGTACAGACACTTATCCCTTTTGATCTAAACCACGTCATTGGAAAATCTGTCCAGAAAACCAATCGGTTATTAGTTACTGATGAAGATATGCCTGGTGGAGCTTCTGCATTCATGCTTCACAAAATTCTGGATGAACAAAAAGTATTCCGATGGTTAGATTCTGATCCGCAGACAATGACTGCTCACCCACACCGGCCTGCCTATACAACCGATGGCGACTATTTTTCAAAGCCTAATACAGAAGACGTTTTTGATGTTGCTTATGCGATGATGCACGAGTCAGACCCCGGGCGTTATCCTGCTTTAGGTTATGAAATCAGCGATTGGTCCTTTTCGGGAAGCCGTTGGTGGAAAGTGAATAATCACTAACCGTATGTTTTCTTTAACCCGGCAGTTATCTTTCGAGAGCTCTTGCCCTTATTGCCATACCAGCACCTCAGAGGTAACTGCCTACCGATTTACCGGGGCAGCTTTTCTGGCTACTGTTCGGTGTGCAGGTTGCCAGCAGGAATATATTCAAACCCTGCCAATTGGCCATTATAAGCGGTTTCCGGTACAATTAACCGAAACATGCAGTCAATTTACTGAACGAGGTCGTTGGGTATATGAACCTTTACACGCGGCTTTGTTTCAACATCCGGCCATTGAATTGCCCATTGAAATTTGTTCTCGACACCGGCCTGGGCCCAAGGTAGTTATAGTCAACACACTTGATTCGTGCTATGGACACGTTTTAGCAAAGGTTTTCGACGTACAACGGCACTACCAGCAACATCCAGAATGGAACATCATTGTACTGGTTCCTGAAATTTTTGCCTGGCTGGTTCCCGATTATGTCGCAGAGGTTTGGGTGATTAAAGGCAAACTAAGTCAATTTGATCTGGTCATCTCCAATCTGGATACCTTCATTAAAGAGCAACTTACGCGTTTTACAGACGCTCGAATGAGCGAATCCCGCATTCATTTTAGTCCTGAAGAACTTAATCTGACGGCCTTTATCAAAACACCTGCCTTTTCATTGCCAGATTTTTCAAAAAAAACACCTCAGGTCACACTCATCTGCCGGGAAGATCGGCTGTGGTTACGTACTAAGCTTGAATTACTGCTTTACCGTCTCTGTAAGAAAGTCAAGCTTTTGCAAGCAACCCGTTTTCTCTGGGTAGGTTTACAAAATCTTCGCTGGAAACGTACCGTTCTGCGTATTCATAAAAAACGCCCGGATATCAAAATTACTGCCGTTGGCTTAGGTAAAACTGGTTCGTTAGCTCACTCTATTCAGGATAAGAGAGTAATAAGCTCCCCCGTTCCGGAATTAGACTGGTGCCAAACATACGCTTCCAGCCAGGTTATTGTGGGCGTGCATGGCTCTAATATGCTCATTCCAACAGGATTGGGAGCCAGTTTCATCAATTTAGTTCCACCGGAAAAAATAGGTCATTTAGGCGAAGATATTTTGCTTCGCCATTGCAACCCTATCCTACAGAGTGTCTTAGGCCGTTTTTTGCCTACTTCTGTAAGTCCTTCCCGTGTTGCTGATCATGTACTGGCTATTTTTGAAGAGTTCCCAGTCTGGTGGAATGAATATCAGGAACGGGTCAATGACGGGCTTTCTAAGTAAACTGTTTCTTTGCGGCTCCCTGGTGCGTCAGAATTCCCCACCCATAGCGGTACCAGAAGGGTTGAGTTGGATGCTTTTGGTAGAATAATAGTGTAATAAGCGACTGATCCTGCCGATGATTATCAAAATTACTCCCCTCTGGAGCCAGATATTCTTTTCGATAGGCATATTCCTTCCATTCGTTGACTAGCTCAGAAGCAAAGGGCGAATCCCGACGGAAGGCCACTACCCCACCCGATACCATGCGTTTTGCTTTCAGAGTATCAGCCTTTAGCAAGCGAATCGTATCTGGGTGCGTCCAGCGTTGAACGTTTCCCCACGAATACAAAGAATAGAATCCGTACCATTGTAAAAATAACCGGATACAATCCAGCCGGTTCGTAACGACACATGCTGCATCAAGCCACATGATATTAGTGGTTGCCCGTTCAAATTCCTGCTGAATAATTATCGGTTTCCAGGCAAATTCGCCGACATTAATCTTAATATTAAAATAGGCCGGATAAGCTGAAAAGTTAAAGGTATGAATCTGAATCGCTGGAAATTTTATTTTCAGTTCCTGTCTTTCTTCATTCGTTAAGCCTAAATCATATACAATTACGGGGCTTTCCGATTCGTATTTCCATAAGGATTGTAATAGATTTAATAATTGCGAAAAATACAGGCTATTTGCCCCAGTAATGAACGTTAATGCCTGTTGAGCTTTAGGAACAGTAAGTCGCGAAAGACCCGTAAATAACCATCGTAAGGCATTAATAAAGTTTGTCCGGAAATATTCCCGCATAGTGATTTATTCTACTAATAATGCGAAAGTTTTTCTTACACTAAACAACTTAGATACCCAATTTTTTCAATAATCAGGAAACAACATTGAGCATACTTTACGATTTTTTTCGCTCAAGCCAAAACAATATTCTTCCGCTATCTGAAAGCATCGTTTGCTTTTTAATGGAAAACCGCTCTGTGAATGCCGCAACAAATATTTCCAATGAATAATCGTCAAAAGGATTCCTATGGGTAGACAATAACAGTTGAACCTTGGGGTCGTCTTTAGGAATGAATTCAACGACCAGCGTCTCACCAAGGTTAGCGAACCAGTTCGCTTGTAAAGCAAAAGGAATTGAATAGGTAATGCGTAAATGGTGCGTCAAAGCCAACGCAAATACCGTATCTGAATGAATTCTGGCAGAAACAGCACTCCGCTCTTCATTCATCCAGCCGACGGCAGGTTCCGGATACGCAGCGTTTATGCAAAGAGGTAAGATTGTGTCAATCTTTTCTACATTTAGCTCTTGCCAGAACGCATCAACACAATGGGGGTCTGCCTCAGCCGCAATTACATAAGAAGCATACTGGGCCGCCAGGCGGCTGTATTGCCCTCGGTTAGCTCCTATATCCAGCACTTGCTTAGGCTGAATTTCAGTGAGCCAGCTGGTGATGGTAACCTGTTTTTTTCGTTGATAAGCTTCTTCTACATCATTCTCATAGTAATCTTTCCAGATTGAGGGGTCTTGAGGGGCTTTTAAACCCGCCACTAACGAACGCAAATGGGTAGCCAGGTTAATTAAATCCTGTTTTGAAAACGTTTTCCCGGAAGCTTGTTCGCCGCGTTTCGTAGCATTCAGTTGTTTGGCGTGCAGAAATAAATGCAGCCAAAGACCTACATTCCAACGTGCTTTAACTGGCAATAATTGAGCAGCCAGCGGTAATGGAATCCCATCTGAATAGGACGACCATAGGCTGTTTAGTGAAGAATTTACGTAGGACAAAAGCGTTAACGGAGCCAGAAAATGTCGACAAAACTGGCCATAAGCATACCAGGGCGAACCTACCCGCCATTCTTCAAATGACAGGGTATCAATAAAAACAGGCTTTATACCTACAAACTGGATATTATAAGCAGAGGCATCCTTAAGGGTCATTCCTACTTTTAAGGCCTCTATCTGGATGTCCAGTGTTAGTAAAGCAGCCGCTTGCAGCATCCGAAACGACCAGCTAGCCGGATAGTTAATCACGGGAATTGGCTCAGGTTGTAAAACCAGATAATCAGCCTTTTCGATCAGATTTTCTCTTGGATCAGCTATTTCCTGGTGTGCTACTAAAAACCCCTTTTCGGTTAACTTCTGATACAAACCCGAGGTCATCAAGCGAGTGTATTGAGGTAGGTATGAAGGGTTTACCTGACGATAAATAGTATGCTGATGGCTAAAAACAAAACCATCGGGATCACGAAAAGAAGCAGGATGAATCACTCGTCATTCTTTGGTTTTCGATTCCCAAAAAATTGGGAAAGCCAAAGTTTAATATTCTTGAAAAAAACGCCCACACCTAAAAAGCCAGCTATTAGAGCTTGTACAATAATGCTTCCGCTCCCCGGGTCGATATACAGTAAAAATCTTATCATGATGATATTTGTTTGTACAATTTTATAAAATTTATTGCTGTTATTCTAATTCAGTCCGATCAGGTAATCTTGGCAGGTTGGTCCCTAAAGCTGCATTTACCACATTCCGCCAGGCATTAATAGGTGTCATTCCATCATACCAATTTGTGTAATTATGGTCAGGAAGGTATACTGCCATAAAATTTTCAAACCCTTCTTTACGAGCCTCTTTCTTTGGAATGGTAGAAAGATCACGATACCCATGATCACTCATTACTAGAATAATTGCCTTAGAATTCGCTGCTTTTATTTCCTTAATTAAAGTCATTATGGTATTTTCATTAAACCTTAATGATTTTTCGTAAGCATTCATAGGATTTATATGAGGCATGTTCATATTAAATCCCGTTGAATCTACTATAAAAGGACCATGTGAATAGAAACTATGATAATATCCAAATTTGGGTTTAGTAGAATTACCGTGAATAAATTTCAAAAAATTATCATATTTTTTTAGTAAGATTTTGTATCTAATTAATTTCGGTTCATTTTTTGGAAATAAAAAATCATTAATACTTGGGATAAAAAAAATAAAACTTCTAATTACTGCATATTGAACATAACTAAGGGGAATTATGGTCGTACCTTCACGATAGTCAGATTCGTATTCTTGCAATAAACTAAACCAGCCTATTTGATAGTTTTGTTTTTTAAATAATTGGGTAGATTTATTGTTTGGTATTTCTTTTAAGAGATATTCTGTGCTTCGTGGTTCTTCTAAATTAACTATATAGTCCAAATTAAGCATACTGCCTAATGTTCGTTGGGTCATATTATAATTACTGTGAGCATTTTCAACAACGTGGAATGCTTCTTTTTTTAAAAAGTTCTGAAATATATTATTAGAATAATGCCAATATTTTTTTAAATTATGAGGTGACGCATACCCATCTATTACAAGCAGATAAACATCTGTTTTAGTATTTTTTGATGGCTCGGTATTTACATTTTGAATTATATGTTTTGGCCAGCTTATCCATTTCCAACCTAACCAGCAAATACATACAATTAAGACTAAATTAAAGTAAGTATTAATTTTATCAAATGAAGAATTTGTTTTTCTGATATACCATCCTATTCGTATTAGGATAAGAACTACTATTACCAGTGTTATTCTAAATTTTACCAATTCTTTTAATAAAGAGAATTGTATATAAGAAGCATTCAGTAGAACTAACAATAAAATAGTAACCAGAATCGGAGCATTTCTATAATTAGGTTTGGTCAGGAAATAAAAACTACCCCATATGCATACTGTTAACATCAAAGTGCTAGCCCCTACTAGTAATACTTCACGATATTCCACATGGCCCGTGTCATAGCCGACACTAAGTAAAAAATAAATAATTAGTAAAATAGGATGGAGCCAGGGAGTGGCGATCCGGCTTGTCTTTCTTCTCATTCCGCGTATAATAATCTTCAATAATAACAAAAACCCCGCTTTGAGGGCGAGGTTTGTTAATTAAAGTTTTAAAATACCTATACAAAATACCGGGTAACACCAGGCACAGCTACTGGATATAAGCCTTCTGAGTTCGGATTAACAGGCATTTTGGCATCCCAGGCAAATTCGGTTGGCATGATACTCATTCCTGATTGCAATGCCATGTCCCACTCAATGATTTGGCCTGAATACGTAGCCAGGCGGCCTAGAATAGCCGTCATGGTAGATTTGGCTCCCCGTTCAGCATCCCAAAATTTATATTCTCCCTTTGCAACAGCGGCAAATAATTCATCGTGCTCGGTTTGATAGGGATTATTTTCTGTTTTTTTATTGAACTGGAATAAAGGTTTGCCTTTATAATCTACAATTTTGGCATCGCCACAAAGAATTTTTCCTTTTGTTCCCAGTATAATTTCATCGACTTTAGACCAAGTACCCTTAATATGGCGGCATTCTGAGTTCAGAACAGTGCCATCTGCATATTCAAACTCTACGTGGTGATGATCAAAAATTTCGCCGTAGTCCTTCCCTTTTCGTACCTCACGCCCACCTGTACCTTTTGCCCTGACAGGGTAACTTCCTTTAAACCAGTTAAATACGTCAATATTATGAATATGTTGTTCATTAATATGGTCACCACATAACCAGTTGAAATAATACCAGTTTCGCATCTGGTATTCCATTTCGGTTTGACCTTCCTTACGTGGTTTTACCCAAACTCCATCGTTATTCCAATACACGTTTCCCGAAACAATGTCACCAATTAAGGCTTTATTTTTTAGAAGAGCCCGGTATGAATTCTGGTAATGACGCTGCAAGCCCACCACCACATTTAATTTCTTGGCTTTTGCTTCCTGTGCCGCTGCTAATACTTTCTGTACTCCTGCCGGATCGGTGGCAACAGGTTTTTCCATAAAAATATGCTTACCCTGTTTTACCGCCTCTTCAAAATGAATGGGGCGAAAGCCGGGAGGTGTTGCCAGAATAACTACATCAGCCAGGGAAATTGCCTTCTGGTAAGCGTCAAATCCGACAAATTTTCGGTCACCTACATCCAGACGATCTGTTTTTCCACTAGCAGTAAGATTGTCTGAAATACTTTTAAATGCGTTTTCAAGACGATCACTGAATGCGTCGGCCATCGCAACTAGCTTTACGTTTTGGCTGGTGGATAACGCCTGTACTGCTGCTCCACTGCCACGGCCACCACAACCAATAAGGGCGATTTTAATTTCGTCAGCAACACCGCTGTTGAAAAAACCAGAAGCATTGGAAGTCAATGGAGAAGCCAGTAAGCCTCCAGCCAGTAAAGAACCTGTTTTTACAAAATCACGACGTGATTGGAATTCTTTTTTCATGTAAGAATATGGTTTAGAAGAATTTTAAAAGCGTTTGGATAAAGGTATAAAACATTTTTTGTTCAAATTGATGACGGTCTTTATTGACCAAGCATCTTTATGAAAAAAGCCTCGGCTTCTTCTTTTGTGGGCTGATTGGCCGGACGCACAATACGAAAACCGACATAATCACCGTCAGTCATCCACCATCGGGAACGTGGGATTTGCGGATCCCGCTTGTTCCAGTCTTCCACCTGCCCCAGGCGAGCCGCACAGCGTAGTTGATCCGCTTTACTTTGATAACTCCCTCCACGAGTTGTATGATAGGCTCTCGGGGCAGTACGCTCGATGAAAAAGGTACTTTCTGGATGAGCCGCCAGTTTCTGGAAATAGGCGGCATCGTACATATCCATTGTCCATTCGGCCACATTCCCCAGCATATCATATAATCCATATGCATTGGGTTTTTTCTGCCCGACTTTGTGATAGGCTTCTTTACTATTCGTAGCATACCAGGCATATTCACCTAACGTAGCTGCTGTAACTCCCTTCGGATAAGCTGTTGAACTACCTGCCCGACAGGCATATTCCCACTCGGCCTCGGTTGGTAAACGGTAAAAAACTCCCGTTTTTTTCCAAAGCCATTTACAATACGTAATGGCGGTAAAAGGCTGCATCGAGTTTGCCGGAAACCCACCCTCTTTCCCCATTCCCCAGGTTAAGTCAATGTACTGAGCCGTAGGTCTGGTGATGGCGTCGGGCTTGGGTTGAGCATCTTTCTCATCGAAGCGAAAAGGAAAGAATTGATCGTGCGTAATTTCCATAGCCGACATCCAGAAAGGTTCTACCTTTACTTTTACCTGAGGCCCTTCATTAGCCTGGCGACCTTTTTCAGTAACGGGGCTTCCCATCATATATTCACCGCCTGGAATCGCCTGCATTTTTATTTTGATGTCTAAACCAGGAATATCCTGTTCGTATGGTTTTCCTGGAATAACCTGAGCAGCCAGGAATTGAAACACAAAAAGATTAAGCCCCAAGGCCAGGACGCTACGTAACGAAAAAATCACAGTTCAAATGGTTTAGATACTGAAAACTAAATTAGAGGGTTTAAGTCATTAAAGACGCACCATCGTGTTATGCCAATTTGTGGTGGTATAAATCTCCGAAAGTATTCGTAATGAATAGAATATTCGAGCCAAAAATTACTCTTCAGAAAACCACTTTTTAAAACCAGCCGTGGAATAGGTTCGTAAGTAATTGCCTTCTTTTTCAAGAATTAGCAATTCAGCATGCTCAGACTCGGCTAAACGCAGGGCTTCCTGAATGGGCAACAGATAACAGGCAGTAGAAAGCCAGTCGGCCCGGCCTGCATCTTCAGTGACAATTGTGGTTTGACGGTGGTACGTAACGCCCAGGCCTGTTTTGGGTGATACAATATGAGAATAACTCACTCCATTGATTTCTACAGACTGGTAGGCATCCCCAGAGGTAGAAATGGCTGTTTGACTTAAAGGGAGTAATTTTTCCATGATTTCGCCTTTACGATCGGGCCATTCAACTCCAATTTTCCAGCCTTGCTGAAGGTGCTTACCAATAGCCATATTACCGGCGGCATCACACAAGGTATATTCAAACCCTGCTTCCTGCATTTTCTTCAGCATTTGCTGAGCCGCATATCCTTTTCCTATTCCGCCCAAATCAAGTCGGGTTCCTTTTTTCTGTAACTGAACCCTATGATCTGAATCATTTAAAATCATATACTGGCCTCCTACTGTAGCCAAAGCGGTTTGTAATGTGTTTTTATCTGGCAGCTCTTTACTTTTCCTGGATTTTCGCCAAAGCTGGGTTAGTTGACCAACCGTAATATCGAAAGTATGCTTACTTCTTGCCCATGCTGTTTTGGATACTTCCAGAATGGCCCATAAGTGAGGAGATACCGATACCGCCTGACCACTACCTGCGGTTTCATTAAGTTGATTTAGCTCAGAGTCGGGGAGGTAGTCACTAAAAATAAGATTGAGCGAATCTGCTACTGCAAAAGCCTGCCTCGCTGCCATTGATGCTTTTAATGAATCGTCTGCCCAAACCTGAATCGTAAACATAGACCCCATTTTGGGTTCCTGAAAAACCAGTTTCTTACTTTGAGCGAGTGTACTGCCCCCTATGCAAAGGGCAAGTATAAAAACGAATAATTTCAATTGATTTAGAGTTTTTATAAAGAAAATCCTGAATACCAGTCTTTACCCAGTATTATCCGTTTTGATCACCTGACTTTATACTCCATAGGCTTCACGTAGAATTTCCCGATCATCAAAATGAGATTTTATCCCTTTTACATCCTGATACGTTTCGTGGCCTTTTCCAGCTACCAGGATAACATCCTGCGGACGAGCCATCGCAACGGCTTTATAAATAGCTTCCCGTCGGTCTGGCAAAGTTAATACATCCGCTTCCGTGTCGCTTGGTACGCCCTGCTGCATGGCTTCCAGAATGGCGAGGGGGTCTTCATTACGGGGATTATCTGAGGTTAATATAACATGATCGGAATACCGGCAGGCAATCCGGGCCATTTCGGGCCGTTTCGTGGCGTCACGGTTTCCGCCGCAGCCTACAACAGTAATGATCCGCTCGTGCCCCTGTCGTAGTTCTACAATTGTCTTCAGAACGTTTTCTAACGCATCCGGTGTATGAGCATAATCCACAATTCCGACGATATGATTCGGAGAGATTATCTGCTCGAACCGACCTGGAGGAGGCTGTAAACCTGATAGTTGCGTTAAGGTTTCATTAGGATCTTCCCCTAGTAAGACAGCCGTTCCGTAAACGCCCAGTAAGTTATAAGCATTGAAATTACCGATCAGTTGAAAATGCACCTGCTGGTCGTCAATTTCCATTTCCAAACCAAAAATAGAGTCAGACACCAGCTTACCCCGAAAACTGGCCCCTGTTTCGAGTGAGAACGTTTCTCGTCTGGCTACTGTGTTCTGTACCATAATCCGCCCACGTGGATCATCGGCATTCACCAGAGCAAAAGCCGACTTCGGTAACTGATCAAAAAATCCCTTTTTGGCTTTAATGTAACTGTCGAAGGTTTTATGAAAATCGAGGTGATCGTGGGTAATGTTGGTAAAAATACCTCCGGCAAAATGCAAGCCTGCAATACGTTGCTGTACGACTGAGTGCGAAGAAACCTCCATAAACACATGGGTAACGCCTTTCGCCAGCATTTGTGCCAGTAAAGCGTTCAGAACAATAGAATCGGGTGTGGTATGGGTACTGGGAATCACCTCGTCTTCAATCTGATTCTGTACCGTTGAAATTAGTCCGCAACGATACCCCAGAGCACGAAATAATCGAAAAAGCAATGTAGCAGTTGTGGTTTTACCATTCGTACCCGTTATGCCTACCAACGTCAACCTCGTAGAAGGGTGCTCGTAGAAATTAGCAGCCAGAAAACCCATGGCCCGTGCGGTGTCTTTCGACTGGATATACGTAATCTCCTCCTGAAGAACTTCCGGCAGTCTTTCACACAGGATAGCCGCCGCCCCGAGTTCAATGGCTTTCGAAATGAACGTATGACCATCTACCTGAGTACCCGGAATAGCTACGAATAACGTTCCTGCCGACACTTTCCGGGAATCAAACGTCAGGTTTGTGATTTCTACTTCCGTAGAACCTGCTACTGCTTCAAGCGAGACTTTATAAAGAAGATCTTTTAGAATCATAAATCCAGGAATTAAATCAACGAATTCCGTTATATTTCCCTAATAGGTAATTAGTAACGAGTGATCGTTTTTGTTTCTGCAAGTTTACTATCACAACCGCTACCTTTGCCCTGTGAAGTCAAGAAAAAACATTATTGTTATTGGTGGAGGTGCCGCCGGCTTTTTTGGAGCTATCACGGCGGCCGAGTCGTTCCCAAACGCAAAAGTCGTGCTTTATGAGAAAAGTCGCGGCGTTTTAGCGAAAGTTCGTGTTTCTGGTGGTGGCCGTTGTAACGTTACCAACGCAGCAGTAAGTGTGGCTGAGCTATTAAAAGGCTATCCTCGAGGCGAAAAATTTCTAAAGCCGCTTTTTCATCGTTTTTCCAATCAGGACACGATCCGCTGGTTTTTAAGTCGAGGTGTTGATCTAAAAACCGAGCCCGACGGGCGGATGTTCCCTAAAACGGATTCATCAGAAACCATTATTCACTGCCTGACCACGGCTGCCCGTCAGGCCGGTGTTGATGTTTGCAGCCGTTTAGGCGTACAGCAAATACTGCCCACTGATGAGCACTTCCAACTGATCCTAAGCGATCAGACTACCATTCAGGCGGACCGGGTTTTGATTACCACCGGCGGACATCCGCAAGCCACTGGTTACGAATGGCTTACGCAATTAGGAATTTCAGTAAGGCCTCCGGTTCCCTCACTATTCACTTTCAATATTCCCGATTCGTTTTTAAAAAACCTCGCTGGGGTGGCTGTCCAACGGGCAACGGTACGAGTGGCGGGAACCAAACTTCAACAAACCGGCCCAGTGTTAGTAACGCATTGGGGGCTAAGTGGACCAGCAGCACTTAAACTATCTGCCTGGGCAGCTCGAGAACTCGCAGAAAGAGCCTATCAGTTTACTATTCTGGTGAATTGGATTAACGAGAAAGACCCTCGGACTTTGCTGGAAGGCTTCAAGAAAGAGCACGCCGGAAAATTACTTGGTACTTTAGCTCCTTTTGGATTACCGAACCGTTTGTGGCGTGCTTTTCTGCTGGAAACAGGACTCGCCGAAACCTTACGTTGGATTGATCTTTCTGGAAAACCGTTTAATCGGCTAACCGAACTGTTAACCAATTGCCCCTTTGAAGTGCGGGGAAAAACAACTTTTAAAGAAGAGTTTGTCACCTGCGGTGGCGTAACCCTATCAGATATTCAGGGTCAAACCATGGAAAGTAAGAAAATACCAGGGCTGTATTTCGCTGGGGAAATTCTGGATATTGATGGCGTTACGGGTGGCTATAATTTCCAGGCTGCCTGGACAACCGCCTGGATTGCCGGAAAATCGATTGGGTTGTAAATTTTGCTCTATAGCTATCTCCTGATCGCGTCTTTGTTACAATAAAAAAGAGACACGATCACTCAGGTCTCTATACTTATGCAAAATATATTATGTGCTCTATACATCTACATGATGAATTTTCTCAGGATGTTCTTCATAATTCACACCTGAAAAAAGATGAATGTATAAGATTCGGGAAAGGCGGAATGTAAAAGGCACACACAAGATAATCAGCCCAATCGAAACCCCGATGTAAACAAATGGAGAGGGGTCATTAAACCCATAGAATAAAACGAAGGCCGTTACCAGAATAATGCCCGTTGTAATGCCGTAGCTTACATACATCGCTCCAATAAAAAAACCCGGTTCGCGTTCGTAGCGTAAACCACAGTGTGGGCAGTATTTATGCATTTGGTCGAACTTGCCCATTTTCAACCAGGAATATTTAAATAGTTTACCTTCCCGACAACGCGGGCAGCGTCCAGAAGCGATTGCTGATAATTTACTTCGATTCATATTCTTTTTGCAAAATTAGTCAATTCGATTCTTCTCAGAAATGACAATTATCATTACTCAGGCAAATGGCTGCGTAGAGCCCCATATGCCCAAGTGCCGGCAATAGCCGCTAATAGGGTAATAAGCACTACGGTATATCCTACCCCAATCTGGGCGAACAATGGTCCCGGGCAAGCCCCTGTTAAGGCCCAGCCAAACCCAAATAACAAACCCCCATAGATTTGTCCCGGACGGAACACTTTCCGGGGAATAGAAATCGTTTCGCCGGTTAAAGCTTTCACTTTGAACCGCTTGAGCAGGTAAACGGATATCATACCGGTACTTACCGCTGAACCAATTACCCCGTACATATGAAAACTACTCAGGCGAAACATCTCCTGGATACGAAACCAGGAAACGATTTCTGCTTTTACAAAAACAATACCAAATATTATTCCAAGCAAGCCATATTTCCACAAGGAGCGAATAGATGCCTTATGGGGTTTGAATTCAGTAGTGACTGGGATAAATTCTTCGGTTTCCATCGCTTAAAGGGTTAATATCCAGGGAAGACCAAACCAGGTCATTAAAAATCCGCCAATCATAAAGCAAATGGTAGCGATTAGTGAAGGCCACTGCAAGTTGGAAAGGCCCATAATGGCATGCCCGGAAGTACAACCACCCGCCCAGCGTGTTCCAAACCCAACCAGAAATCCGCCCACTACCATAAGAATAAACCCTCGTAATGTGCCCAAAGCCTGCCAGTTAAAGAGATCTTCGGGTAATAATCCTTTAAAATCCTGCACATGGAGCTCCATCAATTGTCTCTTGGTTTGTTCGGCAATTGTAATGGGTTCTGAATTTTTCAGAAAATTTCCGGCAATTATTCCACCCACCAGGACACCCCCTACAAAGCATAGATTCCAGCTTTCTTTCTTCCAGTCATACCGAAAAAATGGGATTTCTGCCGGAAAACAAGCCGCACAGATATGCCGCAAAGAAGAAGAAATACCGAAGGCCTTGTTTCCGAATAGCAGTAAAATCGGTACTGTTAAGCCAATTAAAGGGCCGGCAACATACCACGGCCAGGGTTCCCTAATCCAGTTCATCTGTTCTGAATTGATTAACTACTAGGCAATCGGGTTAGCAATGGGTACCTCAGTTTTCGAAATTGCCCCAAACCCTCCTGCTATATCATGTATATACTCGTAACCACGAGATTTTAAAATAGAAGCGGCAATCATCGACCTATACCCACCAGCACAATGCACGTAAATATCCTGATTCTTAGGAAATTCATCCATGTTATCGTTTAGGTAAGCCAAAGGCACATTTTCTACTCCGGCAATGTGCCCAGCTTCATATTCGGTAGGCTTCCGCACATCCTTTACTACGAGGGTACCTTCATTAAACCGTTTGGCAAATTCATGTGCAGCAACAGATTCAATGGTATCTATTTGCTTATCAGCCTGTTTCCAGGATTCAAAGCCTCCGGCCAAATACCCCAGTACATGATCATACCCTACCCGTGATAAGCGGGTAATCACTTCTTCTTCTCTACCTGGTTCTGTTACGAGTAACAAGGGCTGGTTAATATCGGTAATCAGTGTTCCTACCCAGGGAGCAAAATCACCCTCAAGGCCGATATTAATACTGCGTGGAATAAACCCTTTACTAAAAATCTGTGCTTTGCGGGTATCAAGTACTAAAGCTCCTTCCTCATTGGCTATTTGCTCAAATTGGTCTGGAACTAATGCTTGCAGACTATGCTCCATCACTTCTTCAATACCCAACGAACCCATTTTGTTTAACCGGACATTCTGCGGAAAATAAGCCGGTGGTGGGGTTAAGCCCTCCGTAACGGCTTCAATAAACTGCTCTTTTGTTTGAGGCTGAAGAGCATAGTTTACTTCTTTTTGATGACCTAAGGTATCAATGGTTTCTTTGCTCATGTTTTTCCCACAGGCAGAACCCGCTCCATGAGCCGGGTAAACAATAACGTCGTTTGGTAAAGGCAGAATTTTTGTCTGTAATGAATCATAGAGATGCCCAGCCAGTTTCTCCTGAGTCAAATCTGCCTTCTGAGCTAAATCAGGCCGCCCAACATCCCCAATAAATAAAGTATCCCCAGTAAAAATAGCCTTAGGCTGAGCCAGTTCATCAAGTAATAAAAAACAGCTCGACTCCAGCGTATGCCCAGGCGTATGTAGCACTCGAATGCTATAATTTCCCAGGGCAAACTCCTGTCCATCTGTTGCTATAATGGCTTTAAAAGCAGGATTAGCATTGGGGCCATAAATAATAGGAGCTCCTGTTTTAGCTGACAAATCAACGTGACCGGATACAAAATCAGCATGAAAATGCGTCTCGAAAATGTATTTAATGGTGGCTCCGTTACGAATTGCCTTATTCACATAAGGCTGTACTTCTCGAAGGGGATCTATAATAGCCGCTTCGTTGCCAACCTGAATATAATAGGCTCCCTGAGCCAGGCATCCGGTATAAATTTGTTCGATGATCATAAGTGTGACGGGGCATTGGGAATTAACGTCTTTTTCTAGATACGCACATGCTGGTGAACGACCTGTTCCATTTGCTGAGCAGACTACATACCCGACTGACGCCAAAGCTGTTGTCCGTTCTGATATAAAGCCAACGCAGGCACTGACTGAACCCGCAACTGGCCGGCCAGGAGTTGATTTTTATCAATTTCAATGATGGTCAGCTTGTCCCCCGTTTTATCTTTTAGAGCCTTCAGATGCGGAACCATCGCTTTGCAAGGACCGCACCATTCAGCGAAAAAATCAACCAGTACCGGTTTTTCTGAGTCTACTATTTCCCGAAAATTCATAGCTTACCAGGTGGTTTAACGTTTAATAACATCCGGTTCAAACTTTCTAATGAATAAGTAAACGAAACCCGGGTAACTATCGAAATCGTATTTTTTCGCGAATAATCTGGTACAGTTTTTCAGCGGGTAACCCACCCGCCTGACGCCATAATTGCTGCCCACGCTGATACAGAATAAACGTTGGAATCGACTGAATTTTTAAATACTTTTTCAGTGTTTTATTTTTATCCGCATCGATTTTCAAAATTTCCAGATCGTCGCCAAACTCGTCTTTCAACGCATTCAGATGCGGGTCCATTTTTCGACAGGGTTCACACCAGTCTGTGTAAAATTCAATCAATATTGGCTCTTCCGATGCGATTAACTCTTCAAATGTTCCATTCATAATTATGATCTATTAAATCGGCTAAATTTGAAGGCTTCCTTTACCAAATGCATAAAATTTAAACATTAATTGCCTTAGTGAACCCATAACTCTTTTATCAGAATTGCCGTTCCCATGGCCAGCGTAAACCAGCCAAAAGCAGGCTTAAGTACATGCCCCGGAATTCGTCTGGACAATCCGGTTCCTAACACGACACCGATCAGGGTTAAGCTCATAAAACGAATGAGAAATGGCCAGTCCATCGGGTATTGCCCCAGATCGCCCAGAAACCCAATACAAGAGTTAATGGCAATGATCATCAACGATGTCCCAACCGCCAGTTTCATAGGTAATCGAACGAAATTGGCCAATACCGGAATAATTAAAAAACCTCCGCCTACTCCTACGAAACCCGTCAACATACCCACTAATAAGCCTTCTACGAAAATCAGTGGATAATTTAACCGCTTGATGATTTCCTCTCCGTCGTCAATTTTTTTTGTTTTTCCCCGGATCATTGATTGTGCAGCAAGTAGCATTAACACCGCAAAGACAATCATCATCATCAGGTTTTTCGTTACTGTGAAATTCCCCCAGGTAAATAACACATTTGGCAACGCTGGCACTAGCCATTTCCGCGTGCTGAATACCATTGCAAACGACGGAAACGAAAAAAATAGAGCTGTTTTAGGGCTTGCAAGCCCGCGTCTTAAATAATCCAGACAGCCTAATAACGACGCCGAGCCTACAATTAACAGACTATAGGCGGTAGCAATGGCTGGCGGAAAATGATACATATATACCAAGACTGGTACCGTTAAAATAGACCCACCTCCGCCTAACAAGCTCAGCAACACCCCGATAACCAAAGCTAATACGTCTCCCATTACATCATACAGTCACACTGTTCGATACTGGATAACAGCTTCAGAACATTCGGTTCTTTGAGAGAATAATATCGGTTTTGGCCTTCCTGCTCACACATTAGTATCCCTTTGAGTTTCATATTGATCAAGTGATGGGATAACAACGATTGCTCACATGCCAGCCGTTTACCTAATTCGTTAACACTCATCCGTTTGTCTTCACCTAAATGCTGAATGATGGCCAGCCGTACCGGATGAGCAACCGTTTTCAGAATAAAAGCGGCCTTTTCTAGTTTTTCTTTTTCAAGTGTCATGCAACAATAAATCAGCATACAAATATATGAACATATTTTCATATTTATATATATTCATAATATCTTTCTTATAAATGTTTTTACTGAAACTGAATAAATTCGTAAAATCAGCTCTTCATTCCTCACCAACTCATGCTTATTACCTCCATTCTTCTCTACCTGGCTCTAAATGTATTGATTGGTTTATGGGCTTCGCACCGGGTGAAGAATACCGAAGACTTTGTCCTGGCAGGCCGTAACTTAAGTTTTGCTCTGGCTACTATGGTAACCTTTGCAACCTGGTTTGGCTCCGAAACCATGATGGGAGCTCCGGGCCGATTTGTTGAAGACGGCGTGTTAGGCGTTATTGAAGACCCCTTCGGAGCAGGTTTATGCTTGATTTTAGTCGGGGTTTTTTATGCCCGGGCTTTCTATAAACTGAATATCATTACTTTCTGCGATTTTTTCAGGTTGCGTTTCGGCAAGTGGGCTGAATACCTTTCGGCTATTTTGATTGTTCCTTCCTACTTTGGCTGGATTGCCGCACAACTGGTTTCTATGAGTATTGTCGGGGAAGTAGTTTTTGGCTTACCTATGAGTACGGGCATCTGGGTGGGAGCTGGACTGGTAATGTTTTATACCTTAACGGGCGGAATGTGGTCTCTTTCCATTACCGACTTTCTACACAACATTATTCTGATGGCTGGCTTAATTATTCTGGCAGTCATTCTGGCAAGCGAAGCAGGTGGCGTATCTACGATTATTGCACGACAACCACCTGGTTTTTTTCGCATGGTGCCACGTGCCTGGTCAGACTCGGCTGAATACTTTGCTGCCTGGATTACGATTGGCCTGGGCTCTATTCCTCAACAAGATGTTTTTCAGCGGGTAATGGCGGCGAAAGATGCTCCTACCGCTGTTCGCTCTTCAGTTGGTGCGGGGGTATTGTACTGGACCATTGCCCTGTTTCCACTCTTTATTGGTTTGACATCGGTTCAGCTTCATCCGGAGTTGCTTCAGGGAGATGCCCAGCTCATCATTCCGAATATGGTATTAAAACACGCTCCGCTTTGGGTACAGATGCTGTTTTTTGGAGCATTAATCTCCGCTTTACTAAGTACTACCTCAGGAGCCATTCTGGCACCGGCGGCCGTTATGGGCGAAAATCTTATCAGACCTTTTTTCTCTTCCATCACCGATAAGCAGCTTTTGTTAGCCATTCGGCTATCGGTGGTATTTGTCACTGGGTGTGCTATCTGGATGGCTTTGGGGCGGCAAGATGTATTCGAGCTCGTTGCCGAGTCGTCGGCCTTAAGTTTAGTGTCTTTGTTTATCCCGATGACGATGGGCCTGTACTGGAAAAAAGCAAATTTGCCGGGCTGTCTGCTTTCAATGCTGTTAGGTTTAATAGGCTGGCTTCTGTCCCGGTATTATTCCTTTAGCATTCCAGCCATCCTGATTGGTCTGTTCGGCAGTTTCCTGGGGATGATCATTGGTATTTTCTGGGAGACGGTCAACACCTGCAAAACCTCAAATTCCTAGGTAAGCCACTAGTCCCCCATCCAGATTACGGGGGTGCTCAAAACCACGTTTTCCTAAAATACGGGTTGCAATAGCACTTTGCATGCCTGTCCCACAAATAACAATTACTTCTTTCTGTTTCCAGTTATCAGGAATTTCATTGATTCGGAGTAAAAGCTCATCCATCGGAATGGCTAAACCTCCTACCGAAAAATCATCGCGTTCGTAAGGCGTACGAATGTCAAGTATGTTCAATTCTTCCTGCTCCAGGCGTTTTTTAAATTCTTCAGGCGTAATGGAAGCCATACTACTAAGGAAATTCAACAGGTTTTCCAGCCTTTCTCTAGGGATTATTGGGGTCTGGCTCCAGTTTACCTTCTCCGGTATCGTTATCTGGTTTACCAGCTATCCATAAATCAATAATTTCGCCTACGTGAATTTTACCGTTTTCTACAGCAGGACGTTGTTCTACTACCGTGCCAGGTGCCGCACCTGGTATTTGTTTATATAGTACAGTACCCACCCGCAAATCAGAACCTTTGATCACAATTTCAGCTTCCTCCAACGACATGCCAATGAGGTTTGGAACATCCAGCTCTGTATTTCCAATGCCGTTTCCAACTACTAAATCAATTTTTGATCCTTTCGGAATGAGCGTCCCTACTTCTACTTTTTTACCATTGAAATATTGCTCCAGAACAGCATTTTCGGCAATATCAGGAATATAGCGAATCTGCCCTTCTTCCAGTCCTACGCTTCGCAGGTAAAGCTGAGCACTCCGAATACCTTTACCTAATAAATCAGGCATCCGAATCATGGGGGCTGTCGCCATCGTAACCGTCAGATAGATATTACGCCCTTCTTTCACTAGCGAATTCGGGAAAGGATATTGAGAAAGGACCGTTAATGGAGCCACACCAGAAACAAACGTGCAATCTGAAATAACGTAATCCAGCCCACGTTCATCCAGGGCTGATTCTACGTCTTCCAGGTTCATTTTACGTAAATCAGGCACCGTTATACTCTGACCATGATTGGTTGTCCAGGGAAGGTATACGAAGAAAAAACCTAAGAATAACGTTAATAGAATACTAATAACCAGCAGAATATGAATAATAAGATCTCTACGCGTTCGGGTTTTGATGTAAATTGTCATACTTGGGTATTAAATCACGGTTTCCGGTTTCGGAATAAAAAATCATTCTGGAATAAAAACGAAAAATCCTGTAAGCTTGGTCACAAGTTTACGGAAAATCAACAGAATTTGCCGATAATTCTGTTCGGGAGGTACGAATAAGTTCGTCATACTGACGGCTCCGGTATACATGTACTAATACATTATTCGTTCCAGCCAGAGGGCCTCCCTTTCTTAATTATTATTTATTTTTCATTTTATAACGATGCCTGTTGAGGCCATTATTCCTGTCCATGAAAGTTCGCCCTGCCGTCCTTTTACTTGTAAATGATCACGTTCTCTTAACCCGCTATCGTTACGGCGATCAGGACGTTTTTCAGTTACCAGGTGGAAACCCTGATTCTAATGAATTATTATCCGCAACGCTAATTCGTGAATTACGGGAGGAATTAAACATTGAAATCGAAGTGGGTCCGTTCTTAGTACTCGGTGAAGTACACTTACCTCAATTAAAACAGGGAGTGTTGCACTGCGTTTTTGAAGGCACCATCATTGGGGGTATTCCTAGCATTAATCCTGCCGAAACAACCGCTCTGGAAGTAGTATGGAAACCTTTGCGAGAGTTAGCTGAATTAAATCTGTATCCTAACGTAGGAGCTGAGCTATTCGAGCTTGCAAGTGGCCTCAGAAGCTCGCCTTACCTCGGGAAAATACGCCAGGAGTGGTTTGGATGAGTGCGTTTAGGGTTTTGAGTTGGGGGCATTAACCGCTATGTTACCCACTCAAAACCCTAAACTCAAAACCCTTAGCGAGCAATAACTATTCGGCCTAACGATTTTGACTGCGAAGAATCCAGAACAGGCATTGCCTGGCCATTCTGAGTCATTTTTATTCGATATACATAAACGCCAGCTGGTAAACTTATCCCCTGCTGATCGGTACCATCCCAATAAAATTCGTTTCGCCCAATTGTCAATGCCTTATCTCCATTCGTAATGATACGAATTATTTTGCCCTGAAGGTTATAAATTTCGATGGCAAATTGATCCGGAATCTGATCTCCACTTAAATTAACTGTAAAGCGACTGTAGTATTGAAGTGGATTCGGGCTAACATTCATTTGTTGCACTCCCGACTGATTCAGCACCGTAAAATGTATTGAATAAGGTATGCCACCCGCCATGTTCCCGGCAACATCACGTCCCTGTACCTGTAATAAATACGTTCCGTCACTCAAATTTTCTGGGCTATACGTTGCCCGAAAATCATTATTTTCCTGTACTTCCCAACTTATATTTTTGAAGGGAATTCGTACAAGATCAGCATCAGGTTGTTGTAAGTATACATCTATACCCGTTGTATCTTTTCGGATCTGGTATAGGTTCTCATCCAGCAAACGAATCTGGATAGTAGGATTTGGTGAGACATAATCGCCATCCTGAATAGTCTTACCATCAAAGGTAACCTCAAGCGTAGGAGCCGTTTCATCAGCGGCTACTGTTACGATGAAGGTCACCGAATTATTTGTATAGGTAACCTCAGGTTGAATCTCCGGATTGACATTTACCGTAATTCTATTTTCTCCGGCTGATAAATTACTGTAACTGACTGTCAGTGGGATATTCATCGTTGACGGAACACTGTATTCACTTGTAGACTGAACGTTTGTATTACTATTACTCACCTTTACTCTGACAATAACTGGCCTTATAAATGTTGTTTTACTGAGTAATACATAATTTAAATTACCTGTAAAACTTTCTCCTTCATTTATACTATATGAGTAAGATGACCGATAGGTGTCTTCCCCATCCAGACGCGTAACCCCTTCTGGTACTGAAGCGTACGTAACCAGCCAACGTTGTAATTGTGCCGGAGTAGTGTTTCCCGTTACTTTTTCCCGAAGCCTCAAATACGGATAGTTACTAGCATTGATTGAGCTGATGCTCAAGTTACGTGCTGTTATGTCCTTAAAAAGTAGCGTTTCGTTTCCACCGTAGTCAACCCCATAAATATCCAGTTGGGCTTTCTGTGTATCGGTTAGAGCTACTTTTTGCTGCACTACACCCCAACTGGTGGTGGGCCCTATTAATGGTGAGGTTAATGTTCCCTGGGTATACGAATCCTGAAGTTCATAGTCTGTTAAACTGAGGGTTGTAGAATCTCCTTCAGCAAGTACTGCTGGTGTTAGCCATTGCAAAGCACTACCAGTTCCTTTTCTTGCTAGTAAAATAAAGGCTGAACCTGCTATAAGCTGATCCAGACGTTCATCCGCTCCTAAGGCCTTTACTTTCTGTTTTAAGGCAATGGACCAGGTGCTGATATCCACACTCCCTGATGGGAATAACAGCACAAAATCGCTATCAGGTATAGCCGTTAGATATTGATCTAATAACCCAGCTGAAATATTATCAGCACTAAAGTAATTAGCAGCATAGGGAGAGTTCCCACATAATTGGGCAGATAATACAGAATAAGGAGTGAGGGATGTTTTACTAAAAGCGATGGCTACCAGAGCATCTTTATTACAATTTCCATTAGTCACTACAATCAGATCCTCAAGTTTCAGCTGTGTTTGCTGATAGGCCGTTGTAGAGACCTTCGCTCCCAGTACCTGAAGGTTAATTTTTAGTTCATTGGTCGTATAAGCCCATTTTGTTCCAGAAAGGCCTATCACCTCAGAAGTGACACTAGCAAACTGATTGGCTGTACTTTGCGACCATCCGTCTTGTACTCCGCGGATGTAGGTAAACGAATATTCTGTCCACTGATTATTATCATCAAAAGCTTCATCTGCTCCGCGAACTCGCCAATAATAAACGGTACTATCTTTATCCAGTAGCGAAACATTCCAGCCATCCGTATTTGAGGCTGCGAGTGTAGTAGTCTGTTTGAAAGAACTGCTATACGTTGCTGACGTGTCAATTTCGAAAAGGATGTTAGGCGTTGTTGAAGAACTGGAGGTTGCCGGTGTATATTCAGCAACCAGGCGGGCTGTAGGTTGTGAATTAGTAAGCGTTCCGACGATTGCGTAGTTTGCAGGAAGGACTGGCCTGGCCAGCGATCCGGGAATCGTATAGTTAAGCGTTGCCTGGTTATTCGCTTTGCTCATTTCTTCGATTTCGCCATCTGGATCAATCGTTATCAAAAACTTAGTGACTCCCCCGCCCATACCAGCATTCTGAACGGTAAAGTATAAAGTGTCCTGATACGATATGGGTGCGTAAGTTTGAGTTCCCATATCTACAACTGTTCCAGTAGAAAGGGTACGTTTCAAGTTTATTTTGAAAGAATTGCTCGAAACTTTTGCCAGGTTACTAACCACCATACCCACCCGGAACGAATCTACTGTAGCAACTACTTCTTCACCATTAATTCCCTGTAAAAAAATACTTGAATTATTGATCGAATAATCGGTCTTGTTATAAGGAAAAATGACCACCGCAGGATCTCCCTGAAGAGTAAAGCTCTGCAACTGTTGAATAACATAATCATTCAGAGTGGTCTGATTTCCAATATAACGCCGTATTGTTTCGCGGTGAATGGCTCCCCACGGCTTATTCAGAAACGAAGAATCGGTCGTGGCGACTTTATAGAGTATCGTGCAGTATTGATCTAAAAATGTTGAATAACCAGCATTGCCGTGGGCCATAAATAAAATAGCTCCGCGATCAGCCGTCATTAACCAGTCTTCGCCAAAAGTACCCTTCTTGTAATAACTACCGGCACTACAACCATTCGCAATAATGATCGGATACTTACCTTTATTGCTATAGCCCAACAGATCATTGGAACACATTCCAATGTCCAGATCAGTAACGCTTGCCCCGGAGTGACCAAAAAAAGTGACTACTGCCGTACCATTGTTAAGCTGCTGGCTAACGTTTATAAGTTCTACTGGTTCATCGGTTTTCTTAGATAAGGTCGTTACTTCTCCCCCGATATACGAGTTTGAGGCAATCTCGCCATATCCATCTACATATGATTTAAATAAGGTTAGCTCGCTAACTGTTTTTCCTCCACTAAGATTAAGAAACTTCTTTCGCCATAACTCCAGTGGGGCGGCTTCAAATTCTTTTACCTTGTTTAAATAGTTCAATACTTGCAGAGGCGTTAAGGCCGTAAGACGCCCTATACCAAAAGCAGGTAAATAAGCATGCTGACCGTTCAGGCCAGCGATAATCTGTACATCCGAACCTGGGTAACTTTGCGTAGGAACCAAGTCTTCCGCTGGAGCATCCGCATCCCATACCAGCCTTACAACGTGATTCCAGCGAGCTGATCCGATTAAAAAGAAATGTTCCGGGTGGCCTTTATGAACCAGATAGTCAGCAAATACTCGTAAAGCAGCCGTACTTTTGTCCCCATAATTAAAATGATCATATAGCTCATCTACGGTTACTACCAATGTATCGTGCTTTCCCCCTGCTGAAGAAGCCCGATAGGCGGCATAGGCATGGACGGGGTCCGCTACGTCACCTACTGGTTTCATTAATTGTGGGTGACTAATGATAATATAAGAAGCTGTAGTAGGAATACTACGCAGCTGAACCCGGTGTAAGTTACTAACCGTGTTCTGCTCACGTGAGATTAATAAGGTTCTTTCCTGATCAGTATTTCGAACAACCGCCTGAATGGTATCGTTTGAATAATTAAAACCAATACGAATCGGGTTAATCGGATTTGTTACGTCGTATAGATTAGAAGATGAAGGTACATTTACGACTGAAATAGAAGATTTTTTAACACTATTCAGCCGCAACCTGAACAACTTGGAATCAAGACTAAACTGATCAAGTGTTTGTTTATAACGTATTTTATAATACCCCGCAGCATACTGATCGAGGCTTTCTGTACCTCTACTGGTAGTCGTAATTGTAAGTAAATTACTAGTGGGTAGACTTTCTAGAGAAAGATCTTTACTGAATTTGGCAGTTTTATATCCTTCGAAGGTTACAGTATTCCATACCTCTGTATCAGAATTAATCGTAAAGTCAACAATGTGTGAATTAGGGCTTCTCCCTACCAGATAGGCTTCTAATGTAGCCAGATTTGCACTGTCTTTTACCGGGCTGAGTATCGAAAACTGATATTCATACGGAACTCCTTTGTTGGAATATCCATTGGTATAGCCTTCCCCGTAGTCATATTGTCCATAAAATAATGCATTCCAGTCTGTGCGGCCATACGGTAAAAACTGCCCCGCAGCAAAATCACCAGTAAATGAAACAAACTGCTCGTCAAAATGATAGGTTTCAGGAGTCAGTGTTGAGGTCTCGTCTTTGTATGTAGTCATCCGTTTTCCTAATGTTCCATCCGTACGAATGGTGACAAAATAAGAAGCAGAATCGGCAAAAAGAGAGTAGTATGGATGCAATTGAGCTGTGGTTGGATAATACAAAAGTGAATCGGTCAGGCCGTCATTTTGTTTTCCGTAAAACTCAATGTAATCTTCACTGTTCCACTGCCCATCATCTTGTCCTGATACAGTAATCGCTATTTCTTTACCTCGTCTGAACAGCTGCAGATTCTTCGGATTGGTTGAAAGAGGAAAGCCAGCACTTTGTAGAGTCTGATAGTTAATACGATATATACCGTCTTTAGGGACAGTAAATTTAAAATACGTCTGGCTGGGGTTGATCCATTCATTTGCAAAGGTCTGAGCTCGCCCCGAAAAAAAACTAGCTACTAGAATTCCTACTAATATACTGATACGTACAGTGTACTTCATAAAATCAAGATTTGCTTCAAATATAACGATCTGGCCCTGATTTTATGCGAAAACCTGCAATGATAAAACGTAGTTATACTCATATCCACTAAGAATATCTATTCCATATACTTACCAACTCCTGTATACCGCGTTTTTCTTACCGTTCATCAGGTTTTTGAATTAAAAGAAAAATATTTCACCAACTACCTTGCATCACAAAGTACCTGTCATTACTTTTGTATCATAAACCGGATCAGGAATTAAGCTCGGTGGATCATAAAAAGTTCACGTACGCATAACCGGAATGCTACCCATCCTTTTGCCTCGGGCTTAAACCTACTATCAAACACCAACACGCGAAATGAATCTGGAAAATGCTCAAGTGCAAATGCGAAAAGGAATTCTCGAATTCTGCATTCTGCACATCATATCGCGGGGAGAGGTCTATGCCTCTAACATGCTGGAGGAACTGACAGCCGCCAAAATTATGGTTGTTGAAGGTACCCTCTACCCCTTGTTGACCCGGCTGAAAAACTCAGGACTACTCGATTATAAATGGGTTGAGTCTTCGTCTGGCCCCCCTCGAAAATATTATGTCCTTACTGAAGATGGCCGTAGGTTTCTCGAACAGCTTCAACTAACCTGGGATGAATTGCAAACTTCTGTTAATCAGATCGTAACACCCAAAAGTAAATAGCAAACAGGCTCCTTATACCATTCTATCTTGCTGAACTAATGAAAAAGACCATATCCATTACCATTGCAGGAGTAGTCTTCTACATCGAGGAAGACGGTTACGACCGCCTGCAGGGCTACCTGGAATCTATTAAAAGGTATTTTGCCAACTATGAAGGTAGTGCCGAAATTATCGAAGACATTGAAGCCCGTATTGCTGAGAAGTTTTACGATAAACTTAAGAAGGAAGACAAACAGGCCATTACCGCTGACGATGTAGATGAGCTCGTTCGGGCAATGGGAACCGTGGCCGACTTCGAAGCCATTGAAGAAGAAGAAGACTTTGCTGGTATGAAAGCACCATTGGCTGAGCCCGTATTGATGTCAGGCGGTTCTTCATCTTCTTCTAATACTACTGCACCGACGAACAAACGCCTTTACCGTGATACCAAACGAAAAGTGCTCGGCGGAGTGTGTGCCGGAATCGCTCATTACCTCAACGTCGATCCGCTTTGGGTTCGCCTGGCTACCTTAGCCCTATTCATTGGATCGCCAATTTTTGGCGGCATTACCGATTTAGGTGAAATATTTGGTCCGCTCAGTGGCTTCATCTTTATTATCTACATTGCTTGCTGGGTATCTTTCCCTGCCAACGCGAACCTGGAGGAAGATGAAAAACTCCGTAAACTCTACCGCGACCCTGAACATAAAGCACTCGCTGGAGTAGCTGCCGGGGTAGCTGCCTATACAGGCTGGGATTTAGGGCTTGTCCGGTTTGTGTGGGTATTAAGCATTCTGTTTTTCGGAACGGGTCTGATTTTGTATCTGGTTCTCTGGGCTATTACACCACCTGCAAAAACGCTAACTGATCGAATGAAAATGCAGGGGGAGCCCATAACCCTGACCAATATCGAAACCAACATCAAGAAGACACTCAACATCGAGAATCAATCCACGGAATCTACCCTTACCAAAGTTCTGCTCTTTCCCTTCCGGGTACTGGGAGCCGTCTTTGAAGGTCTAGTACCAATGTTTGGTTTCACCCTGGTATTGCTACGAGTGCTGGCCGGGGTGATTATGATTGTGATCGGGGTGTCTGGTTTATTTGGCATTCTGGGTGCATTAGGCCTGGCCTTGGGGATTTCTGGTCTTGATAACATTGTCCACTTCGGGAACACTCCTTTAAACCTCCTTCACGATGCCTCGCCATGGATGTTTATTTTTGGAGCATTGGCTACGGCCGTACCAGCCATAGCAGTGGGTATTGCGGGTTTGTCTCTTTTAACAAAGCAGAATTACTTCCGTCCGGTGGTATGGCAATCATTACTAGGCATTTTCCTGATCGGGGTAATTGGCTCAGGCGTTATGATTCCACAATACCTTGCCAATTTTGCCCGCCGTGGAACGATCGAAAAGACTGTATTTCTGAAATCAAACCATACGCCAACTTTTGATGCCGTAACCGCCGGTGATGAAGAATATCATAATACGAATCTGACACTCGAAGGATACGATGGAACGGAAATTAAACTGATTCAGGAATTCTCGAGTCGCGGCCGTAACCGTACGGAGGCCGAAAAGCTAGCATCGCAACTAAGTTACTGGGTCAACTCCAAAGATTCAAGCCTTGTATTTGATCGGAATTTTGGCTTTCCTGAACATGTACCTTTTCGCAATCAGGAATTAAGAATGAAGCTCTATATTCCTTATGAAATGCCTTTTAGCATGACGGAAGATTTTGCGAAATTCGTTACGAATCACTTTTCCTGGGTATTATTTGACAAGGATCAATTCCCTGGTTCGCTCTGGAAATTCACACGTGATGGTGAGTTATTATGCCTGAATCGTACGATTCCCCAGGAAGAAAATCAAGACGATGACGAAAATTATGAAAGTACCATTGGTCGTGGTATTCCGAAAACGTACCCGGTTGGAAGCTTCAGCAAAATAGATATCTCAGGGGGTTTTGCGGTAGAAGTAAAGCAGGGTTCTGAATATCGGGTAACGGTTTACGCTGAGAATGAGCGTCGCCTTGATGATGTAGAAGTACGGGTTCAGGGCAATACCTTAAAGATTGATCGAAAAAATAAACTCTGGAATGCTCTTCGCAATCGAGGTATTACCAGTATCCGAATCGAAATGCCATCTCTCGAAGGTGTCGACTTTAGCGGAGCCGTTTCAGGAATTGTAAAAGGCTTTGACCAGGTACGGGAAATTGAGTTATCCGGTGCTTGCCAGGCTACCTTTACGGGCATTCAAACTTCCGCCCTGGATGTTGATGTGGCCGGAGCCGCTACCCTCACACTACTGGGTACAGCCCAAAATCTGAACGCAGATATTTCCGGGGCCTCAACACTTGACGCTTACAGCTTAAAAACTAATGCAGTTGTTATTGAGGTATCTGGGGCTTCTAACGCCAAAGTATATTCTAAAGAGAAACTTCGGGCCACTGCTACGGGTGCTAGTGAAATTGATTACAAAGGCCCGGTGAAAGATGTTGAAGAAAGCCAGTCGGGCGGTAGTAGTATTAATCGTTCGGAAGGCGATGAATAATCAGGCATCGGCTTATTGCGTTTGTCTGATAAAACCGGATTCTTTGTGAAGTATAGCGAGGGGCTTGTGTCCCTCGCTATTTGTTTCTGTAGTGGTTTAGAGAAATTGACAATCTGATTAATTACCTCAATCCATTACCATCTCTTAAAGAACCGGCAGGATTTTTGCTTTCCTGTATATACCTTTCGTTTAATAATCAGTTGCAGCAGGCATCCAAACCATAAAGCCATAACTCCTGGCTCTAACCGTATAGCTTATGAAGCTTTTTAATGTCGAACAAATCCGTGCCTGGGATGCCTTTACCATTCAACACGAACCCATTTCTTCCCTCGATTTGATGGAACGGGCGGCAACCGCTTTTATCCGGCATTTGTTCTGCTCAGGAATGGTTGAATCCTGCCGGAATATTCAAGTATTCTGTGGAATGGGAAACAATGGCGGAGACGGATTAGTAATTTCCCGGCTATTACAGCAGGCCGGTTTTCACCCTACTGTTTGGATTATTCGACATAGCGATCATAGCACTCCAGATTTTGATATCAACCTCTCCCGTTATGAGCATGAAGGGCAAGTTCAGTGGCTTAGCTCCGCAGATGAAGTAAGGATCCAGCCTGGTGATTTACTCATTGATGCTTTATTGGGTTCAGGACTCACTCGCTCTGTTTCTGGCCTCCTTGCTGAAGTTATTCAAAAAGTTAATGCTAGTAAAGCAACGGTTATCTCCGTAGATATTGCTTCGGGTCTATTCGCCGATCAGCCCAACGCAACAGAGGATGCCATTATTGAACCAACCCATACCATTAGTTTTCAGATTCCTAAACTTGCTTTCCTGCTTCCTAAAAATGCCCGCTTTGTAGGAAAATGGCATTGCGTTGATATTGGCCTCAGTCCGCAATATGCCGAGCAGACTCCAACCAGCTACTATTTTACCGATGCTCAGGCACTGCCCAGCTTGTCAGATCGGGAGAGTTACTCAAACAAAGGAACCTATGGGCACGCTTTGATTATAGCGGGAAGTTATGGTAAGATCGGAGCCGCAGTATTGTCTTCACGGGCCTGTCTGCGAAGTGGCGTAGGGCTTCTTACCGTACAAATTCCCGCCTGCGGCTACCCCATCTTACAGACTACCACCCCCGAAGCAATGTGTTTAGCCGATCAAGCGGCCAATTATATATCAGAGCTAAAGGATTTATCGAAATACACAGCTCTTGGAATCGGCCCTGGCCTCGACAAACAACCTGAAACCCTTCAGGTGCTGAAAGATTTCCTGGGAAAAGTGGGTAATATTCCTACGGTAATGGATGCCGATGCGTTGAATATGCTCTCTGAAAATCGGGAATTACTAAAAATACTTCCTACGAAAGCAATTTTAACCCCTCATCCAAAAGAGTTCGAGCGGTTATTAGGGCATTCCTGGAAAGATGATTATGAGAAACTAACCTACCTGATGGCGTTCTGTCAAACGCATCAGGTAACTGTCGTTCTGAAAGGTCAGCATACGGTAGTAGCTTCTCCCGATGGGGAATTCCATTTTAATTCTACGGGAAATCCGGGTATGGCCACTGGTGGAACAGGTGATATTCTAACCGGAATTTTAACGGCTTTGCTTGCCCAGGGGTTAGAGCCTAAAGAAGCCGCCATTCTGGGCGTATACCGCCACGGAGAAGCGGGAGATCGAGCCATGGCACGTCGAGGTCAAATACCCCTGATTGCCAGTGACTTGATCGAGGCATTACGTTGGTAAGAAGCGATCCGTGGGCGATTAGAATCAGCTCAGCCTGTTGCTTTTGCAAAATTCCTTATGCCTGATGAGCAATAATTCCCACGGCTCCAGTTGCTATTTCGGATGCCCGAACAAAAAATGGGTAACTCGGCTGGTCATACCGTCTGAATGGCTTTCAGGATTTCCAGTAACCAGTGGAGGAGAAAAAACTCCAAACCCATCCTACTGTAACTTTAATTCAATGTGCCTGCTTTCAGGCTCTATTCCTGGCTCAAGTGACTGGCTTACAACGTGCCCTCGTCCTGAAAACTTTACTTTGTACCCCCGATTTTCGAGTACATACAACGCATCTCGCAAACTCATTCCTTTCAGATTAGGAACCCGATGTGTACTTCCAGGAGGCAATTCATCCCAACCACTGGCCTTGGTCGGAATACCAAAACCAGCAGCAATCTGGTGCAAATCTTTTGGGTGAGCATTGGATAACTCCAAGTCCCATTCGGCGGTAAAACTTGGCGTACCCTGTAAAGTTCGGTGCATTTGCATATCTAATGCATGTACCTTATCTGCAATTTCACGGAACACCGGTGCTGCTGCCGTTCCGCCATAAGCCGATTCCCCCGTATCAGGGTTATGTGGTTCGTCCAGAGCAACAAAAATGGTATAGCGTGGATTCTCAGCCGGGAAATATCCAGCAAATGAGGAGTAATACAGACTTGTTTGCTGCTTGTTGACAAACTTTTTGGATGTCCCCGTTTTACCTGCAATCCGGTAATTTAAAGATGCGATACTTCGAGCCGTTCCATGAGGTTCATTTACAACGCCATCGAGCATCTTCCTTACAATTTTCAAGGTATGTTCTGAGCAAATAGGGGCTTTATCACGGCGTTGGTTTGTCGTAAAATCCTGCTCAATCTGATCCCCCCGTTTTGCCATTTTTACAACAATCGGCTGCACCCAGTACCCATTGTTCGCCACAGCGTTGTAGAAAGAAAGCATTTGTAGTGCCGATATCCGCATCTCTTCACCAATCGCCATAGAAGCTAGTGACTTACGGCTCCAGAGACGATCCTTAGGCCGATGTATCTCAGGTTTTTCATTGCCACGACTTACCTCTACCTGAAAATTTAATCGATCAGCAATGTGAAATTTTTCCAGATAATCTACAAATCGATCCGGGTCGTTATTGAAATACTGTAAGAGTGTTTTGGCCATCCCGACGTTAGAAGAACGCAAAAACGCATCATGAATGGTAATTACCCCATACCCCGAATGATTGGAATCGTGCAAATGTAGAAATTGCCCCCCCGTTGTATTCACCAGGTCGTTTGGAGATGCCTTCGTATCTTCAAAAACGGCCATCATTGTAGCCAGTTTGAACGTGGAACCCGGAGCAATCAGGTAGTTAACCGCAAAGTTCTGAACATCAGCATAGGTACTGTCTTTTATATGATGCAGGTTGGCGATAGCCTTGATTTCACCCGTTTTGGTTTCCATTACGATAGCGGTACCGTACTTGGCTTTGTATCGCTTGACTGCCCGAAGTAAGGCAGCTTCCGTAACATCCTGCATATTGACATTCAGAGTGGTATACAAATCCAGCCCCTGTACTGTATGATGCGACTCCGACTCATTAATGGGTCGCCAGCTACCCCGCAGGTTTTCAAACCAGCCATGCCCCTCCTGCCCAATTAATAAGGTATTAAAGCTTTTTTCAATACCAGTAGCTCCTCGCATAACCTGTACACCGCCACTGGCATCCTGCATAAGCGAGTCTACTACCCTCCCCAACAAACGGGAAGCCGTGTTTCGGAAGGGTTTTTCACGTTGGGGTACCAGCTCAAAATTCAGGCCAGTGGTAAATAATTTGGTACTATCCAGCGGCATCCATTTAAAGCGGAATACCCGGCGTTTCAATAGCTTATCAGTAGCCCGCTCTTCAGCCGTCGATTTTCTTAATGATGCCCATTTTGTCGATTCAAACAACCATTTTTTCTGTTCGTATGAAATCAGTTTCGGGCTAATGGAGAGGTATCTAGGTTCAATTTTCCAGTTTGCCGTGTCTTTTTGCTGTTGGTTATACTGCATTACTTCCAGCAGGGCCTCCCTGGCATTGATAATTTTGCGACGTAAGCCAGAGCCTGGCTCTTGCAGTACCTGGCCAAGGTGAATGGAAAGCGAATCAATATTTTTGAAAAACTGAGCTGAATCAGCCGAATGCCGAACCGTAACACTCAGGTCAATACCTATGCGGTAGTAAGGTAACGAAGTTACCAGCAGGCTGCCATCATCCGAGTAAACATTCCCACGTGTGGCAGGAATGATCCGATACCGCGTATTATCGGCTCTAATTCGCCATTCGTTGCCTTCCACTTGTTGTACATACACAATACGGGCAGCAATGGCGATGCTAAACAGTAATAGCCCCGCCGAGACAATCAGGCTTCGAATGAAAATACTGCGTTTTAAATTCGGGGCTTCGGCCATGTAGACTGAAAATATAAAAAGTTGAAAGTTGGATAAAGCCTTACTCGTTAACTGTACTGGGAACTACAATTTTCACCGGAGGGCGTTGATTACGATAATCTTTCAGCCCCAGCGGGGCTACTTTCAGAATAATACGCGACTGCCGGGACTCCTGCACTAACTTCGATTCTTCGTAGGTCAATTCAGCGTTCTGTTCACTGATTTCACGCTTCAGCCTGTCTGTTTCCCGGATTAACGACTCGCCACGCAACACCCAGGCGATGTAGGTAATCATTAGTAATACAACTAAGCCTGCATTTAGTAATTTTTGATTCTGACTGGCTTCGCCCCACCACTGGTTGACATCCAGATTCTGAGCAAGGCTACGCGTCCAGGATATAAGTTTTGACATGGTTGGCTTTATTTGTTGGTAACTATTACGTTGTCTGGTTTATACTTAACCATCATTTGCCCTTTCTACCTTTTTTCACATTCATTTTCATACGGTTCGGCAATCCGTAATTTGGCACTGCGGGCTCTGGGATTCTGAGCAATTTCCGCTTCAGTAGCTTCAATTGGTTTTCGGATTATGGATTGCAGCGGTTTCTTTTCATTGCCGAAGAAATCCTTTTCTACTTCGCCATAAAACTTGCCGGTCTTAATAAAATTCTTGACCAGACGATCTTCCAGAGAATGATAACTCATTACGACCAACCGGCCCTTTGGAGCCAGTATTTCAGGTATCTGTTGCAAAAACTCCTCCAGCACCTTCATTTCTTCGTTTACTTCAATCCGAATGGCCTGAAAAACTTGAGCATAGTATTTAAATTCCTTACCGCGTGGAGCCAGTTTCTGAAGAATATTCCGGAGATCCTGTACTGTTTCAATCGACTGATTCAATCGGCTGGAATAAATAGCTGAGGCTAGGGTACGGGCATTTTTTACTTCACCGTATAAACCTAATATTTTATGAAGCTGGGCTTCGTCATATTCATTCACCACCGTTCGAGCCGAAAACTCAGCCTGTGGGTTCATCCGCATATCGAGCGGGCCATCAAAACGGGTGGAAAAACCGCGTTCAGGAACGTCAATCTGGTGGGAAGAAATTCCTAGATCAGCCAGAATTCCATCCACTTTCCGAACCCCATACAGGCGAAGGTATTTTTTAATATGCCGGAAATTAGCTTCAATAAAGGTAAAGCGGCTGTCTGCAATTAACTTAGACTGAGTCTTAGCATCAGGATCCTGATCAAAAGAAAGCAATCGTCCGTTGGGCCCAAGCTGTTGCAGAATGGCTTTTGAATGTCCTCCGCCACCAAAAGTTACATCAACATAGGTTCCATCGGGCTGAATACTCAGGCCAGCCAGACACTCGGCCAGCATAACGGGTTGGTGATAAAGCGTTGTCATAGATTGGCAAATTTCGCTCTCAAAAATAGCCCGTGGTATTCAAATGGAACTTTCCGGACGTTTTTCTTTATTCTTGCTATAAAATTAGATCACAAGATTAACAAAATTCACAATTGTAAATCAAGCTTTGGGCATCCCTTTTTTTTTACTGTCCGACACTTTATCATAACTATCTGATTATCAAAACCCCATGAAAAAAATCTTTTTTACGTTTCTGATTACCCTGACCGGATTAAGTTCCTGGGCACAGGTTCAGAAAGGTCCCTGGCGAGCCGTTGTTGTCAATAAGGGTGGCGAGTTACCTTTTGGCCTCGATATTCAAGCGGGCAAGCAGGCTTCACACTATGAGGTCTGGGCCATTAATGGAAAAGAACGACTCAAGCTGGACGATTCTTTTGTATCAGGAGATTCTATCCACATTCCAATGGATCTATTTGATGCTGAACTGGTTGGCAAAATCAACGGCAAGCAATTAACCGGCGTTTACAAGAAAAAACGTGGTAATGCAACCCTTACCATTCCGTTTCGGGCTGAATATGGTTTGACGTATCGGTTTGCACCTAAGCCCCAGACGACTTCCTGGAATATTGCCGGAAAATATGCCACTACCTTCGGGAAGGAATCGAAAGCAGTTGGTGTGTTTGAGCAACAGGGCAGCACAGTATCAGCCAGTTTCCTGACGCCAACGGGTGATTATCGTTTTTTAGCTGGCGATATCATTGGTGATAGTCTTTTCCTTTCTACCTACGATGGCTCGCACTTATTTCTCTTCAAAGCAAAGCTGAGTAAGGATAAAATTGAAGGTGATTTTTTTAGCGGAATGAGCGGACAGTCAACCTTTTCTGCCGTTAAAGATGAAACGGCTGCCTTACCCGACGAGAAATCATTAACCTATTTGAAACCAGGCTATGAGAAGGTAGAATTTAGTTTCCCGGAAGCGTTTACGGGTGAGAAACTTGATCTGACGGACCCTCGCTTTAAGAATAAGGTGGTGATTCTTCAGATTATGGGTTCGTGGTGCCCCAACTGTATGGATGAAACCAATTATCTGGTGCCCTGGTATAACAAAAACAAAAAACGTGGGGTAGAAATCATTGGCTTGTCGTATGAACGCAGTGCTGATTTTACGGTGGCTCAGCCCAAGTTAAAACGCATGATCGAGCGTTTCAACATTCCTTATCCGGTTGTACTGGCAGGCACCGCCGATCAGTCGGCTTCCGCAACCTTACCCATGCTGAACAAAATTATGGGCTATCCGACTACCATTTACATTGACAGATCTGGGAAAGTCCGGGAAATTCACACTGGCTTTTCAGGCCCTGGAACGGGTAAATACTACGATCAGTATGTAGAAGATTTCAACCGTTTAATGGACAAACTCATTGCTGAAAGGTAGCCGCTATTTGCCTTCCTCCTCACTAAAAGCCTACGAAAAAACCGTAGGCTTTTTTGTTGGTACATACTGTTATTCCCCCAAATAACCCCAGCGAATTAAATCATCACGTTCCTTAATCAAGAAGGTTCGCTGATGAGCAAGTAAATACAGATTGTCACTCAAAGAGGTGATATGTCGATAAAGATGATCCGTTAAAACGATGCCTTTATACTGTTTTTCCTGCTGAATAATTTCCCGTAATCGCTCAACCGTGATGGGGGAAAGATGCGAAAATGGTTCGTCCAGAAAGACAAATTTTACGGGTCGGCACAGTACTAACAGGGTTTCCACCAACCGACGTTCGCCACCCGATAAGCTGCCAATTTCCTGATTATACACTTTCTCTAATTCAGGAAACTGTTTTATCAGTAGGCTAAAATCGGTTCCGTACAGCTCAAAAATCATTTTGATTTTAAAAGATTGGGGAACGAAATTATTTTGAGGTAAATAAGCAGCCATACCTGACCTGGATTGTAAATCAGAGATCCATTCACCATCCACTTTTATCGTTTTATATTTTGCTTTAATAATTCCGAAAATGGCTTTCAGAAGGCTACTTTTTCCGTTACCATTCCGCCCCAGAAGACCAGTAATCTGACCTGTTTCGGCCTGAAGAAAACCCCCGCTTATTACGGAGTTCGTTCCGTACTGAATCGTGATACTATCCGCTTGTAACCGATGATGTGCTAACTCCATAACAAGGTTAAGGCTTTCATGCCTACAAATATCAAGTAATCAATCAGCAACAGACCTATCAGAGTAGTCTGTTCATACAAGCCCAAATTGCTTAGAAAGATAAACTCATAGCGATAAGTCTGGCGGTAGAGAATCAGGCTCAGCACACCCAGTAAAAGCTTGATAAAACTGATTACTCCCCAAGTATCGTCACCAAAAGACATCCAGCATAGTCCTACCGAGATAGCGGTTGGAAATACTGACATTTGCCCGTAAAAAAGGAGCAAAGCCCGTAGTTTTCGAATCATACTGAAAACTACGGACTTTGCTGTTAATCAGGGTATGTTTAAGAATTTTTAAGGCTCAGTGAGCGTGGTCATGTTCGCTGTTATTCATTTTAGAAAGCAAATCATATGCTCCTTTTACTACTACGGTACCTTTCTCTATTTTCTCCGTGGAAAGTACCTGAATATAACCATTCTGAGCGGCTCCGGTTTGTACCTCAAGCCGACGAAATGGATAATGAATAGCCCCTTCTTCATTGTGTTTTCCTTCGGAAACAAAAATATACTGCTTCTCACCTGACCGTACAACCGCTACTTCAGGCAAGGCATCCACCTGAGCAGCACCCGACTCAATCATAGCCGTCAGATACGTTCCGGGAAGTAAGTCCCGATCAGGCTGATCAAGCTTGCAAAGCACTTTTACCATTCGTTCTGCACCAATTTCACGGCCAATCAGAAAAATAGTCGCGTTACGTTCTTCGTTTGCCAGCCGAAGCTGCACCTTCTGGCCTACTTTTAACCGAACTACATCCTTTTCAAACACGTTTAACTCAGCATTCAGAAAATGAGTATCCGCCAGTTCTGCCAGCATTTCATTCGCCTGAACGGCTTTTCCAACATTAATATTCACTTTGGTTACGTATCCACTGGCTGGGGCAATTACTACAACATTTCGCTGAATGCCGTTTTCAATACTGCCTGGGCTCAGGTTTAGTAAACTTAGCTTCTGTTTTAAGCCATCAATACGTATTTTCAAGGCCTTTAATTCGGCCTCGATTCGTTGAAAAGTCTTCGCTGCTGAGACATTTTCTTTGCTCAACTCTTCCTGACGCTGATATTCTTTTTCAGCGTAATGCAGCTGGCTTTGAGCTTCCAGATAATCCTGTTGCAGGGTAATAAATTCCGGGTTTTCTAATGTCAGAAGTGTCTGCCCTTTATTAACCCATTTGCCAGGCAGTAAGGTTGTGCTCCGCACAATTCCTCCGTAGGGAAAGGCAATGCTGATTTTTTGCTGGGGGGGCATTAGTAAGCTTCCCGAAACCTGTAAGGTTCCTGAAATAGCCCGGCGTTCAATTGAACCTAATTGAATTTGGGCAGCCTTATACTGAGCTTCGTTCAGTTCGGCTTCTTCCTCGTGTTCTTCATGTTCCTTGTGTTCTTCCTGTTCCTCGTGACTATGGCCATCATGCTGATGGTGTTCGGTTTTTACTTTTTCCTGACAAGCCACAATTCCCCCCAGCAACAATCCAGCAATCAGAAGTTGATATGAATAGTATTTCATGTTCGTAATGATTAATATTCTTTACTTGATACCCAGCAAATACTCCAGTCGGATTACACTTTGGTTATAGGAATGGATGGTCTGCAAAAACCCAATTTGTAGGTCATTTGCGGTACTGATCCCCTGAAGATATTCCACATACCCAACCTCGCCCGCCTGAAAACCTCGTTGCGACTGCCGGGTAATTTCCCGAGCCTGTGGTAAAGCTGCCTTTTCGTAGTAATCAATGGTATGCTGGAGTTTTCTGATTTCCTGCCAGGTAGTAGCTATCTCTCCTGCCAGGTTTTTCTGCTGCTGATCGAGCTGCTGTTGCTGAACCTGCTGAGCAATTTTCGAAGATTCAATGCGGGCTTTATACGCTTTACCGAATAGTGGGAAACTCACCCCCGCCTGTACGCCATGAAAGCGGTTGGCACTGGTGGTCAGATCTGCTACGGTACCGGGTTTTAACGTTCCGTTCAGACTTTGATTAAAGTATCCAATGGAAAAATCAGGCAATCGGTTGGCTTCCTGCAGTTTCCGCTCTGTTTCGGCAGTCCGCACCTGCTGAGCATACCAGGCCACGAGCGGGTTATTTTCAGAAGCGGTATCGGGTAAAGGTCTTACCTGCAGGCGTTGGTTTTCAATTTCAACCGGAGCCTCTGCATATAGCAAGGTTTGCAGGCGTCGTTTCGCGATAATCACATCGGCCTCGTTCTGATTCCGCTGAGTTTGCACTTGTCGCAATCGGGTTTGGGCAATAGTTGATTCCAGCGAACCCGCCTCTCCCGTACGCAGGCGAACCTGAGCAGCCCGCAGGAAGTCTGCATACAGGGAATCCTGCGTCTGCAAATACCGCTGCAAACCCATATAATAAGCCAGCTCATACCAACTCGATTTAACCTGAAAGGCCAGGTCATTTTCAGAGATATTAACCTGCAATGCTGAACTTTTTACACTGGCATCCAACACCGCCGAACGAGCCTTAAACAAAGCCGGGTTGGGGATGTTCTGGCTAATGTTTATATTCTGGTCGAACGGATAGCTGTTATATTGCCCCAGCATGACAGAAAGATCCGTCCTGGGCAATTCACGGGCGGTTTTTCGCAGAGCTTCCCGTGCTTTTACGTCCAGGCGGACCGCTTCTAAAGAACGGTTATTTTGCAAAGCCGTCTGCACGGCCTGTTCGGGGGTTAATTGACTTTGGGCATTTCCTAAAAAGGGTAAGCAAATCAATAACAGAGCTACCACTTTATGATTCACCCGAAAGCCTTTTTCCAGATACATATACAAAATGGGTATAACGAATAAGGTCAGTAACGTAGAGGTAATCAGGCCGCCAATAACTACCGTTGCCAAAGGTTTCTGCACTTCCCCACCCGCTCCGTTTGATAGAGCCATCGGTAAGAAACCCAGCGAAGCCACTGTGGCAGTCATTAAGATAGGCCGTAATCGCGTTTCCGTTCCTCGCAGAATTCGTTCGGTCAAGTCCGTAATACCACTTTTCTTGAGGAAATTAAATTCCCCAATGAGCACGATGCCGTTCAGCACGGCAACCCCAAATAAGGCGATAAACCCAACACCAGCCGAAATACTAAAGGGCATACCTCGCAAAAGCAAGGCAAAAACGCCACCAATAGCCGCCATCGGAATAGCCGTAAAAATCAATATCGACTGCCAAATAGACCCAAACGTGAAGTATAACAATACCAGAATCAGAAAAAGGGCAACGGGAACGGCTATGGATAAACGGGCAGTTGCCTTTTGCAAATTTTCAAATTGCCCCCCGTAGGTGACATAATAGCCCGTCGGGAACTTTATTTTTTGTTCGATCCTGGCCTGTAGTTCTTCTACTACACTTTTCACATCTCGTCCGCGTACATTAAAGCCAATAGTAATGCGGCGTTTGGCATCTTCACGCTGAATCTGGTTAGGGCCCAGTTTCAGGGAAACTTCTGCTACTTGTTGTAAGGGAATATGTAAACCGTTAGGGGTAGTAATAAACAGATTTTGAACATCTTCAATGCGTTGGCGGCTTTTGGGAGCAAAGCGAACCACCAATTCAAACCTTTTTTCCCCTTCGTACACCAGCCCGGCAGATTCCCCCGCGAAGGCAGTACTTACGGTTTGGTTCACGGTTTCAATATCCAGCCCAAATTTTGCCAGTCGATCCCGATCAATGTGAACGATAATTTGCGGCAGGCCGGATACTTTCTCCTGGAAAATGTCTTTGGCTCCGTCTACCGTTTTTACCAGAGCGACTGCTTCCTGTTGAAGACGGGTTAATTCGGTCAGGTCTTCCCCAAAAATCTTTATTCCGATATCCTGACGTACCCCGGAAATCAGTTCATTGGAGCGAAACTGAATAGGCTGCGAAATGCCAAAATTTACCCCGGGAATTTCCTCCAGAGCTTCCGTCATTTGGTTGGCCAGATCCTCACGAGTGGCTGCGGAAGTCCACTCCTCTTTGGGTTTAAGTTTAATAGTTAAATCACAGGCTTCCATTGGCATTGGGTCGGTGGGAATTTCAGCCGCTCCAATTTTTCCAATTACCTGCGTAACTTCCGGGTAGCGTTTCATTAACAAATCGGAAGCCTGCGTAACCTTATCAACGGTTTGCGTTAATGAACTTCCAGTTAATAACATGGTTTCGGCTACTAAATCCCCTTCTTCCAGGGTTGGAATAAATTCGCCACCTAATCGAGTAAATAACCATATGGATAATGCAAACAGAATTACTGAACTGGCTATTACTAACATTTTTAAACGCAAAGCTCCCTGAATCAGGGGGGTATAGAGTCGCTGAAAAACAGCCATCATCCGATCCGAAATACTTGTCCTATGTTCAATGTCTTTGTTCAATACCAAAGCCGTAATCATGGGAACATAGGTAATTGAAAGCAGAAATGCCCCCAAAATGGCAAAGCTTACTACCTGAGCCATAGGCTTGAACATTTTTCCTTCAATACCTGAAAGTGTCCAGAGTGGCAGATAGACAATCAGGATGATAATCTCACCAAAGGCGGCTGAGTTTCGAATTTTACGGGCCGACTCGTATACTTCTGCATCCATCTGAGCCTGCGTGAGCTTACCCGCTTTCCGCAAACCAAAATGATGTAGAGTTGCTTCAACCATAATCACCGCACCATCCACAATCAAACCGAAGTCAATTGCTCCCAGGCTCATCAGGTTACCCGATACATTGAAAAGATTCATGAGCGATACAGCAAAGAGCATCGCCAGCGGAATCACTGAAGCCGTTATTAAACCTGCCCGCACATTCCCCAGAAACAACACCAGCACAAAAATGACAATCAGGGCTCCCTCGACCAGATTCCGGGTAACCGTGCCAATGGCTCGTCCCACTAGTTCACTACGTACCAGAAAAGGATCAATTACAACGCCTTCAGGTAGTGTTTTCTGAATCTGTTCCATTCGCTTTTGTACTCGCCCGACGACTTCGTTTGAATTTTCATCCTTCAGCATCATCACTAATCCTCCTACGGCCTCGCCTTCACCGTTACGCGTTAAGGCCCCATAGCGATTGGCATAGCCATACCGAACCTCGGCAACATCCCGGATCAGGATGGGGGCTCCGTTCGTCGCCTTCTTAATAACAATCTTACTGATGTCTTCCAGCGTGCCAATCAAGCCTTCTGTACGTATAAAGTAAGCCATTGGCTTTTTATCAATATATGCTCCGCCAGTGTTCTGATTATTTCGCTCAAGAGCCATAAACACCTCATTCACTCCCAGGTCATAACTGCGAAGTTTTTCGGGTTCAATCGCTACTTCATATTGTTTCAGAAAGCCCCCCCAACTGTTTACCTCCGCTACACCGGGCGTCCCGATCAGTTGCCTTCTTACGTACCAGTCCTGAATGCTTCGCAAAGTCATGGCATCGTATTTCTGCTCATACCCTTTTTTAGCATGAACGGTATACTGATAGATTTCACCAAGCCCGGTTGAAATGGGTGATAATTCCGGGTTACCAACGCCGTCGGGGATAAGACTTTTAGCCTCGGCAAGGCGTTCGTTTACCTGTTGACGAGCCCAGTACAGGTCTATATCTTCCTGAAAAACAATGGTTACTACTGAAAGGCCAAAACGGGAAATAGATCGCACCTCCTCGATCTTGGGAATGCCCGCCATGGTTTGTTCAATGGGAAAAGTGATGAGTCGCTCCACTTCAGGAGCGGCTAGTGAGGGCGTTCGGGTAATTACCTGTACCTGATTATTGGTAATGTCGGGCACGGCATCAATGGGCAGAAGGGTTAGTGAATACGTTCCCCAACCGATTAATGCCAGCACGAATAGCCCAACAACGAGTTTATGGTCAATCGAAAATCGAATGATTCTATCTAGCATAAAGAAGAAAAGAAATTGTGAGTTTAGGTTCAGAGTTAGAAGTTTAGAATTCAAGACTTATTGGCAGAAATACTTCCTGCCCGATTATACTTGAAACTCATAAACCCGAACCTTTCAATAAAGTATGGGCACAATACTCCTTACTCAGGCCAAAAGAGGTGGCTGCCAGATGGATAAATGATACTCCCGGGGCTGGGCGGTATCGTACCAGAAAGTAGATTTCGGAAGAGGAAGAAGAACACTTACCGCGAGTTCGGGAAGTGAATACGCTAATGAAACAAACCCACCCAGACAATGACATACGCAAAACGGAGAGCAATGAGCACTGGCTCCGTGATGATCATGACTGGCGTGCTGGTCGGCTTCGATGCTAGCTACGGCTGATGCAGATTCAGTATGATGATGATGCTCTTCGGTACAGGGACATACCGATAGAATTAACACATATACTGCCAAAAGGACATTCAGAATCCGCATGACACAAAGATACACAAGGCACTAATGCAACAGGGAGGCAAAAACAGTGTAGGTATAAAAAAAGCTGGGTTAGTTTAACCCAGCCTTATGGAAAACGGCAATATTCACTCTCTTATTCAACTACCACGCGTTTTACGGTACCATCTTCTCCCTGGGTTACGGTTACGAATAAGGTACCTTTTTCGGCTTTTTTGCTCAGGCTTACCTGACCAATGTATTCGCCCTCAAAATCTTTCACGGTTTCTTTCGCCAGTTCATGGCCTTTTACATCCGTAACCGTGATGGTTACATCGCCTTTGGCGGGAGCCACAAAGCGAATATTCAGGGTATGATTAAACGGACGATTTGGATAGGCATTCAGACTTTTAACTGTCTTAGAACCATTAGGCCCATCAAATGACCATACTTGAGGAGCAGCCGGAGGTAATGCTTTGCCATCCAATTGAAAGTCAAACTTCTTATTGATTTGCTTTGCCATCTCTTTCATCTTCGGGCCATATTCTTTATCAAATTTATCACCAAAGTCTTTCCCCCAACGTTCTACATCCTTACCAAAACGCTCCATGTTTTGACCAAACTGCTCCCAGTCACCACGGGCCATGGGCTGTTCATTCTTGCGGAAGCGATAGATTTTCGTTTCCCGATTGCCATCTTTTGGAGCCCGACGATGATCAAATACAACATCGTCTTCGTCCCCAATGGTAATGCTAGTATGCCCACCAGCGGGTTTGGCAGCATTCAATGAATCCAGAAAGGTATCTAATTGAGCCTGATTATTGAAGGTTCGATCCAGAATCTGATTTTTGGCACCATTCTGGTATTCGTAATGAAGACGCAGTTTTGCATCCTCTTTTTTCTGAGCCGTTGCTATGCCTGCCATCAGAACACAAGCCAGGAGAAGTACTTTTTTCATAGTTGTTTGTTTAGAACAAAGACGCGGAAAAAAGTAGAGATGTTGCAAATGGTCATCAAATTTTCGACCTTTTCCCCCAACCCTGCGGCGTTGAATAGGATTAGCTTGTTAAAAAAGCTTAAACCAATACCTTTGATGTCTCATCTTAATGAATTATGCGTTTAAAAATTAAAGTCAGTAATCCACATGAAAACAGGCTTAGGAATGGCCGATATTTCCATTAACACGATTTATTCGAGAAGAATAATCTGCTATTCTATTTGATTTCAAGTAACAATGACTCAGCAAAAAATACGATGGTTGGTAGCTCTGATGTCATTAGCTTTAATTGGGCTCGTGATTTTTCAGGTATTCGGTATTCGGGAGACCCTCGAAGCCAAAGCCGACCAGTTTGATGGCACAGTAACCGAAAGTATGGATGCGGTGGCCCATAAGCTTGAAAAAGTGGAGATAGCCATCCGCACCAATCGTCGTTTAGCAGCCGAACGCCGTAAGAACCAGTTACAGCATATTTCCATCCATAATCAGCCCATTAAACATACCACGTTTCGCCATCCGGCTCGTCCCAGAAAAACCGAACCAGATCCTTCCACGGTTGAACGGTATGCTAGTCACTCGCCTATTGTGCAGCAATGGGAATTTTATGGCCGGATTACCGTTCCAACCGATGTATTGGTTCGAACAAACGGAGCTTTACCCGAAGCAGAGTTACGTTATATTGAACAGGTTACCAAAACGGAAGAAGCAGCATTAGAGTCGAATCCACGGGATGAACTGGAAAAAAGCTATGATAATACCATGTTTCGTAGCCTACGTCGGGATGTAGAAAAAGTAAAATCACATAGAGATTCATTAGGTAGGATCCTTTCGAGTCGGGTTACCGGCAAGAACAGTAAAAATCGACCAAATGTAAAAACGCCGAAAGTAATCCAACGGCCTCAGCGAAGTCTGGTAAAACGAAACCGTAAAGATTCAATGCTGATGGTGAAAACACCCATGACCGAATATGAAAAAGCCGAGCAGAAATCACGGATCATGCGGGAAGTTTTTCTGGACTTATTAACGAATGACTTACCCCTTACCCAGCGGATTGATTTGCAAACACTGGATTCTTTACTGAAAAATGAATTTGCCATGCGGGGAATTAATCTTCCCTTTGAATATGGTATTTGTGCCGATGACCACCCAAAAGATTTCATTTTTACTTCTTCACCCGGATACCGGGAAGACCGGCTGTTAGGGGGATACAGTGTCCAGTTATTTCCTTCTGATCTGATGGCTACGGATAACATGCTTTTTGTTTATTTCCCGGAACGTCAGGTTTATCTGGCCGAACAGGTATGGACTACCCTGGCCTCATCAGTTATCCTGATTCTGGTTATGGCCGTATGTTTCTACATTGCGTTAAGTACAATTCTACGTCAGAAAAAGCTCTCTGACATGAAGAACGATTTCATTAACAACATGACTCACGAGTTCAAAACACCCGTTTCTACCATTTCGCTGGCTACCCAAATGCTGGAAGACGATGCCGTTGCGGCTTCCCCTTCCATGCTCAAGCGATACCTCGGAATTATTCGGGATGAAAACCAGCGATTGGGTTCACAGGTTGAGAAAGTATTACAGGCCGCCCGCTTTGATCGTGGGGAGGTAAAAATGAATAGAAATCCGGTAGATATGCATGAGCTTATCGAGACCGTTATTCATAGTTTAAGTCCTCAGATTGAGGCCAAAAATGGTCTTGTATCGACCCATTTAATCGCCACAGATGATGTCATTACGGGTGATGAAGTCCACTTAACCAATTTAATTTTCAATTTGTTGGATAACGCCATTAAGTATTCCCCCGAACAATTGGAAATTGCCATACAAACCGAAAACGCCCGAAACGGTTTTCTGTTACGCATTTCGGACCGGGGCCTGGGTATTAGTAAAGAAGCTCTGCGGCATATTTTCGAACAGTTTTATCGCGTTCCTACGGGAAATGTGCACAACATTAAAGGCTTTGGCCTTGGTCTAAGTTATGTTCGTAAAATTGTGGAAGAGCATAAAGGTACTATCAGCGTTGATAGCACACCGGGGAAGGGCAGCACCTTTAACGTGTGGCTTCCCACCTAATGCAATCCGTTTAACCATATTAATACGTCGGTTCTATTACATCCAGCATGAAAATCCTACTTGCCGAAGACGACCCCAACCTGGGCCTTTTACTTCAGGAATATTTAACGATTAAAGGGTATCCTGCCGACCTTACACGCGATGGAGACGAAGCTCTTAATCAGTTCATTAAGAATGATTATGACCTTTGTATCTTCGATGTTATGATGCCGAAAAAAGACGGATTTACCCTGGCCAAAGAAGTGCGTCAGGCCAACGCGGATATTCCCATCATTTTTCTAACGGCCAAAGCCTTAAAAGAAGATACCCTGCAGGGGTTCCGGGTGGGTGGTGATGACTACCTGACTAAGCCCTTCAACATGGAAGAGTTACTGGTTCGTATGCAGGCCATTTTACGGCGTAGCCAGAAATCAGAAGCCAGTCAGGACAAAAAGCAAACGCGAATATTCCAGCTGGGTACTTTAACTTTCGACTCAGAACGTCAAACCCTTACGAAAGAAGCGGATGTTCAAAAATTAACCAGCCGAGAAGCAGAATTATTGAAGATTTTCTGTCAGCATATTGGCGAACCACTAAGCCGGAGTTACATACTCAAAGCCATATGGGGCGATGATAGTTATTTCAATGCCCGCAGTATGGACGTATACCTGACCAAAATCAGAAAGTACCTTCGTGCTGACGAAAGTATCCAGCTGATAAACCTCCACGGCGAAGGTTTTAAGATAATTGTGGGGTAACAATCCCTGTAGAGACGTTGGATTGTAACGTCTCTACAGGGACTTTCGTACGATTAGACGGAATGGATTGCTAATCTGTTTCGTCGAATTAGTTAGAATTAGTTCGCCTGCTTTTCTTCCCATTGCCTCAAAATCAGTTGATAATACGGTTACCCCGTCCAGGATAATCTCTTTTAGGGGGCTTTCGTTATAAGAAATAATACCTATTTCCTTCCCAACCTGATACCCGCCAGATTTGGCTTGCTTGACCAAAGTTACCAGGTCATCTTCCATGAGGTTAATGTAGGCATCGCCAGAATGCATGGTTTCGCTTTCCAGGTCTGAAATAATCTTATAGGAAAAGCCATATTCTGTACAGAATTTCTGGAAACCAATTAAAATCTCACGGGCGTGATAGGTGTGCAACGGAAAGATTAGTTTCAACAGCTGATACTTGCGTAGAAGCTCTTCGCCTTCTGCCAAAGCAGTGAAAATATCTTTCTCAAAATCCTGATAAACGGCTGCGTAATTCCCCTCAACACCCGGCACGAGCTTATCCATAATGAGCAATTGTTCTTTAGGCAACTGGTTAATAAGCTCGGCGGCATTTCCCCCGCCTTCCAGAAAATGAGCAATAATGACATAATGCGTATAATGCCCCGACCGATTCTGGATGAGCTCTTTGAAAAGCCGGAAATTGTTATTGTAGATGTAAAAATCCACCGCGGTTTCTTCGCCCAGAGTCTCTACGAGTGTATCGTAAATGATTTTCTTATGCGGGCTAAGCTTGTTGAAAAGTAAAAACACTCGTCGTTTCTGACGATAACTGGCACTGATAATATAAAATCCTTTTCCCGGCACTGACCCCAGAATACCCAGCTTCTTGAGTTCATTGTAGGCTTTCTCAGCCGTATCCCGTGAGATATCAAAAAGCATGGAAAGCTCATTGATAGAAGGCAGGCTCTGGTTTACTTTCACTAACCCTCGCTCAATCCCTGAAATTACGGAGTTGACAATCTGTTTGTATTTAGGAGTCGTGGAATATTCATCAATCTGAATAATTTCAAATACTTGCCGAACCGTCTGTTTCATAAGTTCTTTCCTTTTGTCAAAGATATTATTGGGTTGTGTCTTGTGTTTCGGTAATAACGATCATCCATAATGAGCAGCATCTGTCTCTCGCGATGGAATTGGTTTCTCGGAGCTAGATAGAATCCTTTTCCAAGACACAATAAATCAATCTTTCTACTAATAATCACCAAAAAAACCGACCCTACAGGACAGTTCCTATTTGGTAATAGAGCATTTTTGCGGCTCTAAACCTTTACACAATGCACTATATTTTAATACGAATGTGCCTGATTTGCATGGCATACGTTATTCCACTATCGCTTTTTGCTCAAAAAGCCCCTGATCAACTCCGTTTTGAATACGGTGATATTCAATTAGGTACAGGCGTAGAACACCCCCGCCTCAGCTGGCAGCTTACCTCTACACAACGCGGGGCCGGCCAAACCGCTTATCAAATTCTGGTAGCTTCTTCTATTACGAATCTGAATAAAAATCAGGGCGATGCCTGGGACTCTGGCAAGGTTTCTTCGGCTCAGTCGGTATACGTTGACTATAAAGGTAAGCCGCTGGAAAGCCGCAAGCGTTATTACTGGAAAGTGAAAGTCTGGGATGAAAAAGGGAAAGTTTCCGATTGGTCAAAACCCGACTGGTGGGAAATGGGCCTCCTTAGCAAAGACGACTGGAAAGCCGACTGGATTGGTATGGCAGGTATCGTGGGCCAACCCGCCCGCTCTACGCAGGCCCGCAAAGATTTTACGGTAAAAGGGAAGCCCCTGAAAGCTCGTATTTATGCCACGGGTTTAGGCGATTATGTGCTTAAACTTAACGGACAACGAGTTGGCGATATGATGCTGACCCCCGGCTGGACCGATTACCTCAAAAAAGTATATTATCAGACTTACGATGTAACAGACTTATTAAAAAGTGGAGAGAATCAGCTGGACGCTTTTCTGGGAAATGGCTGGTGGAGTGGTGGCCTTGGCTGGGGAGGCGGTTTTCATCGCTATTCTACCGGTCCGCTTAGGGTGCTTTGCCAACTGGAAATGACCTATGAAGATGGTTCTACCGAAATCATTACCTCAAATACCAGTTGGAAAATTCGGCTTTCACCCGTCACATACGACTCGATGTATCACGGAGAGCATTATGACGCTCGCCAGGAAGCTTCAGGCACTGAGGCCGACGGTTGGGTAACGCCCCTTGTCCTGAACACGGCTCAGAATCAAACCACTCTTTTTGGGCCTAATGCTGGCAACAATGCTGCTGAGCAAGCCGCAACCTTTGACATGAAAAACCTGCAAGTAGTGGCTCAGGAAGCTCCGCCGGTTCGGGTTATTGAAACGAAGAAAGCGGTCAGTGTTACCGAACCTAAACCAGGGCATTTTGTCTTTGACTTCGGGCAGAATTTTGCAGGAATTGTACACATTTCCATTCCTAAAGGCGTTTACGGACAGGAAATAAACCTGCACTTTGCGGAATTATTGCATGATGATGGCACCGTTGCTCAGGAAAATTTGCGTTCGGCCAAAGCAACCGATCGCTATACCTGCAAAGGCGGCAAAGAACAATGGGAACCCATGTTTCTTTATCATGGTTTTCGTTACGTGGAAATCGTTGGATATCCTGGAAAACCAACTGTAAATGAGGTAATTGGCAAAGTAATCCACACCGATTTCAAGGCGATTGGCAACTTTAGCTCTTCCGAAGAACTTCTGAATAAAATTTATTCAAACGCTCGCTGGACCCTGAAAAGCAATGCGGTTTCTATTCCAACGGATTGCCCACAGCGTGACGAACGACTGGGCTGGATGGGCGATGCCCAGATTTTCGTTGCTTCTTCCAGTTATTTAATGGATATCAACGGTTTTTGGGCGAAATATTCCAGTGATATTGCCGATTCGCAGCATCCCTCAGGCTATGTCTATGATGTTAATCCCAAAATTGTTGTTAGCGGGCCATCCAAACCCGCCTGGGGCGATGCTACACTGATTGTGCCCTGGACAACCTATGAGTTTTTTGGAGACAAGCGAATTTTAGAAGCTCATTATAACAGTATGAAAGCCTGGGTAGATTATATGGATAATCATCCTACTACAAAAAAAATGGGGCTTTATTATTTTGCCAATCAGGATGAATCCTGGTTTGGATACGGCGACTGGGTTCCGGTGGTAGCCTCTCCCAGCAAACCCATTGGCGGAGCCTACCAGATCTATTCCAACAACCTATTGGCTCAGACCGCAACGGTATTAGGCAAAACAGAAGATGCTTCAAAATATGCGGCCTTAGCCAAGCAATACACGGCAAAGTATAATGAGCTGTATTTCAAAGACAATAATTACGAAGGAAAAACGCAGGCTGCCAATCTGATGCCTTTAACTTTTGGTATTGTACCCGAAAACCTGCGAGCTAAAATCGTTCAGAATGTGGCTAATGACGTGAAATCCCGCAATGATCACTTGTCGACGGGCTTTATTGCTTCACAACAAATTCTGCCCCGGCTGTCTGATTATGGCTACACTGATCTAGCTTATAAAGTAGCCACCCAAAAGACCTATCCGAGCTGGGGATATATGGCTGAAAACGGAGCCACCACCATGTGGGAACTCTGGAATTCGGATAAAGAAAAACCAGAAGGTATGAACTCACGCAATCACTTTGCCTATGGTTCAGTGATTGAATGGTATTTCCGTTATCTGGCCGGCGTCGAACCGCTTACGCCTGGCTTTAAAACTTTCCGCATTGCCCCAAAAATTCCAGAAGGACTTAACTGGGTAAAATTCGATTATCAATCACTTTATGGCCCTATTGTAGCGAATTGGGAGAAAAAAGACGGTAAAACGATTATGTCCGTCACGGTTCCACCGAATACGCAGGCCGAAATAACCTTACCCATAAAAGCAGGCCAATCAGCGACTGTGGATGGCAAGAAACTAAAAGTCAATACAACAACGCTGGTAGCAGGCAGTTATCAGATTGAAATTAAATAACTATATATTCACTTGCTTGAGACGTTGCTTTGCAACGTCTCAACGTGTTTATCAGGATATAAAAATTTATCGCAGTTTTATACAGGAATGTTCTTACCATTCAGCCTAATTTTCATTTAACGAATTGAATAATTAGTTGTTTTGCAGATATGCTGCACATTAAAAATTTCCAGAAGGCTTATCATGGCCGAACGGTACTGCAAGTTTCTGATTTACAATTAGGCGATGGAGTCCATTGGTTAAGAGGTTCAAATGGTTCAGGAAAGAGTACCTTCTTCCGGTGCGTAGCGGGTATGCTACCCTGCGAAGGCGAGATCTGGCTCGATAACCAGTGGGAAGTACAGCGTAATCCGGTAGCATTCCGGTTACGGGTAAATTATGCTGAAGCGGAGCCCCTTTATCCAGAATACCTATCTGCCTTTGATTTAATTACCTTTATTGCAAAAGCAAAGAAAGCCCCCGTTGGGCAAATGGATCGGCTTGTGGATGCCATGGAAATCAGGGAGTTCTGGAAACAGCCCGTAGGTACGTATTCCTCCGGAATGCTAAAGAAAACATCCCTGATTATTGGGTTTCTGGGTTCCCCAAAATTGATTATGCTCGATGAACCGCTGGTTACTATTGACGACCGGGCCGTTTCAAATGTTTGTCAGTTGATTAACCAATATCATCAGGATGGGGTAAGTTTCTTGCTTTCTTCGCATCAGGACTTTCGTTTAACCGATCTGGCTCTGGACTCTGCTTATATCATCCGTGATCAGACAATTAAAGAAGCGGTATCCTAACCCTTTTCCAACTTTTTATGTTAGCAGTTATTTATCGCAGTCTGGTCAGTGAATATTACCGTCAGAATGCTGGTTTCTTTCTGGTAATACTGATGCTTGCGTTTGGTATCCTCCGCTCCGATCATCACATTGCCCTGTTTATGTTTGTGATGTCTTCCCCCGGAATACTCCTCTACATTGTGCTAGGCTGGGCAGTCTATACAATAAAAAGTATGGGGTTTATCCGCTCGCAATTTCGGCATCCTGCCTATTCATTTCTATATCATTTACGAACCGTTTCACTACTCAGGCGGTATGGACAATGGTTTCTGATTCAGGTTGGGCTACAGCTACCTGTTATTGCCTATGCCTTCTGGATGAGTTTTTCAGCCCTGAAAACACAGCAATGGTTCGTACTGGGAAATATCATTTTTGCAGTTCTGTTACTATGTATTCTACCTGTTCTTTTTTACGAACGAATCCTTCGGAATTCCAGTCCGGAGGTACAGGTTCGTAGCTTTATTCGTAATTGGGCATTACCTTATCCCCTCTTTTTTATTCAGTATTTACTTCGGCAAAAAGCTTTATTAGTTCTTCTAACTAAACTATTTTCAGGAGCCGTTTTAGCAGGTGTTTGCCTCTTATATCCCACGGATGATTACGACGAGCGTCTGCTTTCCTTAGGGTTACTGATTGGGAGCCTCGCTCATCTGGGAATCATACACGAAGGCTATCTTTTTGAACATTCGTATTTACTCTTACTGAAAAATTTGCCCCATACGTTCGTCCAGCGATTTGGACATCAGCTTATACAGGTTACTCTTTTATTTCTGCCTGAACTGATTCTATTATTCCGTTATTTACCCACCGGGGTATCGTTTCTGTATGTAGCAAAAGCTTTTGTATTTAGTTCAGGCATGTGGTTAGCTGCCATTAATCGGCTTTATCAGCATCACCAGAGTAATGAACAACAAAGTATGCTAGGACTTTGGGGCTTTATTGGGGGCTTATTGCTAATTATGTTTCGGATTGACGCCAGCTTAATCGGAGCTGCTCTATGGAGCTATGCCATCTGGGCCAACCGTATGTATTACTATCACTCTGAATATATCGTAGAGCCCTGATTCATTAGTTTGCAGTATCTGATAACCGGTTATGGGATATACATAATTCTGCCAAACGTTACCTTTTTTCCATTTGATGAAAACGCTATTCGCTCTTTTTTTTCTACTTAGCCCTATGCTCCTTGCCCAAACCCGCTTCCGTGAAGATACTGGCTTGCCAATTGGTATTTTAAAAACCGGAACACTCAACGCCATTACGGATGTCGCAGGGGTAAAAGTTGGGCATGTCACGATCTTGCAAAAAACCAATATCAATACGGGTGTAACGGCAATTTTACCTCATGACGGAAACATTTTTCAGCAAAAAGTACCGGCAGCTATTTTCGTAGCGAACGGTTTCGGCAAAATGGCAGGAATCAGTCAGGTAAATGAATTAGGAAATCTCGAAACGCATATTATTCTAACCAATACCCTCTCAGTAGCCGCGGCTATGGAAGGACTGATTAGCCACACCCTCGCACAGGCAGGAAATGAAACCGTCCGCTCGGTAAATGCCGTAGTCGGCGAAACCAATGATGGAACGTTAAATGATATCACAGCTCGCCATGTAAAACCAGCCCATATACTAGAAGCTATTAAAACAGCAAAAAGCGGCCCCGTCCTGGAAGGTAATGTTGGAGCCGGTGCGGGTACTATTTGCTTTGGCTGGAAAGGTGGCATTGGCACGAGCTCACGCGTGTTACCCAAAAAATCGGGTGGCTATACCGTAGGTGTTTTGGTACAAACCAACTTCGGCGGCGTGCTGGAAATTAAGGGTGTTCCTGTTGGAAAAGAACTGGGCAACTATTTTCTGAGCGATCAGCTCAATGATCCAGCCGATGGTTCCTGCATGATTATCGTCGCTACAGATGCTCCTCTTACGCATCGTAATCTGGAGCGTTTGGCAAAAAGAGCCTGGTCGGCTTTGGCTAAAGTAGGCGGTATTGCCAGTAATGGTTCGGGTGAGTATGTACTGGCTTTTTCTACGAATGAGAACATTCGCGTACCATTCAGTAGTAGTAACCGCACACAAGTAATAGAAGAAGTTACCAATGATGCGATTTCCCCTTTATTTCTGGCAGCGATAGAAGCCACGGAAGAAGCCATTTTAAATTCATTATGGGCAGCTCGTACCACAACTGGCAAAAATGCCACTATCGAAGAGTTACCCCGTGATAAAGTAAAAGCCTTATTGAAGAGGTAGTCCGGGTTATGAGCGTGTAAAATGGGTTAAAAACGATCAGAATACGTTAAATAACTACAATTTATTGATAATCAATAACTTACTCAACTATTTCCAGTTAGTGTATTAAAATCTGCCTCAAACTTCCTCATCTTTCTCTGTAATGTTCTTTTCCCAGATAGGCCATATAGCCACGTTAAAGCCATACTTCTTCCGCAGGCCAATCGGCCCTCAAGTCAATGGTCGATACTATCAGCAGGAATAAGCAGGCATGAAGTAGAAATGATTTTGCAAAACGTTGAACAGCCTAAAACGAATCGCAACTAAGTTCGTTCTGCCAGAAAGGTGTACGAAAGGCCCTTTTTGTGTCAGTACAATATCAATTTTTGACCATTAAATAATTTTCAAGAGTATAAACTATCAAAAAAACTTAACCTCATATTAAAAAAAATATAGTCTTTATTCTAAAAAAAGCCCATTATCTAATTTATAACTTTGATATTCAGCAGAAATTCGAAATTATATATTGAATTACCCCCAAATACAGAATATTTAACAAAGCCTGGTTTAGTTAGGCTATTCTAATAAATACAACAAAAATGTCTATTTTTGTGACGTTCAGATGCTTAACAACGTCTGAATGTCTGGTTGGATTTGGGAGTTTTCTCAAACCAATCCAAAACAGACAAAGGTTGAAGGTTGAACGTTATTGGGCAGAGGCTTTGTCTCTGCCCAATTTTTTTAGCTTTTATTTCCCCTTATATTTCATTCATTTTCAAACCTTTACCACTATTAAAAGTCATGAAAACATTCGTTATATTCTTAGCTACCGCACTGCTACTTTCACCCACTCACGCGGCAAAGAAAGATCCTCTGGTCCTTATCTTCACTAATTTGAAAAATACAAGAGCTTCTATTATTGTTGGCGTTTTCCGCAAACAGGATACCTTTACTAAAGATCCTTATAAAGGGTATAAACTTGACCCCAAAGGGGGTTCATCCTCAACTTTATTTATTGACGATTTGCCCTATGGTGAGTACGCCATTGCGGTATTTCAGGATGAAAATGGCGACGGTAAACTAACTACCAATTTTATCGGCATTCCGAAAGAACCTTATTGTTTTTCCAATAATTTCCGCCCGAAGGTCTCTGCTCCCAAATACGTACAGTGCAAATTTGATTATTCCGAAAAGAGTCATCAATTCTATCTACAGTTGATCTAGCCAATCTGTTTGGCTGAATGCTTTTGTATTTTCGCAACATGAATTACTACGAGCTTAAGCTTTTTGTTACCCCGGCCTTTGCCGACATTTTTGTTGCCGAACTGGCCGAAATCGGGTTTGATTCTTTCGTTGAAGAAGATCAGTACCTCTTAGCCTATATCCTGGAAGATCACTACAAGACTGAGGCCATTGATGCCCTGCTTGATCGGTATGAGCCCCTTACGGGGAAGCTTGCGTATGCCATTGAACCAATAGCTAAACAAAACTGGAATGCAGAGTGGGAAAGTAATTATCCGCCTATTGATGTAAAAGGACATGTGTTAGTACGGGCGGGATTCCATGAAATGGATAGTAGCGGGTTTGATTACGAAATAGTGATTAACCCCAAAATGTCGTTCGGAACAGGGCATCACGAAACAACCTGGATGATGCTTGCCCATCAATTAGAGATTGAGCAGAAGGGAAAAACGGCTCTGGATGTGGGTTCAGGAACGGGTATTCTGGCCATCATGGCTGCTTTACAGGGGGCAAGCCGGGTATCCGCTTTTGATATTGAAGACTGGGCTACTGAAAATGCCATTGAAAATACACAGCTTAACCACGTCGACCAAATTGTTAATGTCCGCCAGGGAACAATTGAAACGGAGCCAGTAGCTCTTTATGATGTGGTTTTAGCAAATATTAATCGAAACATCCTTATCCGGGAAATACCAATCTATAAAAGGTATTTAGCGGAAGGTGGAACGCTCGTGGTTAGCGGTTTTTACGAACACGATCTGCCAGAAATTCAGGCAGTAGCGATGACAACCGGCCTGTCCTTACATTCTGTTATGATTCGTAATGGCTGGGCCGCAGCTCGTTTTATTTAAATTATTTACGTATCTTTTCTTGAATTTCCCACCAAAAAAAGTCCCTTCCTGAAAACCGTTGGGGCTTTTTTTTTATTGATATTGGCGAAAACTAACCGCTTTAACGTTTAGGTATAGATTCCATCCCAACGATGATTATGCGTTATCTTTTTATACTCTTCCTGCTCATTTGCGGGCCGCTGGCCATAGCTCAGCAGCTTAAGTTTTCTGAACAGCCCGAGCAGTTTGCTCAGGATGTTCAGACAGCCAGCACAGCGATGGGCCAAGCCCAGACAGGTACCGATTTCAGCACAGCCTGGAATAGTCTTTCTGCTGAACAGAAAACGCAGGTTATTAGCATTACCAAAGCAATGCTGGCCAAAAATATGCGGCAACCTAATTACCTGATTACCTGGTTCCAGGCAATTAGCGGAGCGGTTTCTACACAGGCCTTACCTGCCACTGAACTTAGTAACTTATTAACTGTTACCGAGAAAACCTTTAAAAACACTGATAGTAAAGCTTACCTGAATTACCTTTCTTTTTTAAGGTCTTTCTTAGCGAATCATCAGCTCTATACTTCTAATTACAACAAACTTTTTGCTACCAATGGGTCCTTCCATTTTGCCTACGCAGATCAGGCATTTGAAGTAGGGTCGGCGGCTACGCTACCTGCACAGGAGCCTAAAAAAGCAGCAGAACCAGCAGAACCCACCGACGACGGATGGGGTAATGGCTGGGATGATACCAATTGGGATACCCCCGTTCTGGCAAGCAATCAAGTCGTAAAAGCCCCACCTGCTCCTAACGTTCTGGCTGCCGGTCCGATCCTTGAGGTTCAGGGCACTACGCTGGCCCTGGTAACTGCTCAGGATTCGTTTACAGTAGCAAATGCAACCTTCACGATTGGTATTAAAGAGGGTTTGTTATACGGAAAAAGTGGGAAGTATACCTGGCCACTTGGCGATATGGATCAGGCGAACGTAGAATTTACCTCGTATAAAATGTTACTTAAAAATCCGCGATTTATGGCGGATGAGGCGACTTTACAATATCCTTCCCGCCTGAAAGAAGCAACCAAAGGAAGTTTTCGTTTTGAAAGTAAAAAGCGACCTGCTAATGCTCCTGTTACCCAGCCTCAGTTTCAGTCTGACGAGGCTAATGTAGAATTAAAAGGACTTGGGCCTGATCTTGAATATCGTGGTGGAATAGCACTCGTTGGCACCAAACTTTACGGAGCCGCAGCCAATGGGCAACGAGCTACGGTCACTGTCAAACAAAATGGAAAAATAGCTTTTCAGGCACGCAGTAAAGGTTTTGAACTGGCAGATACTTTATTAACCAGCCCGGCAGTAGCTTTTTGTGGATATTTACCTTCCGGCGATTCGCTTACGCATCCAGCCATCCGACTGGCCTTTAATACCCAAACGAAACAACTTCGGTTATCCCGTCTGGATCGGGGTGGATATAAAAATACGGATTTTGGTGACAGCTACCACGGATTTTCCATTCTGGCGGATGCAATGGTATGGAATTTACCTTCCCAGAGAATTGAATTTGATATTATTTCGGGCCAGAATGACGTACCTGCCCGTTTTGAGTCGGTGGATTATTATAATCCGGTTTTATACGAGCGATTAACCAGTGCCCAAGGTTTTCATCCGGTTACCATCCTGGTCAATTGCCTCAAACAACAAGGCGTAAATGCCATTAAGGTTGATGAATTAGCCGCTCATTATCAACGTAACGCCAAGCTTATGCGGGAGGCTCTGATTCCTTCCATTGAACAGGGTTTCATTGATTATAATCCAGATACTGACCAGGTAAAAGTTAGCAAGAAAGGCCTTCATTATCAACAATCTACCTTAGCAAAAGAAGATTTTGATAATTTGATTATGCTTTCTACTCAAGTCGGTTCCGGGCGTGATAGTGTAGCCAATGCGACTATCGATTTAAACGATAGTTACCTGACCATCCGAGGGGTATCTCCCTTTAAAGTAAGTGATTCACTGAAAATTTTTATTCATCCAACGGATCATATCGTGAAGGTTGGCAAAAACCGTTCATTCGTCTTTAATGGGGAAATGAAGCTGGATAACTTCCGCTTTAAAGGACGGAATCTGACCTTTAATTACGAGCAATTTTATGTTAATCTCGACAAACTGGATACGGTAACGTTTGTACCCAAAAAAATGAGAGGCAAGAAAGATGCCAAAGAGATTGGGGAGGATTTAAAGTATGCTTCCGGAAAGCTATATCTGGGAAAAGTAAATAATAAATCCGGGCGGAAACCGAGCTCTCCACGCCTGGTAGTAGAAGGCGGAGCAAATATCTATTTTGACGATACTTCGCGAGTAGCAGGGATATACAATCGAAAGGTATATTTTAAAATTCCTAAAATTGATCAGGATAGTATTACCAGTAAAGACATTGAATTTGCGGGAACCTTTTATTCCGACGGCATTTTGCCACCGATCCAAACTACCCTGATTTCCATGCCTGACAACTCTTTGGGTTTCAATTATAAAGTGCCAGTAACAGGAATCAAGCTCTATGAGGGAAAAGGCACCCTAAAAGCAGATGGCACTCTAAAAATGGATAACCAGGGTCTGCATGCCGATGGAAATATTAGTTTGTATACAACTTCATTAGATGCTAAAAACTTACTTCTAACACCCGATTCGCTCGTAACAACAAGTGGAACAGAAGGACATATTCGGGAAGGAACCATTGGCAAAGCCTATTTTCCGGAAGTAGCCTTAAAAAATTACGAAGTTCGCTGGTTACCTAAAAAAGATAGCTTACTCATTAAGGACAAAGGAAGTTCGTTTGATTTCTACGCAGGCAGTTCAAAGCTGAGTGGCGATTTAGTAGTACGGGCAAGCGGGTTATACGGAAATGGGGTAATGAAACGACAAGACTCTGAAATTAACTCAGATGTTTTCCAGTTCAAGCAAAATCAATTCACGGCTCAACGTTCGCAGATTCGGATAGGGAACATCGATAAACCCGTTCTGATTGGTAAAACCGTTGATGTAACCTTTAATACGACTGCTCAAAACGCCATTATTCAAACGCCCAAAGAAGCTACCCTGGAGGATTCTTCCAGCTTATACTTCCCTTATGCTTCCTATACTACGAACATTAATCGAGCAGATTGGGATATCGCGAAGAAGTCCATTAATATGAAAGGCAATGTAAAAAGCTCTGTCTTCACCTCTACGAATCCTGATCAGGCTGGCTTAACTTTCAATGGCTCAGAAGCATTATATGACATTGAAAAAATGACTTTAAATATCAAAGGCGTACCTTATATCAAGTCGGCTGATGCGATGATCATTCCCGATAAAGGCTTGGTTGCTATTAAGCAAAATGCTGAAATGATTCCCCTGAAAAAGGCTCGCATTATTGCTGATACTCTAAATCAATTCCACCATTTATCAGATGGCAATATTCAGATTTTATCCGCTAAGAAGTTTGATGGCGAAGCCATTTATCAATACGTTCGGCAAAAAGGCGATACAACCAAGCTAAAAATGGATGCCTTTGAATTCCGTGAAATAGCCGGTCAAACGGTAAAACCAGGAAAAAAATCAAAAGAGAACACCGCTGCTAATAATGTCATTTATTCCACCATAGCGAAGGCTGAAATCGGAGAAGACAAACACTTTTTGCTAACCCCACGCTTATTATTTAAAGGTAATGCCACTATGAACGCGGCCGATCAGGGCTTGCGTTTCAATGGAGCCATTCAACCCAATCTGAAAAGTAAAATTGCCGAACCCGGCTGGATTGCCTTCAAAGGGAATAATGGAGATAGTTTAAGCCTGAAAGTAGATGAACTTAAAGGGGAAGATAATTCGACCCCCCTGTACGTGGGTTTACACTTTGGGGGTTCAGGCATGTACTTAAGCTTCCTGTCTCCTAAAGATTCTCCTCAGGATCAGGATATTTTTATTGCCAATGGTTTAATGCGGGACGATCCTAAAACGAACCAGCTGACCATTGCCAGTGATGCAAAAGCAAACGACCAGATGCTGGAAGGAGCTAAATACGTGCTCGATGACTCTAAAAAAGTGATCACCTACGAAGGCCCCATGAATCTGTTCTATCCAACTACTATAGCTCAGGCCGCTGGCTATGCCCGGATTGTCCCTGATTCAAACAAGTACACCTTTAACACTATGCTGGTGTTCAACTCAGCCTTACCGGCAGCAGCTCTGGCGGCAGCGGCGGATAAAATAGTCAAAACAAATCTGGACGAAAAAATCAGTGAAGTTGCGGCAGAAGAAGATTTCGACCGCCTTATGTTAAAAATAGCGAATCTGGCCGGAAACAAAGCAGCCGAAGCATACAGTCAGAAAGCCACCAATGGAGCGAACGTTCCGCTTCCTACTATTTCCTCCAAATTTGCCGCAACAGCCGTGCTTTCGAATTTGAGCTTACGCTACAATAAAGACAATCAGGCGTTTTATAGTATCGGTAAAATTGGGGTAGCTAATATTGGGGTAACCGACATTAATAGCCAGTTTGATGGGGCCGTTGAAATCCGTAAAAATCCTCAGGGTGGCGATGATATGTTTATTTATCTGGAATTAAGCCCCGACGTTTGGTATTACTTTGCTCAGGTACAGGGAACCCTCGGGGTATTCAGCTCAGATCAGGATTTCAATACGCAGGTGCAGGCAAAAGTTACCAGGAACAATGTTTTCATGCTGGCTTCAGAAGAAGACAAAATATCCTTCGTAGATCGCTTTGCCAGTATGTATCGCCCACGGACGACTAAACCCAAACCAGCAACGAGACCCGCTGTGAATAATCCTGCTCCAGCGGTTACTCAGCAAACAGCAGAGCCTGTTAAAACGGAAGAGAAAAACGCTGAGCAAGCGGAAGAAGAGAAACTGGCTGATGAGCCTGCTCAGAAAAGCAATTCAAAAACCAAAAAGTCTACTAAAAAAACTACTGTAGCTCAATTACCTAAAAAAGTGATAGATTCTGATTCGACGAAAACTAAACCCAAGATTTCGTCCCTTTCTGAAACAGATGAAACGGCACCCAAAAAGCCAGCTGAAAAGAAAACCGGCTTCTAGCAGAACGTAAGGAATGGAATCAAAAGCCGCAAAGAATCAAATCTTTGCGGCTTTTTTTGCAGATTCGCATCTGGTATCCTCTATCCTTATTATACGTGCGATTTACTCAACAAGTTGCCATTGTTACCGGAGCTGGTCAAGGCATTGGTTATGAAATATGCCGTCAGTTAGTTCAACAGGGAGCAACCGTGATCTTAAATGATCTGGACGAATCTCTGGCTGAAAAAGCCGCCGGAAAAATTCAGGCCGAAGGCGGCATTTGTGTAGCCATTCCAGGAGACTCGGCTGCCTTTGTTCAGTATCTGGTTGCTACTACCGTTCAGCGGTTTGGTAAACTGGATATTCTGGTTGCCAATGCCGGAATTACCACATTCGGCAGCTTTTTCGACTATCAGCCAGAATCCCTACAAGCTTTACTGGATCTGAACATTCGGGGAACTTTCTTTGAGAGTGCTAATTAAAGATAGATAGAACTATTTTTTGGTATTCTTCAAATCCGTTGTTTTCATGTATATACCAACAGATGTGGAGCGTTGCCAATACCCTTTCTGCCGATTTCGATACGACTTTTGTTCTTCTTGTCATTCGTCCCGGAAAATGCCTGATGTTTGAGTTGCTTTGCTCTATTGTTGGGGTATGTTACTTGCCCATGACGTGCCTTTCTTTGGCAATAACCTTTGCGTCACTTCCCAGTCGTCCGTATAAAAAACGGCATCTATGTTTTAAACCTTTCAAAGAATCTTCTGAATGTCTTGGCAGAACGATTGCCGACACACCAGCCCATGGTTTTGTTTGGAAGCCTATCCACTGCCCGCCAGACCCATAACTTTTCTTTTTTTCATTGACGAAGTGCCACATCTCGTCAAACTCAATTTCTTGAATCGTGTCGCCAATGTCGGGTTCAGGCAAACTGCCAGCACCTTTCTGATCCATTTCAACACAGCAGGACGGCTGACATTGAATGATAAAACCATAGCTCGATTTGCCCCTTCCGTAAAGCAATACCGCTAAGGCTTTGCCTTCCGCACTTAATTTTCTCTTTCGTCTCCCGACATGTAATGCTTATTGCGAACCTTGCAATTCTTTATGTATTCACTACTGCCACAACCTTTACACACGATTTCCATATCCGTTTTCGGCAAAAAAAATAAAACTATCTAAAGTAAAAACTCTCAAATTAAGACAGGATTAAATAAAAATATTTATACTCATAAAATGAAGTATTAGATACAAACACGGGTATCAGACATGTATCCGTTAACTTAATATATGGTATATATTTTTTGTAGCCAATATTGCATATCAGTATATTTGTAAGTATACTTATAAGTATTTGACAGTATAAAGGCTGGTTAATAGAAGATAGTAACGTATCAAGGCCACAAGTACCAATAGAAACACTATTCATATGAAATTTTCACAGTTAGTGCTTTTCTGTATACTTCTAAGTATAAAGTCAGTAAGTCAGCCCAACATCTCGAAACTCAAAAAAGCTGGAACTTACCAAAAGCCTTGGCTCAGGTATCAATTTGATGTTGATCTGCTTCAACCAAATGGCCCGAATTCATCTTACCACGTATTTATCAATCAAAAGGCTGTGCTCATGGTTACAGCAGAGCCATTGACACATAAGGACGATCTGCTACTGATAGAGGATACAGCAATCTATGCCAAGCCGAAACAGGTGCTCGCTCGCACCGATCCGTATTGGTGGCAATGGAAAAGAGCGTTATAATGATATATACGAAGGTAAAATTACGCTTCCATTAATGATTGTATTAAAGCAAAGTAATTTTCTTGAAAAATTATACTTATTATCCATCGTTCGTTTTTTTCCAAGAAAAACATTTTCACATTCAGTCATTGAAAGCTACCTTAAAAAGTATAATGGTATTGAACACGCCAGAGAGAAAGCTTACGGTTTTTTAGTTGATAGTGAAGAGCTAATGAATAATTTTCCTACATCAATTTATAAAGATAAATTAATAAGCATTTTGAAGACAATACGTAGTTCATGAATTTCTAGAATTCCAGATCAGTTCACAACTTATTGTTTAAGTTTAGCTTTACAGAATGAAGATTTTTCATTTTTATTTCAGAATTAAACATCAAATAAAAATAAATTTAGCACAAAAAATACTTTTGTTGCTGTTTAGTATTTTTACAACAGTTGATTGCTTAGGTCAGGCTAAAATCATAGGTCAATTACGCAATAAAGTAAATAATGAACCAATTATAAGTGCAGTCATCCAAATTCAGGATAATAATATCAATACAATTACAGACACATTAGGTAAGTTCAAATTAATAACACCTAAGAAGGGTATATATAATTTAATCATTTCCTGTATTGGCTATAAAACGACAACGCTATTTGATCTAGAAACATTTGAGATTAAGGATACCTATATAGACGCCACACTGGAAGAAAATGCAACTGAACTGAATGGGGTTACAGTAAGACCTTCCGATTTTCACAAAACCTATGAGAGTCCTGTATCGCTAAAAACACTTAGCAGTGCTGAAATAGAACGGATGCCAGGGGGTTTTAGGGATATATCCAGAGTCATTCAAGCCTTTCCGGGAGTAGCATCACCACCTACAGCATGGCGTAATGATATAATCATACGAGGAGGGGCTTCGTATGAAAATAAATTCTTTTTGGATGGCATACAGATACCCAACATAAATCACTTCTCAACACAAGGGTCAGCTGCCGGAGCCTATGGCTTGATCAATCCTTCCTATTTAAAAGAAGCCAATATATACTCAGGTGCGTTCCCTTCGAATCGGGGAAATGCCCTCAGCTCCATTTTTGAATTTAGATTAAAAGATGGATCACCTCAACCCATCAAGTCAAATATTGTAGCTGGAACAACTGACTTTACCTTATCAACGGATGGGAAGCTAAGCAATAAGATTACCTATATATCCTCCGTTCGGGTCGCTAACTGGAATCTTATCTCAAAAACACTTGGGTTATTTGTTCTTCCTGTATATTCTGATGCTCTGATAAAGATTAAATATAAAGGCTTAAAACAGGAATTTACAGTATTGGGAGTTGGAGCCAATGATAATATTCAACCAAATTTAAATGTAGAATCAGGTCCTTTCGTGGATCAGAGCAATGTTAATGTTACACAAACATTGAATCGGTATTTAAAACAACTAGCCTTCAATCGACAGTGGAACTTTACAGTTGGTGGTATTTATAAGCATTACTTTAAAAATAGTAATCTGGTTGTTTCAGGGAGTTATTACAAGCTGTATAATAAATTAGAGAATTATACCAATCAGATTGAGAAAACAGGCAAATATATTGATTATGCGTCGTATGAAGGAGAGTCAAATGTTCGAGTTGAACATAACATACAAAAAAAAAGAATCAGTATTAATTATGGATTCACTTATGAAAACCAATTAATCTCTGTCGATAATTATTTAATTGGGTTGAATGTACGTAAAAGTACGATAGATACGACAACCTACAATTCCAACATAGCATTCAATCAATACTCTATCTTTTCTCAATTTAGTTATAAGTACAATAGAGGGTCTATTTCATTTGGTTTGCGAAGTGATGCCAGTGATTTTTCTCATCAGGCAAATAACTTCTTTTCTCAGTTTTCGCCCAGAGTCTCCTTTTCATATGATCTTACTAGTAAACTTAGCTTAAACTTTAATAGCGGATTGTATTATCAAACCCCTTTGATTACCATGATTGCGTATAAAAATGCAGAAGGCATTTTTGCTAATAAAGATTCATTAAAATACATGCGTTGTTTTCATATAATTGGCGGAATTGACTATTTAAATTCCTCTAATTTAAAAATCAGTTTGGAAGGATTCTTCAAGTCTTATCAAAATGCACCTTTTCTAAAAACAGAAAATATTCCATTAGCAACTTATTCGAGTATTGTTAGTCAGCAAGCAATTGGTAATGCTCCATCATCATCTCAGGCAGTTGGTAAAGCCTATGGTATTGAGTTGTTAATTCATCAAAAATTATGGAAAGGGTATTATGGAATCTTGTCTTATACATTTCTACACAGTATGTATAAGAGCATAAGTGCCGCAAACTACATTCCTTCTGTATGGGATTATCGACATACATTTTCTCTTACGGGAGGGAAACGATTTGCTAATTCTTGGGAAGTGGGTATGAAATATAAATTCCTTACAGGCAGTCCTTATACGCCAATTAATCAGGCATTATCATCATTAATTCCTGTATTTAATGTCAATCCAATTGGTTATCCAGACTTCGCTAAAATTAACTCTCAACGTTTTAATATATATAGTGCTTTTGATTTACGGGTTGAAAAGACATTCATCATTAAACGGTTCAATGTGAGCACCTATATCGATATTCAGAATCTGTTTAATTCAAATTTTGTCGTTCCTCCTTTTCTGGGCGTGAATCTGGATGCTAACCATATGCCACTAATTGATAGTACTGATCCAACCCGGTATGATACAAAGGTTTTAACCTTTAAAGCTCCATTCAGTATTTTACCAACGTCTGGGGTTAGTGTTACATTTTAATAGTTGTTCATTTAGATTCACAGTTGACTAATGACACTTTTTTTTAAAATTGGCTTTATGGTTAATCAAAGCATTCCTATTTACGGTGCTTATAGAGGTCAATTGTTTAGCACAGATATTTTCAAATCGAATTGATATAATAGTTATGGGAGGGCTTCAATTACAAATGCTCATGCTACTATATCAATTCAAAATTCGTTCATTTAAACGGATCAATTACAAAGTCAACCAAATGGGTACGGTATTGGATATACAGTTGGGTTGTTCGCACGATTTAAAAATAAGAATCTCAGGAATTTTATACAAGTTGATGTTTCAACAAGCGGTTCTCCAATAAAACAGAAATACAATACGTCAATTTCTGTTGATAAAGCATTAACAAGTTTAATAGAGCTACCAGCTATTGTGGTACCCAATTTTAGTAATACGACAGTGAATATTGTCTCAGTTCCTGTATTTAAATCCATTGAAGTACCCGTACAATTCGATCAGTTTTCTTATCAAATCGATTCCGAATTAGTGCGGGCACAAGCCTTCTGTTTTTTATCAAACTGATCTACTCTGAAATATTAGTGTACTAATGAATCTTGACTTAGCGAATACACAGCATACCATCTCTATTGCCAGTGTATTAGTTCAACAGCTCAAGATAAATCATATTTTAGAATTAAAACCTAAACCTATTTTTTGTGGATTCAATGTGGAAGTAGTAGGTACGATTCTACAATTTTTTGATGTTAATCTTCGTTATAGTGTACCTATTGGGGGGTCTATGAAAAGCAAATATATCAGACTATTATGGTACATTTTCACTAACTGTTAACTGGCAATTTTAAATACATTCATTTTATTAAACAGTACTTTTGTTCACAATGGAAATCCTTAAAGCAAAGAATATCAATAAATTTTTTCATACTCCAAATGATTCTCAAATATTATTTGACATTAACATGTCAATTTATGAAAGTGAATTATTGGGTATTGTCGGCAAATCAGGGTGTGGTAAATCGACACTTTTATATATTTTATCTACCCTTGATACAGATTATGAAGGCTCTTTATATATAAGGAATACATTAATGCCTAAAGAGTCAAATGATGTATTAACCGGTTTCAGAAATAAAAATATTGGATTTGTCTTTCAAACTAATTTTTTTATTTCTGAACTGAATGTTCTTGAAAATGTCGTTCTACCTTTAAGAAAGAAAAACGAACATTCTCTTAAACAGGCAGAGAGTATTGGAGCTGAATTGCTTAAGAAAGTTGGTCTCAATGACTATATCAAACGAAATGTGTACCATTTATCGGGTGGTCAACAGCAGCGTGTTGCGATTGCAAGAGCCTTGATTAATTCCCCCTCATTGATTATTGCGGATGAACCTACGGGAAACTTAGATAAAAAAACGACACAAGTTGTTTTAGAGTTATTTCAGCAAATAGTTTATGAAGATAAAAAGCTATCGTTGTCGTAACGCATGATGATGAATTTTCCAAAAAATGTGATCGAGTAATTGGCTTGAGTGATGGCAAAATCATTTGATTAACAGGTATAAAAATATTTTCTCACTGATCTTTGGTTCACTATTATGGATTTCCCTAATCAATTTATTGAAAACTCACCTACTAAAAATAACAACCCTGTTTTGATTGTCTATTTAGCTATAAAATATTTATTAGCTAAGAAAGGGCAATCCATTATTTCAGCTTTAAGTGTAACCTTTGGAACATCCATGTTCATTCTCTTGATTAATTTCATGAACGGTGTGAATGATTTCCTAGATACGGCTGCACTTGAAGGAACACCAGATTTGAAAATTTCAGTAATTGATTCCATACCTATTACTGATTCAACCAGCAATGTGAGTCTTTTTTCATTAGCTGATAATCTTTCCAAGAATACGCCCAAGCTAGAAAACTACAAAACAATTGATGCATTCTTAAGGAACAATAATAATGTCAAAGGGACATCTTCACAAATTACAACACAAGCTATATTTTCCAGAAATGGTGCAGGTTTACCCGGAGCAATATTTGGAGTATCCATTACGGATGAAGATAAGTTGTTTGATTTAAAAAGCAGGATCATCGCCGGAGACATTTATGCCCTTCAAAAAAATGCGAATGGGGTAATATTGGGACAAACGTTGGCTAGTAAGCTGAATGTAAAAGTAGGGCAACAGGTTACGATCACGACATTGAATGGTAAACTTGAACAGTTGGATGTAGTTGCTTTATTTAGCTTTGGAGTTAGTTTTCTTGATAATGGAAAGTCCTATATGAATATTCATAAGGTTCAGGAAATCTTAAATGTACCAGATTCAACCGTTTCAGATATAAATGTAAAGCTGAATGACCGTTATTTATTTTCAGATATTTCTGCTACTCTTCAGGAGAAATTCAAGGTAAAAACAGAAAACTGGCAAGAAGCAAATCGCATAATCATGACAAGTATTGAAGTGCGAAATGTACTGACATGGGTGGTATCAATTGCTTTGCTTATTGTGGCCGGTTTTGGCATTTACAACATTATGAACATTAATGTTCTGAATAAGTATAAGGACATTGCTTTACTCAAGACATTAGGCTTTTCCTATAACGATGTTAAGTATGTATTTTTCATTCAGTCACTAATTATCGGATTGGTAGGTTCTTTTTTTGGTATGATTATTGGGTATATTCTTTGTGTCATTATGTCCAAAATTCCGTTTGATACAGGTGAAATCCTCAATGTGAAGTACTATCCCATGAACTACGACTTCATTTTTTACATGATAGGAGCTGTTTTGGGCATTATTACCACTGTGCTAGCTGGTTTTATACCTGCTAAAAAAGCATCCAAGATTGATCCAGTCGTTATTTTAAGAGGACAGTAGCTCTTATATTACAGCCAGATAAGTAAACTAGCTTATAAAAATGTTAGTTACTCCTCTGCAATTGCATGTGTATACATAAAAGCCCAAAATTGTTGCAACAGAAAGCCCTAGACTGATCATCACCTGGGCGTTTTTTTAGTAACACAGTGTTAAAAAAAACGGTGTTACTAAAAAATAACGTGTTTTTATGTCAGTCGAGAA
>JASGGE010000003.1:0-83505 GCA_047605205.1 Siphonobacter sp.
CGTGGCAGATATTTTTGAACGTCGTTTGGCCAATTTAGGGCCCCTTGGACAGTACTCTGATAAAGTTCATGGATACTTTGCTTTTCCTTACCTGGAAGGAGAAATCGGGCCCTATATGAAGTTCCGTGGCAAAACCATGCTGAACTGGAGTTTAAATAACTATCTGGGTTTAGCAAACCATCCTGAAGTGCGTCAGGCGGATGCAGAAGCGTCAGCAGACTGGGGATTAGCCGCTCCGATGGGTGCCCGGATGATGTCTGGACAAACTCCTTATCACGAAGAACTGGAGCGACAACTGGCTGATTACGTTGGAAAAGAAGATGCCTTTTTGTTGAACTTTGGTTACCAGGGGGTTATGTCAACGATTGAAGCCATTGTTGACTTCAAAGATGTAATCGTATACGACGCCGAAAGTCATGCCTGCTTGATTGATGGAATCCGTCTTCATAAAGCGAAGATGGGTAAATATTTTACCTTCAAGCATAACGACATGGATTCCCTCGAAAAAAACCTTATCCGGGCTACGAAACTAGCAGAAGAGCAGGGCGGTGGAATTCTGGTCATTACGGAAGGGGTTTTTGGTATGTCAGGAAACCTGGGTAAGCTGGATGAAGTTGTAGCCCTCAAGAAAAAATACAATTTCCGTTTATTAGTAGACGACGCCCATGGGTTTGGTACAATGGGAGCTACGGGTTCGGGAGTTGCCGAGCACTTTGGTGTACAGGATGGCGTTGACCTGCACTTTTCAACCTTCGCAAAGTCAATGGCGAGTATCGGTGCGTTTATTGCTGGCCCGAAAAACATCATTCAATACCTACGGTATAATCTGCGTTCACAAACCTACGCCAAGTCGCTACCAATGCCTTACGTAATAGGTAATCTGAAGCGACTGGAACTCGTTCGTACACGTCCTGAACTACGTAAAAATCTTTGGAAGATTGTAAATGCCATGCAGAATGGTTTACGTGAACGGGGCTTTAATATTGGCACTACGCAGTCGCCCGTTACGCCTGTGTTTTTGCATGGAGAATATAATAACTCAGTGGTAACGCAGCTGGTGGCTGATATGCGTGAGAATCTGGGAATCTTCTGCTCAATTGTAGTATATCCGGTTGTACCCAAAGGTGTAATTATGCTACGGATTATTCCGACGGCTGTACATACACTGGAAGACGTAGAAAAGACACTCGACGCGTTTGAAGTAATCCAGAGTAGATTACGTAAAGGAGAATACAATGGCAAAGAATTTGCAACTATCCAGTAAGCCCTCTTTTAGCGATGAATAAACCTTTTTTGCCTCAGTTTGTTCTGATTTTTTAGACAAAACGGGGTATTTTTCTATTTCTGGAAATAAATTGTATAATTTTTCAAAGAATTTTCATATTTTTTAGGTAGTGGTACTTGCATGAAAATGCGAAATGCCTAAATTTCGCCCAAAATGAGGTTTTGATCAAGTCTCATTCGTTTATTCAACACCTAAAATTTATACTCACATGAGCAAATTTGCGGAATTAAAAAAACTGGTTCTGTCGCTTGAAAGTGATTTTGAAAAATTCTATGATAAGGGAAACCAGGCTGCAGGTACTCGTGTCCGCAAGGGAATGCAAGACCTGAAAGTAATGGCACAGGAAATCCGGTCTGAAGTGCAAAACCTGAAGAACGAGAGTACTGAAAGCTAACAAACTCACTCTAATAAAAGAGCAGCCTATATCTGTATAGGCTGCTCTTTTTGTATGTAGGAGCATTTTAAAAATGTTCTTTATTCATTACCACCGCTACCCCTTTGGTAGTCACTTTTCCAGTCTGTTTATCGAGTAGCTGAGTTGCGATTTCTGCAGTATGCTTATCTGGATTAATGCTGAGAATTTCGAAATGAGCTTCATAGAGGGTATCCACAAACATAGGCCGTAAAAATTCCAGGGATTGCTTTACGTAGACACTACCCGCTCCGGGAAACTTGGTGCCGATTACATTTGAAAAGATACTTGCTCCTAACATTCCATGAATAATGGGCCGTTTGAAGGCAGTCGAAGCCGCAAAATCGGCATCCAAATGAAGAGGATTGTTGTCTCCCGTAACGGCAGCAAACTGAATAACGTCGGTTTGTGAAAACCGAAAAGCGTATTGATAAGTAGTACCTGTTGTCATAAGCATAGCTAATAAAAGTACAAAAATAAGAAGTTTGTTGTTTCTGATTTCTGTTTCAGGTCTTCTGTAGTGGCTAGAAATAGGAAATATGGGTATTCAGAGTAGTTTTGTAATGCTAAAAAACACTGGCATGAAAAAACTATTTGACCGTATCTATAAGTATCGCCAATACATCGGAGTGGATGGGATGATGTATTTAAGCTTTATCATTGTGATCATCCTGTTATTCATTTTCTTCTCATAGGTCATTCCGATTGTCCGGTATTTTCTTTTTATAATGAGCATGGGGGCTTAAAATATTATTAATTCAACTTTATTGATAAATAATATTACTTAATTGGGATAGATTTCTATTTTTACAATCTGTCCTAAAACTATTCACAAAACCGAATGTCCATGAAAATCACTGTAGTAGGAGCTGGAGCCGTGGGTGCAACCTGTGCCGATAATATTGTTCGTCGCGAATTGGCGGAAGAAGTCGTATTACTTGACATTAAAGAAGGCTTAGCCGAAGGGAAATCGCTGGATATGTTTCAAACGGCAACTTTACTTGACTTTGATTCAAAAATTGTCGGTTCTACGAACGATTATACCAAGACAGCCGGCTCAGATGTAGTAGTGATTACCTCAGGAATTCCCCGTAAGCCGGGCATGACGCGAGAAGAACTCATCGGTATTAATGCAGGTATTGTAAAAACGGTTACTGAAAATATTCTGGCTCATTCACCGGAGGCCATTATCGTTGTCATATCCAACCCTATGGATACCATGACATACCTGGCTCTGAAATCCTCTGGATTGCCTAAAAACCGTATCATCGGTATGGGTGGTATTCTGGATTCTGCTCGCTTCAAAACGTATTTATCCCTGGCGATGAATGTCCCTCCTTCGGATTTACAAGCTACGGTTATTGGCGGACACGGAGATACGACGATGATTCCATTAACGCGGTTGGCAACCTATTCCGGTACGCCCGTTAGTCAATATCTGGACGAAGCAAGCTTAAAAAAAGTAGCTGCTGATACCATGGTGGGCGGAGCCACCTTAACCAATCTGATTGGTACTTCGGCCTGGTATGCACCTGGGGCAGCCGGAGCCTTATTAGTGGAAAGTATCGTGCGGGATCAGAAACGCATTTTCCCCTGTTGTGTTTATCTAGACGGAGAATACGGTCAGACGGATATCTGTTTAGGAGTTCCGGTAGTAATTGGCAAAAATGGTTGGGAAAAAATCGTTGATTTTAGCCTTAATGACGACGAGCAGGCTGCATTCGAGAAATCAGCAACGGCTGTTCGGAATATGAATAGTGTATTAGCTACATTATAAGCTTACTTATAGTGAAAGCCTATAAACAAAACGCCCGGATTGCCGGGCGTTTTGTTTATAAAATGAATCGTTACTCTACGATAAACTTACCTTGCATAAGACCATAGTGGCCTGGGAAACTGCAAACGTAAGTGTAAGTACCTTTAGCAGGAGCGGTGAACGTAATGGTATCCACCTCGCCACCTCCCAGCAATTTTGTGTGTGCAATGATATTGCCTTCTTCAGACTTGGGGATATAGTCTGTACTACCAGCCATATTTGCTTTAGAAGCAAAGTCGGGTAGATCAGTACCTTTTTTCAACAACACGAAGTTGTGGCCCATTGCCTGCTTGGCGAATTTACCAGTATGCTTAAGCGTCAATTTGATTTTTTGGCCAGCTTTCACCTTAAATTCTTTTTTATCAAACTGCATCGCATCATTGGCGTTCAGGATAAGAACTTTAGTTTGAGCAGAGGCTGAGTGGCTAAGCGTAAGCGAACCAAAAACTGACATTACTAACGCAAAAGCAAAAAATCGAAAGCGTGTCATTTTCATGAAATGTGTTTTTTAACAAGAGTAAAACGATGCAATTAACGAGTGACACCCCGAAAAACATAGTAATATGCCGTTTTTATTTCCGGAGTAATCAATATACGTTTCTTGGATTGGAATAGTTGCAATGGTTTAACGCCGTTAAGTTTTATTAAGAAGAAAATAGAGAGATCCATTACGCTTGCTTATTTATTTGGGCTTCGCTGGTATACATGATTAGCTTTGTGCGATTGTACCCTAAGAAATTGAATGTGTATGCCGGAATCAAAGCCTCTTTTTCGCAAACCAGCCATCTTTCAACCCTTTCCCCATATACTAGCTGCCGAAAGTACCCGGCATGGGGGCGTGAGTCAGCCGCCTTATGCCAGCCTGAACTTAGGCGGCTCTACTCAGGATGATCCCGAAAATGTTGCTGAAAACCGGCATCGCTTTTATGAAGGGTTAGGCATTTCGGCAAATCAGGTCGCTTCTTCGCATCAGATACATGGTTCCGAAACCTGGATTACCAGTCAGCCGGGGCGACAACATGGGCATGATTCTGTTATTACCAGTCAGCCCGGAGTGGTGGCCCTTGTTACTGTTGCCGACTGTACGCCTATTCTGGTATATGATGCTGGGAAAAACGTAGTGGCGGCTATTCATGCTGGCTGGCGGGGAACCGTATCTGAAATTGTTCGCCAGACACTGGAACGCATGCAGGACACCTTCGGAACCCGGCCAAAGGATTGTTACGCGTATGTGGGTACTTGCATTGACGAATGTTCGTTTGAAGTTGGGGATGAGGTAGCCGAACAGTTTGATACTTCTTTTAAACGCTTTAGTGAAGAAAAAGCGAAATATTGCGTAGATCTGAAACAGGCCAATGCTACCCAGTTGCGAACCTTTGGTATACCTGAAAATCAGATTGAAATTTCGAAGTATTCAACCGTTTTAAATAACGAAGACTACTTTTCATATCGACTGGAAAAAGGGCAGACCGGCCGAATGGTAGCGGTGATTGGTATAAAGGGCTAGAAAAGCTGATGGTATACAAAACACGATCAGCCTTTCTACCAATCAGAAGGGCTCATTATTCACCAAATAAATTGCTGGAAAGGTAGCGGTCGCCTTTATCGCAAATAATGCAAACGATAATACCACTCTCCAGTTCCTGAGCTAGTTGTATTGCCGCTGATACACAGCCACCAGAACTCATTCCGGCAAAAAGGCCCTCTACTTTCGCCAGTTGACGGGTCATTGCCACTGCATCAGCTTCCGAAATATCCATAATACGGTCTACACGATCTGGATTAAAAATCTTCGGTAAATAGGCTTCGGGCCAGCGGCGTATGCCCGGTATTGAAGAGCCTTCGGTGGGCTGGCAACCCACAATCTGAATAGCCGGATTTTGTTCTTTCAGGTATAGGGAATTGCCCATAATTGTTCCGGTTGTGCCCATAGAGCTCACAAAATGGGTAATCTTGCCCTGCGTATCCTTCCATATTTCCGGTCCGGTTGTTTTATAATGAGCCAGGTAATTATCCGGGTTCGCAAACTGATTAAGTTGAAAGTGCGTACCTGTTTCTGATTTCTCCTGGGCATAATCCCGGCAAATTTCCATACTCTCCAGCAGCGTAACACGGGCTCCGAAGGCTTCCATGGTTAAAACTCGCTCACGAGTGGAATTTTTAGGCATTACCAGCTCAATGTCCAGGTTATAGAGCCGGGCAATCATAGCCAAAGCGATACCCGTATTGCCACTGGTTGCTTCAATTAAGGGCATACCCGCCTTGATATCGCCACGTTCCAGGGCACTCCGAATCATATTCAGTGCCGGACGATCTTTTACACTACCACCGGGATTATGCCCTTCCAGCTTCCCGTAAATGGTAACGTTCGGATTTGGATTTAAACGATTGATTTCAACAAGTGGTGTATTTCCTACAAAATCCAGAAGTGTAGACATAGTAAATTTTCGGTTTTCAGTATACAGTTTTCAGCAGAAAAGAATTATTGTAAAAAAGGTATACTGAAAGCTGTAGAAAAGGTAAATCTAAATAATTTAAAGTTCGAGTATTGGGAACGACCGTTACTTTGGTTTGGCGAAAAAATGGGTAAAGATCACCCATTAGTTAGCAAAGAATTTCTACCCTTAGGCGTATCGTGAGGTTGCTGCTTCGCAACGATCATCTAAACGCCAAAACGCTGGGAAGGCCACTCTAACAGAAAGATACATTAGCCGCATTAACTAACGGGAAGCATCTCATTTATAAAGTGTAGGGTAAATGTCTTTTAAATACGTTTCCCAGGGGGTATTTTTCTTGTAATAATCATCACCGAAGAACGTGATGATCTGATGGAACTCATTTGCTTTGTGATATCCGGGAACCGCCTGAATAACATGAGCCTGATTCCCCTGAATGAATTTCTCATCCATAAACACAACGGTCGGGAAACTCATTTTACCATTCATGAGAATCGCCGCTAACTCCTGATACCCACGGTTTCCCTGTGGAATAAATTTGAATGTATTCGGCCCCAGTGTAATGGCTTTTTGCCCTTCGGCATCTAGCTTTACGGCGTAGTAATGTTTGGTAACGTAGTCGACCACCTTAGGGTCGGTGAAGGTTTCCCGATCCATCACTTTACACCAGCCACACCAATCCGTGTATACATCAATCAAAAACTTTCTGGGTTCTTTCTGGTTTTTAGCATAGGCCTCTTCAATAGTTAGCCATTGAATTCTGGCGGGTTCGGCCGTGGGTTTTTTAGGCAGAAAAGCCACTAAACCAAAAACCAGCGTCAGGACAAAAGAAAAAGTCAGAATCGTTTTCATGGGATCAATTGCGTTTCGTTCCGAAAGATTGTGCCTTTTTCGGAATTTCCATTCTGCTTGAACAGAAACCTATGCGTGAAATTACGATCACTCATTACTTTTGAAGCCTCATTTGTCAGTCAGATATGTCTCTTTACGATTATACAGAAGCCATTGAACAGACCATTGCTTCTACCGAGTACGGAAAACAGCCCATTGAGCTATACGAGCCCATCACATACCTGATGAGCCTGGGAGGCAAGCGGATTCGACCCTTGCTTACCGTTATGGCGACGGCCCTGTTTACCGATGATTGGCAAATTGCCCTGCGTCCTGCGGTTGGCGTTGAAGTCTTTCACAACTTCACGCTTATGCACGACGATATCATGGATAAGGCTCCCCTGCGTCGTGGGCAACTTACGGTCCATGCAAAATGGAATGATAATGTAGCCATTTTATCGGGCGATGTAATGCTGGTTTCGGCCTATACGTTTTTTGCTGACGTAAAAAAGGAGCAGCTTCGCAATGTTCTGTTGAAATTTAGTCGGGTTGCCGCTGAAGTATGCGAAGGCCAGCAGTATGATATGAATTTCGAGCAGCGTTCTGATGTAACCAAAGCAGAATACCTGGAAATGATTCGTTTAAAAACCGCCGTTTTGTTAGGGTTTGCGTTGGAGTTGGGTGGAATTTTGGGCGAAGCCGATGAGCAAACGCAGGCACAGCTCAAATACCTGGGCGATGCAATCGGTACGGGGTTTCAGCTTAAAGACGACTTGCTGGACGTGTACGGTGATCCCGGAAAATTTGGTAAGCTGGTAGGCGGAGACATCCTGGCCAATAAGAAAACCTTTTTACTGATCGATGCCCTTCAGAAAGCAGAAGGGGAAATCAGAGAAGAGCTTCAATTCTGGCTGGACGCGAAAGAATATAATCCAGTAGTAAAAGTCCAAACCGTTACGGCCATTTATGATCGCTTAGGCGTTCGACAAACGGCCGAGGCCGAAATGAATCGGTATTTTGAAAAAGGGTTTGAGCATTTGAACGCCCTGAACGTATCGGAAGAAAAAAAAGAAATACTTCGCACGTTTTTCAGGAATCTCATTGAACGGGAAAAATGAGGGGAATTGTTGTGCTGGCTGTATACGTTAACAACCAGCAGCACACAACGAACGGGCACTTACTAATTCGCAGCTTCTTTACGTCTTATAATTGCGATAATCGTCTTCATTCATCCCCAGTTTCCAGTACGAAGAAGCAATCATTCATGCTTTTCTAAATAAAGCCAGGCTGCCCATTGTGTCGAATGATAAATGCTTGTTTTAATCCTAACCGATTTATGTAGAAGAAAGAATAAGGGTACTCGATGACTTTCGAAGTTCGGGAATCCTGCACGACTATGAAAACCAGCATAAATATGGTTCTCACCTACCTGGAGTATTCAATCGTACGAATTTAACAAAAGAAAATATGATTCCATTGATGAAATAAAAACCTGTTTAATGACACACTATACAGATTACCGCCCATTAGACTATGCCTCTCTTAAAAGGAGAATCATATATGGAGGCATACCATATGGAGAAGATTTAGAAACGATACAAGAGCCTTTCGCATATCCTTTATATGATTATATTTTTGGTATTTAACTTTATTAATTGTTCCGGTGTTTAACAAAATATCACCACAAGGGTGGAAAACCAGTTCCCACATACGCTCCTTATAGAACACAAAAAGCCCGACTCAGGTGCCGGGCTTTACTAACATCTAAAAATTACACTTCCCTTACGAAATAGCTTCGATTATCATTGCACAGCTAGTGCCAGAAGCCCCCGAATAATCGCACTTACATTCAATAGTAGAAGGACTGCCAGACACAGTTCCAACACCGCAATGAGAACATGAACCCTGACAGTATATTTTATATCCTTCGTCATCTGATAATTTCTTATTAGCAATAGCCTTACTGCCCATATTTTTAATAACAAATGTTTTACTATTAGTTAAAACAAAACTACGTTCCTTATTATCCAGGGTCTTGAATGTAACAAGCGTAGCATATTATTTTTCGGACTTCAAATCAAAATTTTCTATATTTACAATCTTGAATTTTTCATTACCAAAAAACTTTTAAACAATGGTTTTTGGTGACTTTTAGCAAGAAATTATTGTTTACATTTTTAGCATTTGGTCTTTCGGTAAATGAAGACATTCCAAAACATATCAGTAAAACGGTTAATAATTTTGCCATGGTTTTATAAGTTTAAAGTTAAATTAATTTATTGTCTGAACATCTAAAACGCAACTATTACTCGCACCGCTGCTGCATGGGCATGAGGCATTTCCTGTGGTTAAGTTAAATGTTGGTGTACAACACTCTGACCCACTGCAAGTTACCTTCCATGTGGTACCACTATCTTCTGTTCTGCCTCCTGAGGATGATTTTTTAGTCACAAGTAAATGAGCCGTATAGTTTACAGCCGTATTACCCATCAAATACTTGCCTTTTTCACCATCAGTTGTGGTGTATTCGATTAATGCTACAAACCCTTTTTCAATTTCAGAGTAATAAGTAATTTTTTCTACAGTACACACTTTTGTTATACTATAGAAATCTTTGTACATTTCTGATGTTTCTTCATTCAGTTTACTCAAAGAAGTAGCAATTACACTTCCATTTGGTGAAGTTAATGACAATTGAGTAGTTGTTTCTGTTGGTGCCACCTTTTCTGGAGCTATACCCTGCTGGCAAGATAGAATAAAAAAAGAAATGGCAATTACAAATAAGAGTAGTTTCATAGTTGATAAGGATTAAATTGTGGATAAAATTCAAAAATTGTCAGCTATTTTTGAATTAAATAGCAAGTGAACAATTCAAATATATCATATATAAAAAAATATTTTTTACCATTTGTTAATATTTTACGAAGCGTCATCAACTGGCAAATTCCTGGGATGTATGCCTGACAATTCTACTCAGCCGTACTGAAAAACGGGCAGAGGTTCCGGAATACTATTCTTTTACCGCCGTTGTTGGTGTTTAGCGGAGCGTCACCAACAACCTATCGACAGGAAGATGCTCTGGTGTATACCAAACAAGCCTACAACCGCCACACTGGAAGGAAACAGAATACCTGGCCTTTATCATGGCGATTCCGAGAACAGAAGGGACGAATAAATACTTGTACAATGGAAAAGAGAAGCAACCCGAAACCGAATAGCTGGGACTACAGCGGAGCCGCCGCACCGAGTCAGTGGTAGCTTTACCGGGGATATACGGGGCATGAACACCTGGAGCCTATTATACTCATTAACATGAATGGGCGGATGTATGATCCGGTGGTGGGACGAGTATTAAGTCCAGATAATTATATTTACTATTGTTGGTGCCGCTTCGCTTAAACACCAACAATGGCGAAATCAGACCTCCAGGAATAGATCTGGGTCAAGGCCTTCATACAGCTCAGCTTACTTTTGATGGTTTATGCACAGGGCATGCGTTTTGAACTATATAACACCCATTTATCAAAAGGTATCCTGCCCGGCAGAATACCTTTTTGCTTTTCAGGAAAGTAAGGGGTTAGATTATGCAGACTATACCGTATTTTTGATCCATCCTGCTGTTTTTATCTTCCTATTTATGAAAAAATCACTCTATTACACCCTGCTGGGGCTACTGGTCTGTTGCCACGCACGCGGGCAGGCCTTTGGCCCGGATCAACTTCGTGAGGCCACTATTTCTTCCGTACACAAAGCGATGTATTCCGGCAAGTTAACGGCTGTGCAGCTCGTTCAACTCTATCTGGATCGGATAGAGGCGTATGACAAAAAAGGGCCTTATATCAATGCCCTTATCATGGTGAATCCGAAAGCACTATCCGAGGCTCGCCGACTGGATTCGCTGTATAAACTTACGGGTAAGCCCGTTGGCCCTTTGCATGGCATTCCGGTGATTGTAAAGGATAATTATGATACATACGATATGCCAACCACCAATGGAACACTGGCGATGAAAAACTCCATCCCGCCCGATGATGCGTATATCGTTCGGAAAATTCGGGAGGCTGGTGCTATTATCATTGCGAAATCAAATCTGGCGGAGTTTGCCTTTTCGGGACAATTTTCGGTGAGTTCGATCTTACCCGGATATACCCGCAACCCTTACGATACAAAACGGACGGCGGCAGGCTCAAGTGGGGGAACGGCAGCGGCGGTGGCCTCTGATTTTGGAACAATTGGTCTGGGAACCGATACCGGAAGCTCCATTCGTGGGCCGGCATCCCATCAGAGTTTAGTGGGGTTTCGGTGTACGGTAGGCTTAATCAGCCGGGATGGAATTGTGCCCCTGGCACTGACCAATGATACCGGAGGACCGATTTGCCGAACCGTAGAGGATGCCGTAAAAGTGCTGGATGTAATTGCCGGTTATGATAAAGCCGATACCGTAACCAGGCTTAGCCAGGGCAAGGTACCACCTGGTTATCAGGAATTTTTAAAGAAAGACGGGTTGAAAGGAAAACGTATAGGCGTATTCCGGCAGATGATTACGCCGAAGAATTCCGATCCGCAGGTGTATGCCCTGTTCAATAAAGCCCTGGATGAACTTCGGGCCGCCGGAGCCATTGTTATTGATTCGGTAAAGGTAATGGAAGTAGATACCATCAATAAATCCTTTGGTCAGCAGTCGCAACTCCGGCGGGATTTTAATGCTTATCTGGCTAGTTTAGGGCCGAATGCTCCGCACAAAAGCCTGACTTCAATTATTAAGTCGAAGGGATTTCATCCTTATCTGGAAAAAGGATTATTGGATGCCGACGCCGATACGTTAGTGCCCGAACAAAATCCGGCCTGGGCTAAGAATATGGCTCTTCGGCAGAAGCTCCGTGAGCTATTACTGAAAGCAATGGATTCTACGGGAGTAGATGCCCTGGTGTATCCTTCCTTTAGTTATCCGCCCCGGCTAATTGGTGATTTGAACACTCCCGCTGGAACAAATAATAATGCCTTGTCTCCGCCGACGGGTTTCCCGGCTTTTTCGGTACCGATGGGGTTTACCTACGACCAGTTACCGGCCGGAATCCAGTTTTTCGGAAGGCCGTTTAGTGAGCCCACGCTGATTGAAATTTGTTACGGGTATGAACAGGCAACGCATCACCGCCTGCCGCCTGCCAGTACTCCACCACTAGCTGCGAAAAAAACAGTTCAGAAATCCACAAAATCAAGCCGCTAATTGCGAAAAAGAGGTAAGGTTTTCCTTATCTCTTTTTCATTAATACTTAACCATCCGTAAATCAATTTCATCTGCCCAGGCATGAATGCCCCCTTCCAGATTGGATAGGTTTTGATACCCATGTTCCTGCTTCAGGTACTGAATGACACTTGCTGACCGCATTCCGTGATGGCAATACACCACTACCGGACGATCACGGGGAATATGACGGTACCCATTGGGAATGGCTGGCATTGGAATCAGAACGGCATTGGGTAAGTGGCAGAGGTCATATTCGTCGGGTTGACGAACGTCCAGTAAAAAAGTTTCCGGATATTGTTTTAACAGAGCATCAAGTTCAGCGGCCGTAACGGAGGCTCCGGGTAATGGATGGTCACAGGCGGCGGCTCTTGGGTTGTTTAATGCCTGTTCTGCTAAGGCCTCGGCATTATCCCGGCGGCGGCAACGCATTTTTCGTTGCGTATTTTCCAGTAAGTCAATCAAAACTAATTCGCCCGATAGCACCTGGCCAATTCCTGTAATTATTTTGAATACCTCATTGGCCTGCATCATGCCAATCATACCGGGCAAAATCCCGACGACGCCAATTTCGGTACAGTTTGGAATTTCCAGTCCGCCGGGGGCTTTAGGAAACAGGCAACGATAGGTAGGACCTAAAATCCCGGCTGAATCAGTATAATTAAAGACCGAAACCTGTCCCTCAAAGCGGTAAATGGCTCCATATACGAAAGGTTTGTGTTGGCTAACACAAACGTCGTTAATCAGGTAACGAACGGTAAAATTATCCGTGCAGTCCACGACAATATCATAGGCTTCAATAATACCAGGGGCATTGTCGCTCGTTAAAAACGTTGGATATATCTGATAATCAATCAAATCATTCAGTCGCCGTAACCGGGCAACCGCCGTGGCGGCTTTAGGTCGATTGACATCGGCTGCGTCGTATAATACCTGTCGTTGAAGGTTGGATTCTTCTACGGTATCACCGTCAATAATACCAATAGTACCCACGCCAGCGGCTGCCAGGTATTGAAGAACTGGACAACCGAGCCCACCGGCACCTACCACCAGCACTTTTGCTTTTTTTAACTTGGATTGTCCCTCCTGACCAAGTTCGGATAGGAGAATATGTTTCTGATAACGCAGTTTTTCAGCGGGAGAAAGCATATAGTTGTTTATCTGGGTTGTATGATAGAAGTGATAAAGGCTCTAAAAAAGATATTCCTATGGTTGAAAATAAACGTAATTTCAAATTTCTTTTTTACAAATAACAAATTATTTGGTTCAGCACGGTGGTGTTCATAGGCTAAACCATACGCATATCCATCAGGCAGTTCTATCCCGACCCCACTATAGTTTTGCCTGTACTACTTTGCTGGTTAGGATTAGGTTCTGTGTGTTAAAATGATTACCCGTATCAGGGGCCTGCTGGCATTGGAATTGCTTAATAGGTAGAGTTTCTGGTGAGTCGGTTTGGGTAGATTCAGAAAGGGAAGCCATAAAAAACATCCATAAGTAACAGGATTAAAAATTTGATTCCTAATTACTTATGGATGTACTGGCGAAAGGATAATGTTATAGAGCAGTTTTGATCTTTAGTTCGTCTAACTGCTTTTGGGCAATCGGCGAAGGGCTGTCAATCATAACATCACGACCCGCATTATTTTTGGGGAAGGCAATGAAGTCCCGAATGGTATCGGCTCCGCCAAAGAGCGAACACAGGCGGTCGAAGCCAAAAGCAATACCTGCGTGCGGAGGAGCTCCGTATTCGAAGGCATTCAACAGGAAGCCGAACTGATTCTGGGCTTCTTCGGGGGTAAAGCCTAATAAGTCAAACATGCGGGACTGTATATCTTTCTGAAAGATTCGAACCGAGCCCCCGCCAACTTCTACGCCATTAATCACCATATCATAGGCATTGGCTCGTACTGCTCCGGGATTGGTATCAATCATAGCCATATCTTCGGGCTTTGGGCTGGTGAAGGGGTGGTGCATGGCGAAGTAGCGGTTTTCTTCTTCACTCCATTCCAGTAAGGGAAAATCAACTACCCAGTGAACGGAGTACGTGTTAGGATCACGTAATCCTAACCGATTCCCCATTTCCAGACGGAGTTCATTCAATTGCTTCCGCGTTTTGTCGGCAACTCCAGCCAGAATTAACAGTAAGTCACCGGGGTTCGCACCGAAGCGTTCTGCCCAGGCTTTTAATTCGTCTTCCGAATAAAATTTATCAACCGATGATTTAACAGAACCATCGGCATTCACACGGGCGTATACGAGTCCTTTTGCTCCAATTTGAGGGCGTTTCACCCATTCGGTTAGCTCATCGATTTGCTTGCGGGTATATTCGGCACAACCCGGAGCCGCAATGCCGACAACCAGTTCGGCGGAATCAAAGACAGCAAAGTTCTTGCCAGAGGTCAAATCAGTGTCTTCACCTTTCAGTTCCACGAATTCCATTCCAAAACGGATATCGGGCTTATCGGAACCAAAGCGACGCATGGCTTCTGAGTATGGCATACGCACTAAAGTTTCGGGAAGTTCCATGCCTTTTACGGTACGGAATAAATGACGCACGAGTCCCTCAAAGGTTTCAAGGATGTCTTCCTGACGAACGAATGACATTTCACAGTCAATCTGGGTAAACTCAGGTTGACGATCGGCCCGTAAGTCTTCATCCCGGAAACACTTTACAATCTGATAATAACGATCAAAACCCGACACCATCAGCAATTGCTTGAAGGTTTGGGGTGACTGCGGCAGAGCGTAAAATTCACCTGGGTTCATCCGGCTGGGTACTACAAAGTCACGGGCTCCTTCGGGCGTTGACTTAATTAATACAGGCGTTTCAACCTCAATAAAATGAAGATTATCCAGGTATTCACGCGTCCGGCGAGCCATTTGATGACGCAATTCCAGATTTTTACGAACAATAGTCCGGCGTAAATCCAGATAACGGTATTTCATCCGAATATCGTCTCCGCCATCTGTTTCTTCTTCAATCAGGAAAGGAGGTAATTTAGCAGGATTAAGAATTTCTAATTTAGAAACTTTAACCTCAATATCACCCGTAGGAAGATTTGGGTTTTTGGCTACTCGTTCAATAATGGTACCGCTGGCCGCTATTACAAACTCACGGCCTAATGAACGGGCCATTTCCAGCACCGAAGCATGGGTTGATCCTTCTTCAAAAATCAATTGTGTAATCCCGTAGCGATCCCGAAGGTCAATCCAGATCATTCCTCCTTTATCGCGAATACGTTGTACCCAGCCGCAAAGCGTAGCTTCCTGTCCGACGTGGGTAAGGCGGAGTTCACCGCAGGTATGTGTACGTAGCATAACTAGTCAGGATATCTATCATCCTATTATGCCGCAAAAGTAGACAATTTCAGAGGCTTACGGATGCTTCTGTCAAAAGGTTTAGCGTTTGGGAACATGATTATCGTTGTTTTGAGGCCGTACGTATTGGCGAATCTGTGACGTATATTCTATGGCGGTAGTGTCGTCATTCATAACACAAAACCGGCCTTCCGGATAATTAAGCCCGCACATAACGGCATTAAATTCACCAAAATTCCGCCGCAGCGAAAGAAATTTAACGAAATAGAAGTGGAATGTGCTGAATACCTGTTCAACTAAAGGTCCGATGGTTTTTTGCTGTCATACACCGGAGAGAGGATACGGAGTTTGATCATGGCACCTCGCTGTTAACGGCTTCGATAATGTAGTCAATTTCCTCATCCGTTAATGCCGGGTGCAGGGGCAGACTCACAACTTCAGCGTGGAGCTGTTCAGTGATGGGGAGTTGTAAATTTTTCCATTCCGGGTAAGCTTGCTGACGGTGCGGTGCCACAGGATAGTGAACCATCGTCTGAACGCCTTTCTTCGCAAGCGAAGCCATGAACGGTTCGCGGTTAGGGTGACGGACGACGAACAGATGCCAGGCGTCCTGGAAGCAGGTTTCTGCAGAGGGCAAGCTAATTAAGGGATTCGTAATTTCCCTAAGAAAACGCTGAGCAATGTCTCTGCGGCGGCTATTTTCTTCGTCCAGATACTTCAACTTGATTTGTAAAATGGCGGCCTGCAATTCGTCCAGACGGCTATTCGTTCCAGGGAGTTCATTATAGTATTTTTTCCCCGAACCATAATTACGCAATAGCCGGACTCGATGAGCTAACTCAGTATTATTGGTTACTACCGCACCTGCGTCACCCATTGCTCCGAGGTTTTTGGTGGGATAAAAACTAAAAGTAGCTGCATCGCTCAAATTACCCGCCTTTTTATTCTGATACATCGCTCCATGAGCCTGTGCGGCATCTTCAATTACCCGTAAGTGATATTTTTGAGCCAATTCCCAAATGGGAGTCATGTCGCAGCACTTTCCGTACAAATGAACTACCAGAATGGCTTTTGTGCGGGGCGTAATGTGTTTTTCCAGCTGGGTAACATCAATATTGTAGGTTTTTGGGTCAGGTTCTACCAATACGGGTTTTAGGCCTGCATTGGAAATTCCAAGAATCGAAGCGATATACGTAAATCCTGGCACCAGTACCTCGCTATCAGGTTCTAATGCTAATGCTTTAAAGATGAGGGTGATGGCATCCAGTCCGTTTCCTACGCCAATAGCCTGAGAAACGCCACAGTAAGCAGCCCATTGTTGTTCAAAGGTATTTAGCTCTTTTCCTAAAATATACCAGCCGGAGGTCAATACACGCAGCGAAGCCTGAGCAAGTTCGGCTTCATAAGGTTTATTCACCAGACCTAAATCAAGATGGGCAATCATGGTCGGTCGTAAAAGTAGTCATTATAGTGCTGATTAGATGCAATCAAATAGTATGACATCTGCCGAAAAATTATCCAGAATCAGACAGCCGGCAGGTTCTGTTACCAGGTATTTAAACGGATTTTCCATTTTACCTGGCAATATAAACCGGCACCGCCCTTTAAACAAATAAAGCCTTGTTTCAAATACGCCTAAGTAACCGATTGAATCAGCTCCGTAGGTATTCAACTCAGTAAGAGTTGCCATGAGTAAGCCTTATAAATGTTTAAAAGACCCCACAAGTATTTTGTCATTGAGCAAGGTACCTGCTGTTTTTCATAATGAATAATCCTTAACCCCGCAATGGGGTAACGAGTAATAGCTTAATAAGCTAAAGATTGACATGCAGCCTCTTAAGCGGAAATAAGTTTGAGCAATAAGTATTAAAAAATAACAATAATGGCTATAAATAAAATGAACCTACTTATTGCGAGCTAATACCACTTACGAAACATTCTTAAGCTTATATAGTATTTTGAATTAACATATGGTAAATTGGCAAAATCTTTAGATAAAACGCATTTTGGTTAAGTAAAAAATACGACTTAAAGCCATATAACTCGTGAAAAGAAAATCAGGTAAGCTCCGATGGCTTAATATTGTTACTTGGGGTATTGTTTTGATAATCAGTATCTTATTTACCTGGGTGGTTATTCGAATAATCAGCCAGATTTTTTAACGAAAACCTGTTGCTTAAGAAAACAGGTTTTCATTATGATTCAAGGATAGGACTGAAATTCTATTACCAGACAGAAATAGTATGCGTTGTAAATTATTTTACTACTATTCCGCTATTCTGCGTTTAGGCTTGAAATGCTCCCGAAGCTTTGTAAAAGGTACCTCAAAGTATTTATAGAGTAAGGTAGAAACCGATAAAACTATTAACCAGGTTAATAATACTTTTCCCCATCCGACGGCCTCTGAAGTCGTTGGAATCTTTTCTACAATTAGCACGATCACGGGCGTAAGATTGATCAAATACATGGAATAGGAAATCAAACTGATGTGAGTAATCACTTTGGGTAAGATTCCTTTACTTGTTTTCCAGCTATCCAGATAGGGGAATAACAGGCTAGCACTTACGCTGACCAGAGGAAAATAAATGATACGCTTATAGAAGGTATAGTAAGGATAAATATCCCACTCAACGTAGTATTTTAACATAATCAGAGAGGCGGATACTGCCCCCACGGCTGTCCAGAAAAGGCCCAGGTATAAGCCAATTTTTTGGGTAGAGGGTTTTGTCCAGAAAACTGGAAAATAAAACTTTACGTAAGCAGCCAGCACGCCGTACATGATGCAATCAAGCCGACTGATAACCATTTCTTTAAAATGCAATTCACCTGCTGATAAGGGTATCTGAAGGGAATAAAAGAGACGGTACCCATTGGTAAACAGAATAATAGAAAGAACCGCCGAAAGAAAGGCATATCGCCGGGGCCAGGATGCCGGAAAAATGATATGAAAAATCCAGAGAATGATGGGCAGGGTAAGGTAGGACCATTCCTCAATGGATAAACTCCAGCTTTCAGGAAAAAAACCTGGAACTGGCGAGGAGAAATTCTGCGTAAAAACAAAATATTTGGCTAAGGTCCAGGAATAGGGCACTTGCGGTCGGTTTCCCGTGGGGAGAGCCCGAATGATTTCGTAGATGATTAAAGAACTCAGTACGAGGTAGTAAGCGGGAAGCGTTCGGAACCAGCGTCTGACCCAGAAATTGAAGATTTGCTTTCCAGTATAGTGGGGGGATGTTTCATAAATTTTGATGATAATTCCACCAATCAGAAAGCCACTTAAAACGAAAAATAGCTCTACTCCGCCCGGTACGAAAGGCCTCCAGAACCGTAATACATAATATTTTCCCAGCAATGCAGACGTATGAGCATCTACTACAATTAATATGGCAATAGCCCGCAGCAGATCCAAACCAAAAATACGTTTCTCGGCAAAGGCTTCCAGGCTGAATAATTTTCTTAACATGTTCAAATATACATCATCTTCTACAAGCCGCAATAAACCAAACGATTGGGCTGAAGCCCGGAGCCAGGGTTAGTAGGATGCCCTATCTTTTATGAAAACGGAGCCACGAACTCATTTACAAAAGGGGTCTTTATGGTTTTTATGGGGGAAAGAAATGCTGATTCCAACGTTGTTCAATAGGAGTACTCTTTTTCTGGAATAGTTACATTTCCGCTCGCTGCTACCAGCAACCAGAACGAGGGTTCTTGCCTTGTCTGATTGCAAGAATCCAGGTAATAATGAATTCCGACGCGTGAAGTGGGTTCGATTCAGAAATTTTTAGTAGAGTTATAGTGTGTTTATCTATTCAAACTATCGATTCGTATAGAGCATACCGGTTCTTGGAATAAAAAATACAAAAATGCTGTAAATTAAAGTTTGAAAAAGTATTGTTGATACATATAAAACTATATATAGTTATATGCGAAATGGATAGCAGTAAAAAGAATTAAATTTTTTAACCTTTACAACCTTAATCGCTTAACATGGGTCATTTTATGAAATATTATAGGTGCTTATTTAAGTAGTATCTGTAAAATAAAATCATAAAAGTCAATTGCAAAATACGTGATTTTAATATTTATAAACGTTATAAAAAATGCAATCTATTGAGGCCAAAAGAGAGAAAACCTTTCAAGTCGATAAAGTGGCTAATCGTTTTTTGATGATTATGCTGTTGTGTGTTCTTTGGATGGGATGCCGTAGGGAAGAAGAAATGGCGGGGGCTGAACGTTCTCTTACTTTGGATAGCCTTTCTTTTTTGGAAACCGATATGCCGAGGGGAGTATATTGCAACAAGCTACTCTTTACAAATGATTCAACTGGTTTTGTAGTAGGGAATAATGGATATTTGTCGAAAACAACCAATGGAGGAAAACATTGGGAGAGCCTTGATTCTCATACTTCTACAGCATCCTTACTGGATATTACGTTTATTAACGAAACTACTGGATTTATCATTGGATATGATTCAGAACGAGCAAGGGGAATTTTACTAGAAACCCAAGATGGCGGGCAAACCTGGACAGTCAAAAAAGAGGGATCTGATTTTGAACCTCAGAGTATTAATTTCCCATCTTCTTCAGTTGGCTATTTGCTGAATGGGGCTACTTCCATCTTAAAAACTCAGGACGGTGGGAATTCCTGGCAGAGCATGTTGCTGCCAGAAAATACCTTGGCAACAGGTGTTTTTTTTAAAACGAATCAAGAGGGAATAGTAACTGCTTTAAATGGAACTTATTATGTAACCAATGATGGAGGAAATACTTGGAATAACAAACAAACTTCTATCACGGATCATTTATACCAAGTTTATTATGTAGGAAGCAAGACCATTCTTCAGGCCGATAGTAGGCTAGTCGAAATCGTAAATGGAGATTCATATAAGATAAGGGAGATCCACTATGCCAGACCAATTTGTTTTCTTAATGAAAAACAAGCCATAGGAATTGGGTTGAATTATGAATCAACGGATGCTTATTCATTAGGTCATATAATGGTTACGAATGACGGATGGGCAAGCTATGTCAGAAGAACCTATTCGAATGCGATATCGTTTAAAGGGATTGCCCGGATGAATGAAGATAAAGTGATGATTATCGGATATGGAAGTAGTACAATTGTAGCAATACTGGCTTTGTAAGTTTCACTATAACCCTTCATAAAATGACAAAACGTATAGTGTTATTTTGTTTTGCATAATTATTCATCATCCCAAATTAAGAATTATTGAAATAGTATGAATTTTTCTTGCGTAATGACAAATGAGGTATCCAAACTGTGGAAGAAAATAATTTCAGTGTGAATCCTGTACGTATGGTTGATAAATAGCAAGACCAAGCTTGAATGTTTTTCGAGATTACACCTACCAGGGCTTTATATAAATCTACTTTCATAGGTAGGTTTGAATAAGCTCAAAACCATGAGCATCTTTAGAACTGATAAAAAATGCCGATCGTCCCGTTAAAGCCATTTATTTTTTCATGATACATCGAAATTGTTCGACCTGAACTATTATTAAGATTGGTGTATGAAACGGAGAAATCTGGTTTTGTACTCGCATAATCACCTCTCAGAGCAAGACCCAAATGTGAGAAAATGGCATAACGTAGGCCTGCACCGAGTTGATAAGCAAAGCTCGTAGCGGTAGCCTTATTCTGGGTAAAGCTGGATTCGTCTTCCAAACCAACATTTAAAGCAGGCAAAGTCGTATTTGAAATGCCGACCAAAGCTCTCAGATCCAGTGTGAATTTATGACAGGTAAATGAATAATAAGGCCCCACTAATAACGAACGCAGTTGATAATGTTTACTGGATACCGTGGCTTCATCTACGTCAAAATCTTCAAGGTATCCTTCCGCCAGCGACTGCGTATGAACCTTGTAATCAGCCTGCACAATAGTAGCTCCTATGCCGAAGTGTTTTCCAGGAAACCAGGCTCCCTGAATCCCAAGATTAGCCCCCGTCCGTGCAAAACCAGAAGCTGGATTAGAGTAATCGTTTTTGGAAAAATTGCCGGAAACACCGGCTATTCCCCCGAACACTTCTACAAACGAGCGAGCTTTTTCCTGAGCCTGAGCTAAGGTCAGGTTTAATAAACTAGCCAGGAAAAAAAGATAGCAAAATTGTTTCATAAGAGGATCGTATCTAAAACTTATTTAATGATTACGGTGAAGTCGGTATCCAGATCTGAAGAGCCAGGCGTAGCGGTACCATCCTTTACATTAGGCTGGTGACGAAGAACGACATTTAGCGTCCCGGTGCTGGCGGCTCCTGTCGTGACATCATAAGTTAGGCCAACCGGATAAGGACCAGGGGAAGGGTTTGTGTCTTCATCCGTGATGGTGACTCCCAGGTTTAGGTCACTACTGGGGGTGTACACAAACAGGTGGATATTTTCCCGTTCCTTAATTTCTGCGGTTACATCCGTTGCAGGATTTGTAGAATTATCTGTCAGGAGGATTACCCCTGAATACGAGGTATTTGCCTTCAGATTGAGCGTTGCGTCAGAGAAGTCAGGTGTTGAATTTAGATCATCTACCGTTGCGGTTACGACATCACTTGTGTCGGCTTTGTTGGTAAGCTGCAGCGTTACCGTTGTCAGGGATTCATTATCAATCGTTGGGGCAACCGATTGTTCTTCCTTATTACAAGCACCCAGTAAGGATAGCATCACTATACTAAAAACGATAGCAGTGTAGACTCGTTTCATGAGAAAAAAGGTATTAATTGACTGATAATTAAAAGGGAACTTTCAGTTTTAGCATCACATTACGGCCTGGCTCATCTGCGAAATAGCGAAAGCGGTTCAGGTAATCGCGGTATACCGTATTCATCAGATTGGTACCAGTTACGATAATTCCTACTGACTGTTTGGCAATAGCCAGGGTGGTTCCTAGTTCAGCTCCTAACAGAAAATATGCCGGTGGTGGCGGTGCAAAATCACCGGTGTAGATATACTGACCATTTTCTAATCTGCTACTAACGGCTGGAGCCCGGTTTTGATGAGCGACAAACAAAGTCGTCAGACGAACATAAGGCTGGCGGAATTTTTTCCAGTTTCCTGCCAGATAGGAAATACTATTTTCGGTTCGCTGGGGCGTAATGGATACCAGATAATCATGATGGGTATGGTCATAAGCGAACAAAAGAGAGGTTTTCGAATTCAGACTTAGCTTCGAGCTCAGATCATAGGATAACGTCAGATCAACGCCCCGAAAGGTTGCCCGTACCTGATCATACGTGTAGGATGGAAACGTTCCACGTTGTTTAACGACAGGAAGGGAATCGGGCTTGAGATAGATGTAATTTGAAATCAGATTATTGTATAACCCGAGTTCTGCCGTCAGTCGTTTTTTAGTGTAAATGAACGACAGGTTAGCATTATACGCCTTTTCTGGAACCAGATTTTCATTACCATGTTCGTAAGCCACTGCACTCTGGTGCAAGCCATCTGAATAGAGATCAGCAACGTTAGGAGCCCGCCAGGCTGTGCTGACATTAGCCAGTATACTCAGATGATTATGAAGCTGGTACGATGCTCCCAGTGAGGCATTACTGTTCGACCAGGTATGCGTTTTAAAATAGACGGTATTGGTTAGTTCGTCCAGAAAATAAGCTCTTAACCAGCGATAATCGTACCGGATTCCTGCTTCCAACTGCAACTGCTTACGCCTGAATTGTTCGAGTACGAATGCCCCGCCCGCGTACGTACGGTAATTGGGAATGAGAAAAAGATATTCCCGAACATTTCCCTGCGTCAAGCCGGTAAACCCTGCCGAACTTGACCACTGCCCTGAGGGTTTGGTTTTTGCTTTCTCCCATATCAAATCAGCGGTATGAGTCACTAATTTTAAATAGAGTTCGGGAGTAAGTGCCCCACTAAAGGGAACGTAATCATATTCCTGACGCAGGTTTTGTTGCCTGGCTGCGGTTATCGTAAAAGTGCCCCACCGATCGGACCTTAGAAAGGCTTTAAGTTTAATTAGATCATGCTGCACATCCTGATACGGTCGTTCTAACTGATACGAAAAACCGGGTTGTACCAAAGGCTCACTACGCTGCAAAGCCGCATATAAGTCGGCTAGACTACCAATCTGTGCTCCAGTGAAAAGACCAATTTTAGTAGCAAAACGGCTATAGAATAATTCAATGCCGAGTTTCTTTCGATCATAATGAATATCGGTTGAGAAGTTTCGTTCCCGGTAACTGGTGTTCTCCAGATAATAATGCGGCGTTTTTACATAACCCGATTGCTTTAGCGTTCCCTGAACACGAGCACTCAAGCCGCTCAGAGCACCACTAAAGGCCCCCTCCATTCGTCCTGAAACAATTCCCATTCGTCCATTCGAGCCTCCTGCTATATTAACTTCTCCACTCAGGCCCGGATCGGCGGGCATATCTTTTGGCTCTACCAGTATGACTCCCCCAATGGCATCCGATCCGTAGCGAATACTTGCTGCACCCTTAATCACCGTTAGCCGGGACGCCAGAAAAGCATCAATTTCAGGGGCGTGTTCACTGCCCCATTGTTGGCCCTCCTGTCGAATTCCATTATTCAGAATCAGTATCCGATTGCTGTGTAAGCCATGAATGACCGGTTTGGAAATGGTCGGCCCCGTTTGAATGGAGTATAAGCCGGTTATTGCTTTTAACATTTCTCCCAGCGACTGCCCACGAACCTGATCAAGAGCTTGTCCGGCTAATTCCGATTGGACCTGTAGGAGCTGTTGGCCTTCAGAACGATGTTGTGTTATCCTGAGTTCCTGTAAATCAGTGGCCTTAGATACCAGCCGAAACTGAAGTATGCCAGATTGTGGTATACTGATTTGTCTTTCTTGTGGGATATATCCCAGGAATTGACAACGTAGCAAATAATTACCCGGGCAAAGTAAAGGTACCGTAAAATGGCCCAGCGAGTCCGTTATGGTTCCTCGGGATATTCCCTCCAGCCAGATACGTGCTCCAATAAGCGGCAACCCGTCCGTCCGTTCTACCACTCCACGAATTGAATCCCGGCAGGCAATTTGTGCATGGGCTTTTGAATACCACATCATTATACCAATAAGTACCACCCAATTTTTCATAAGAGTAGCACAATATGCAACATTAATTGCAACAATGTTGCATATGTGTACATTAAAGTCTAATTAAATTTCTGCGAACAATTTGTTATTTGATATATAAGATACTGATTTTCAGAAAAGTATATTAAGCTAGAAAGCAATAAATATATTGCAATATTGTTGCATTTACGGAACTGCTTAACTGTCAAAGTAAAAAACAGGCTAGTGCCTGGCCTCCTGAAAAAACTTCCAGTGATGCCCTGAGCAGCTTTCCAGCAGCCGGCAAAATGAGTCTATGCAGCATAAGCATGGACTTAAAGTAGCGGTAATTGTCAATGACATGAGCGAGGTAAACACAGCTGTTCAGACGGGGGCCTGCTCAAAAGTGGTTTCCCGGACGGAAGAAAAAATTGGTAGAAATATGCTGTATGCCTGGAGAGGACTTCATGATTGAAGTGGAGCACACGAAGAGCGTTTTGATTATGGGTTGATTGAATTTACTGGGATGCGTGTGACTGAGATTTTCAGTTACGCCGACGGGAAGAGTTGGTTGGATACGGTAATAACGGTGGTCGTTTTAGGAGAGTTACCCCCAAATTAAAATAATTATCGCACTTTAAGAAGGTAAAAGGCGATAATACTGCTCTTCAAGAACGAAAATCTTTGTCGCTATAAACAACTAAAACCTGGATTTTACCTTTTGTTTATTAACAGTATATTCATAATAAATAAAAAGGCTAACCGAAAGAATCGCCAGACTGCCAATAAACCAATATTCGTACTCGGATAATTTGGCTATACTAATGGTTATCACATTCTCTTGTGTAGTAAGACGTTCCACCAACCATCCTAGAGCCGCTATACCTGCCAGGAAGGCTCCTGTTAGTCTAAACCAGTGGTAAAAAGGCGTTTTACTTATTAATAAAAGCCAGGGCATCACAATTGCTATAATCATCAACTGCATGAGTTCAATACCTAAGTTGAACCCCAGAATACTTAATACCATAGGCCATGTATCAAGCCGTAAATTGGCCAAGGTACCCGCAAAAGCCAGACCGTGAATCAGGCCAAAGCCTCCTGCTATCCAAGTTTCCCGACCAGGAAATAGAGGACGTGCCGCGTGAATTGCCGATAGGAAGATGGAAAAGGCAATGAGTATTTCAACAAGTTGTGAAGGCCCCTGTATCCATCCCAGCGAGCCTATTAGCAGCGTAATGGAATGGCCTATCGTAAAAGCTGTGACAATGCGAACCAACCGCAATAGGCTATACGAAATTCCGCCGAATTTACCCCATCGTTTCCCGGCAGTCAGTAAAGGAGCAGGCAAGAGTAATACAATTAAAAACAGTAAGTGATCTGTTCCGTCTTTAATATGCTCCATCCCTATTTCCATCATCCTTTTAAAGCCTTTCCACCAGTTACCCGTTTGTAAACTAATTTCCAACGGATCAATAACATTATCCCGGTTATTCCAGCTAATGATTTGTGGTTCGGAATTTGTATCGTGAACATTACCCGTTTCCCAATCACTTCTTATTGCTACAAAGGCCACGTGATTGATAACTTGATGCATGATTACACTGTAATCAAGAAAGAATTTTCGGGTACTTTCATGGTTTGATGGAATAAGTTCAACGTCAGCATTTACCTCCCAATAATGGTTTACCTGATCTGCGTATAATCCTTTAGCCATTTTCAGGCCATTTACTTTTACCTGCCAGGGATGATTCCTGGACACATAAGCGTGAATATGCTGCAGGAGATAGGCAGTTAACTCGGGGCCCCATTGATTGATAATATTTTCAGGATTACGAGATAGGTTATGCCCGAAAGCAAGCTCTAATTCCGGTACGGGCATTTGAACTTCCAGCAAAACTTTACCCGGTTGAACATCTACAAACACCAAGGTATTAGGAGAAGGATGAGCCTCAAGAGGAACCGGATTAAAAAGAAGAAGCAATAAGATTGATAAAAACATCCCCCAAAAACGAATTTGAAGGATGTTTTTACTAATGCACAAAATTGACATAGACTTGAAACTATTATAATACTTATAAGCCTATATAATCACGTGTCTGATCTCTCATGACCGTATGATAGTGAATTTGATCAGAAATCACGACACCATTCTGGCAGACAAATTCAATCCAGACACTTGGTCCGTCAATTCGGACATAATCTGTATTAGTCGTTAAAAATGAAGTGGCTGTACCAGCTGTAGCACTAGTATTGCTGGCATAGGTTACGTACGTGTCAGCCAACTCATCTTGATAAATAGCTAAGTACTTAGCGGCAGAGGTAGCGTCCACATCATTTACCCAGGTCGCAATCGCCGTCAGCACTGCCGTTTGGGCAGTCGTACTGAGTGCACTTACTTTGATTCCCTGTTTAGTGCTAGGGAAGGTATTGGTGGTGGAGCCTGGCACCATTAAGCAATCAGAAAACGTTTCAGAAATCTTTGCTGAAGCCAATTCTGTGCTACTAAACGAACCTAACATGTTCTGCATAGCAGTATGCTCACTTTCAATTGGACCCGAGTAGGTAGTTCCGTTATAAGTGAAAGAACCTTTGGGTTCTACCGCTTCATGTAAGGGGGTAATACTGATAACTTCGCCGGCACTATAGGTAATATTTTGTGCATAGTGGTGTCCACCAAACTGGAGCATCCATTTTCCGGTGGTTGAGGGAGTACCTAAAAAAGCAATCACGTAATTCCCTTCAGTATAACCGCTAGCAGACAGGCCTAAGTAACTATCCGCCATTCTAATTTGGTTAAATTCATCATACCCTTCTCCTGTATCAGTACCCGATGCTGCTTGAATTAAGGCTAGTGCAGCGGTTTTTTGCGTGTCACTCAGACTACTAAACAGTAAGCCATTCCGGCATTCCAAAGCACAGGGTAAATTAGACCAACGTTTCGCATTCGTCAGATTTAAGGTAAGAACCACGGAAGCTTGCTGGGTTGTTGATAAAGTGGCCAGAAAAGCATTAGCTAAACAGACTATCTTCGATACTCCGGACTCATCATCACAGTCTGTAGTACTACTGGATGACGAACTTACGGTTAAGCTTAGTGAACAGGACTGTCCGCCAAATGTAATCGCAAAAGAAGCCGTACCAGAGGAAGTAGGCGTACCAGTAATAGTATAGGTAAGGTTGCCTGCTCCACTAGCTAAGGTTCCCGCTTCCAGGGTTGCTGTAAGACCTGTCACCCCAGTAGAGGCAATGGCAGTGCCCGCTGAGTAAGCAACTCCATTACCTCCTGTATATGGAACAGTAGCGGAACCAGAGTAAACAGTGTTTTCTGTGGCAGTAGCTGAAAATGTAACCGATGAACACGTTAAAGCAGAGACAGTTGCTGTTGTTACCGCGTCTTCATTCTTTTTGCAGGACAGAAGATAGAAGGCAACTAGAAAGAGAAACAGTGAAATCGGAATTACTTTTTGTCTCATAAGAGTATGTATTTAAAATCGTTTTAATAGCTAGTACGCCATTAAAAGTGAAAATGTTGCCAAGAATAATAAATTAATTATACTTCCTTGTGTATTTCTTAGGCAGGCCTGAATGCTTAGGCTATCACTGACACCTCAATCTTTTTGCCTGTTTCTTCAAAAAGGCCCTCGAAGGTTTCCCGGATCAGTTCGCCGGGATGTGCCGAACCAAAAAATACTTCTAACGAAATGAAGATACATTATCACTGCAAATAAAAAAAGCACTTAGCAATTTGAGTTGCCAAGTGCTTTTTGAAGAGTGGGTGATGAGGGATTCGAACCCCCGACCCTCTGCTTGTAAGGCAGATGCTCTGAACCAGCTGAGCTAATCACCCTTGTTTTATACTATATCCGTCGTTTGGGACTGCAAACATAGGGAATTAAACACTCCTTTGGCAAGTATCTGCGGAATTATTTTTATGTTTTTTTGCAGGTTGTTGAAAATCAGAGGCCGAATGCTTATCTATTCAACAATTCCATATTTTACTTTAGCCTGTGCCAGGCTCATTGCGTTAAAATGCCACCATTCACTGGTGATGCCCATAAAGCCACCAGCTTCCATGGCTTTCCGTAGTATTTCCCGGTTGGCAATATGCTTTGCAGTAATTTTTCCCTGACGCAACATTTCAGCTTCCTTTCTAGGATATGCTTCACTTCCAAAAAAATCAAAGGGCGTTCCCATGTCTAGGGCTTTGCCGTCTTTGGTAGCTATGGTCAAGTCAACCGCACAACCATAATTATGAATGGAGCCTTTGCGTGGATTCGCTACGTAGTTTTCACGATATTTTGGAGCGTACTGAGGAAGAGCCTCCCAAAGTTTCCATTGAACCTTTCGGGAACGGGCTCCGTCATACACTAGCAGGCGATAGGCAGGGTACGTTTTCTTCAGCCAATCATGTGCTTTCTTCAGTTTTTCAGCAGCCAGTGGTTGCAAAAAACAGTGGGTAATGCAGCCATACACATCTTTATGCATGAAATTATCAGGGGTTGAATACTTCAAATCTACCAGGAGTGTTGGATCTACCTGTTGAATATCCACTAAGCCTGCTTTTTCCAGTTGCTTTTCATCCTCACAATTTTCGGAGATAAACGACCCAAAAGAGAACAGGCAGACTAACGACAAAAACACAATACGGTTCATACGATTCAATTTTGGGGTAAAATAGCCATTTAGCTCTTAAAATTGTGTAGTTTGGTTGGTCGTTAGCAGATATTCCAGTTCTGATATTCCTTCATATTGTTTTGATTTCCTGATTCTATGGCTTTAAACTACCTCTGGATTGCCTTTTTCCTGATTGCTTTTGTTGTTGCTCTGATCAAGCTGATTCTGTTTGGAGATACTGAAATTTTCAAGCTGATTATTGATGGCATGTTTGACTCAGCCGAGGTGGCTGTTATGAAAATTGCTTTGCCTTTAGCGGGGGTTATGACTTTTTTCTTAGGGATTCTGAAGATTGGCGAAGAGGCGGGAGCCATTGGCTTTCTGGCCCGGCGAATTGGGCCCTTCTTTAATCGTTTATTTCCAGAAGTTCCTAAAGACCATCCGGCTCATGGACAAATGATTATGAATTTTTCGGCCAATATGTTAGGGCTTGATAACGCTGCTACCCCATTCGGGTTAAAGGCCATGCAGAGTTTACAGGAGCTAAATCCGAATAAAGAAGTGGCTACCAACGCTCAGATTATGTTCATGACCCTTCACTCAGCTGGACCCGTGCTCATTCCACTAAGCATAATGGCACAGCGGGCTATTTATGGTGCAGCAGATGCTTCAGATATCTTTATTCCCTGTTTAATTGCCACTTATGTCGCTACACTGGTAGGCTTATTGTTCGTGGCCTTTCGTCAACGGATTAATTTGCTTGATCGGGTTATATTGGGCTGGTTGGGCGGCCTTACTCTGGTCATTGTTGTCTTACTGACGTATTTAAGTACGTTGTCAAAAGAAGGAATAGAGACCTTTTCGAAAGTATTTAGCAATGTTGTATTGTTTGGTTTCATCCTAAGCTTTGTACTAGCCGCTTTTCGAAAAAAAGTAGATGTTTTTGCGGCTTTTGTAGAGGGAGCAAAGGGCGGTTTTGAAACGTCTGTTCGTATTATTCCTTATCTGGTTGGAATGCTCGTTGCGATTGGAGTATTACGAAATTCGGGAGCTTTAGGATACGTAGTAGACGGATTTCGCTGGGCTTTTCAGTTTTTTCCGATTCGGACGGAATGGGTAGATGCCTTACCAACAGCCCTGATGCACCCATTAAGTGGAAGTGGTTCTCGGGCGATGATGATCGAAACGATGAAAACGTTTGGAGCTGATTCATTCGTAGGTCGGTTAGCCTGCATTTTCCAGGGGTCATCCGATACGATTCTATACGTTATTGCTCTTTATTTCGGAGCAGTGAATGTTAAGCAAACGCGGTATACGTTATGGGCGGGTTTGCTGGCTGATCTGGCAGGAATTATTACTGCTATTGCCGTAGGCTATTTGTTTTTTGACTGAAAGCAAAATTCCATGAAATGAAAAGGCCAGAATTCTGGCCTTTTCATTTGTTACTCTTCTTCAATTCGTTCCAGAATATCCATCATTTCACCAAATTCGGTAAAACCTGGACGGGTTTCTTCACCTCCGGTTAAGGCAATACCTTTGACAGGCAGTTGTTCCAGTGCTTCCAGAACATTAAACTCGGTTATTCCAAAACCTAGTAAGGTTGGATGCTGGAAAGCAAATTGATCAATGTAGCCCATCGTTGGGGCATCTAAATGAGCGAACGGATCAGAGTGGTCAATTAAATAATATTCCGTTTCGGGCAATGCGGTAGGTAATCCTTCTGCCAAATCAAGTTTCAAAATTACGGGCAATCCTAGTTTTTTTACCGCTACAAGAATTTCCGGATGGCTAATTTGAAGAATATCAGGCTGGTAGGTAGTTGTCAGTTGCTCAATAGTATCTAAATCCCTGGAATTGGTTTCACCAACAATTGAAACGCCAGCCAGCCAGCTCCTGATTTCAGTAAATCTATCTAAAGCAATATCATCCATTGAAAACCCTAGCCATTCTACTCCCATACCGGCACAGTAACGAGCATCAGATAAATTCGTGATATTGGAAATTTTAACGAGCGTACGTAAAGCCATATATCAAATACAATTAACAGAACACTATTTTTTGGCAAAACTATGACTTTTTATGGCGTTTCTTATCTAAAGCCTATACTCTTAGGAATATGGGTAGAACTGTAGGACAAAATAAAGTTTTATTTAAAAAAATGGGATTACCAATATGGGTATTTGATACAATAATTCGAGAAAAGATTTTTAAATTTGGCTCAGAAAAACAAAAACATTGGTACAGCTCCAGTTTTGAGCTGGCCCGGGTAGTGGTTGCTCCCGGGTACTTTTTATAAAGCGATCGGCCCCTGAACCCAGGGGCCGATCGCTTTATAGTTTCTTTCCTTCAAAAATCTGTCCTTGTACTGATAAACGGTAGCGAATTACTCGCTTTGAATCATCCCGAAAAAACTGGACAGTGGCATCGTACTCGGGAGCCTGAAAGGTATCGGCCTGATTAGCGTCTTCTACTAATTGGCCTTTACCCTGACCGATAGCATCAGCCATTAATTGGCCATTCTCAATCGTAATAATGAGAGACTCAAATACGCCAGCGGAGCCTTCGTATTTGCCTACATAGTCTTGCCACGTCGTACTATCTGCTAGTATCAGAGGGGGTGTCGCTTTCGCAGCCGAGCTAATTAGCAGAATTACTAGAATTAAGTTAAGGTATTTGAAATTTTTCATAATTAGTATGAGGCCTAACATACAAAAAACACGTAAACTAGTTTAAACGATGGATTTTAGGGTGTGGAATAAGCGTTCAGCCTTCGGCTGTATTTTCGTACTTATTAACAATTTCTTCGGCCATTTCTTCCAGGTTGTCTTCGTTGGAAGTAAAGTATATACTCCGTAATTCAGTACCTTTTTCAGACAGACGGATTTCAAAATATTCGTTGTGAAACCCTTCTTCCTGAGGATCTACAAATTGATATTCCATGTAGGTTATTCAATTGACGTGTTAGGAATAAACGGAGTGCTAATTTCGTGGCAGTTAAGCTTGCAGCGTTACCCGGGCACGTTCACAAACACCACCTACGGGTGGATTGAATTTTGAAACGGCTACTTTTACGGTTTCTACTCGCGGATATCGCTCCCGAATTTGAGTAATAATCTGGTAAGCGATGTGTTCCAGGAGTTTGTGAGAATGCTGCATGATTTCTGAGACAATCTGGTATACTTTTTCGTAATTGACTGTTTCGCTTAACTTATCGTCAATAGCTGCCTGCTCAAAATCAACCGTAATAATAACGTCTACAGCATATCGATTTCCAATTTTCTGCTCTTCAGCATAGAAACCATGGTATGAAAAAAACTCAAGACCTTCTAAGGCGATAGTGCCCATACAAAATTGGTAGCGGTTGGGTAAATCTGCTGTTAAATAGAGTCGAAAAATGAACCTTCTTCTGCCTTTTCCTGCGTGACAGGTTCTGTTTCACTAGTGGTTTCTATGGGGGCTTTAGTAAGAACTAATTTCTCTTCAGTGCTTATTTCCGTAGTCTGAGGTAATTCATCCAGTACGGCTGGGGGTGTGGTTGGAATTTTATCCAATACCGCATTTAGTTCAGATACCTTATTGACATACTCATCCTCATCTTGCTGTGACTTTTCTTCAAAACGCTGTACTTTTTCCAGAGCATCCGTAGCATAGCCTTTAATCTGGGTAATGAGTATTTCTTTGTATTTTTCCATTGCCTTACAATCACGTTCCAGACCTTTTAACTCATTGAGAGCCTCTTCGATAATATAACGTGCTTTGTTTTCGGCTTCCATCAATAGTATTCCTGATTGTTTGCGGGCATTCTGAAGAGCTTCCTCTGCTTCTTTGCGGACCGATTGTAAAGACTGCTCGGCCTGTTGTGTAGCCTCAACAACCCGTTTTTGTGACTCCTCTTCGGCTTTTGAAACCATCTCATGGCTGGTTTGCTGAGCCGTCTGTAGGGTTTTGTATAAGGTGTTTTCCAGAGCCTTTAATTTGCTGAAATCACTTTCAGTACGTTCAAGGCGTTCGCGTAAGAGCTTGTTTTCATCCAGAAGTTTTTCCCATTCCTGCGAAAGGGATGACAGAAAAGCATCAACGGAGTCTTTATCGTAGCCCCGAAAAACTCGCTCGAAAGAATGTTTACGAATATCAAGTGGTGTTATGTTCATATTCTTAGCAGCAATACCGTGAATGAAGATTTATAAGTGGCTGGACCCCTTATTAAAACCTAAAGTTATCCAAATACAATTATATTTCTGGTTTAAATACAAGCCTTTCCGATAAAAACTAGTTTTTAGGAAGGCTGCCGAATTTCCCAAATGGAAAGAAGTCGGTCATCTGAGCCCGAAATTAAACAGTTTTTATGAGTTGTCCATAGTACTTTATTAACAGATGTTCGATGCCCCGCATGACGAGCCCGGTCAATTACCTTCAATAATCGACTGGTTTTTGCTTCCCATACCTTCAGGGATTTGTCCATACTGGCCGTTACAATCCACTGATGATTTGGGCTATATGCTATATGGTTAATGGCAAACATATGAGCCACTACATCTTGCTGAAGCTGATATTGGTCATGAACTGACCAGGTTTTTAAATGAGCATCCCGACCTCCCGAATGGAGTAACTGGCCATCTGGTGAATAGCATACTGTAAAGACAGAGTGAGCATGAGCAGCAATTATAAAGGTTAACTCAAGTGTATCCAGATCGAAAATCTTAATGGTATGGTCGCTATAACCTATTGCAAATTCCCGGCTAATGCGGTTTATGGCAATGCAACGAGCAGAGGCATCACTGGCTTTTAAATGCTTACGAATGGCAAAAGCGGCCTGATCTATTACCAGAACAGTTCCATCACCTAACGCGAGCAAAGCTATATTATCCACCAGTTGAATATCAAAAATGGCGGCGTTTGTAAGCTTTAAAGAATCTTTTTCCTGCCGTGTATCAGGGTCAATGCGGTGAATTCCTTCAAAATTCTGACCGACCCATAACAGGTTATTAACGGAATCGAAGGTCATGCCGTAAACAGAAGCAGGTATACGGGCAATCAGTTCCCCCAAATCAGGGCGAATCAGATTCCAGCGGATCACCATCCCATCGGCCCCTGCCGAAAAAAACTGAGTAGGTTCAGTAGCGGCTGTTATGGCATAAATTGCATCGCGGTGGCCGGCAAAGGTGTCTATTTTTTCAACGTATAAAGACATATCTCGTTGTACAAGTCTTACAGAGAAGTAGTAGGAGGGTTATTAAGACTGTGTTCGCTGAGAAAATTACATCAGGAACGAAAGCCTACTACTGAACAGAGTATTTAACCGGGACATACCGTATTTTTGTTCAAAAATAGTAGAATATAATGTCACTGGTTTGGGTTCAGTCCATAGATAGCGTAGCAAAACTTGCTCTTTGGGAAATTACGGAAGAAATAGAGGAGCTACGGAATCAGTTTCGGGGAAGTGATGAAGACCTAGCTGAATTTACACAAATTACTCATCCTCAGAAACAACGCGAATTTCTGGCAAGTCGACTACTCATTCAAACCCTGCTTGAGCAAACGGGTTTTCCGTATCAGGGAATTATGAAGGATGAATTTGATAAACCTTCTTTAAAAAACACACACGGACATTTTTCGCTTTCGCATACTACTCAATGGGCTGCTGTTGTCTGGCATCCCACGGCTCGCGTTGGGCTAGATATTGAACCTATTAGTGAAAAGCTACGTGTGGTCGCTCATAAGTTTCTGAATGAGTCAGAATTTCAGCATGCCAACTCTGAACTGGAACGATTAGCTATTTACTGGACGGCGAAAGAAGCTTTATATAAGTTGCACGGCCAGAAAAAACTGAGTTTCAAAGCAAATATTCCTATTGAGCCTTTTCATGAGCGGGCCGACTACGTAAAAGGCTGGTTGAAAACACCTGACTGGAACCAACCGTATGACCTGAGTGTCTGGCGACCAGAAGGGCATATTCTTACGGTTGCTGTAGAAGGTTAATGTTCGTCGTTTGGGTTATCTGAGTCAAGTAGTATTTTTAGTAAACGATTGATTTCCTGAACGCGATCGTCATCTCCTGTTTTCTCGAACGCCAGCGTTAGGTTTCGTAATACCCGCCGGAGGATGTCAAGGTTTGAGCAAGGATTGTAAAAGATCGGGGAAGGAGCCAGATTTAACTGAGCAATGTAACTATCAATGTCTTTGCGTTGAAAAACGAGCCCTTTGTTGAAAACGTTAATGTAAAACTGAACGTCATTTTGCTTGTATGTTAGTACAAACAGATTGGGAAGGTTTACACCGTATAAAGGCATGCCCAGCCGCCGGCCAACGAGCATATACAACACACAAAGGCTAATCGGATTCCCTTTACGTGTTTCGAGCACAATGTTTAGCATGGAATTGGAAGCCGAATGAAAATTCTTGGTATTCGCTCCAAATTTCATCTTTTTGAAAAACACATAATTAAGGGTATCAATTTGCCTGGCTGGATGCATCCCGTGGTGAAACTCCAGCCAGGCATCATAATAAATCTGATCAATCTCACGCTGAATTTTTTCCAGCGAAAGGTCCGGGTATTGGTAAGTGGCAATTAGCCAAAGGCCTTCCAGCAAATCGGTTGTTCCGTTATTTTTCCAGGTTTTCAGGCGTTCGGTAAGGGTGCGTAATTGCAGATCGTGGATTAAATCTTCAATGCGTTTCTGAACGTGCGGATTAAACCCGGAATTTTCCCAGTGGTCTTCTAAAAATGGAATTACGGTGTCACCTAAAGAACGAATCTGTTGCTCAATCATTAGAGAGACCTCCCGATCATCATCTTCCAATAAAGAAACCAGAGCTTTCAGTTCGCGGCTATCCATACAGAGTGTTAGTCAATTTTGGGTTTAAAATACACGTTTTTTATAGAAATTCAAAGTGCGTATACTTTCACTTTTTAACTAATTCCAAGCCATTTTCGTTGCAAATGAATGAATAAATGCTACGGATAATAAGGATACAGGCAGGTTTTAATGTGGTTGGATGGCCCGATTTCTTACCATACGTTAGATATCTTAAAAAGAGTTGGATTATCAGGGCAATTGTATTTTTCCTATTTTTGAGGCCATATCTGATTCATCCTGCTGAACTTCATGAATATCCTTGTTACCGGCGGAGCCGGGTTTATTGGCTCTCATACCGTAGTTGAATTAATCGGAGCGGGTTTTGAGCCCATTATTATCGATAATTTTTCTAACTCCGAGGAGTCAGTGCTGCAACGTCTGGAATCTATCCTGGGTCGTTCTGTTAAATGTTATTCCGCCGACTGTAATAATCTTGATCTGCTCACGAATATTTTCAAAGAAGAAAATATTCAGGGAATCATTCACTTTGCTGCTAGTAAGGCGGTTGGTGAATCAGTAGAAAAGCCTTTACTCTACTATCGAAATAATATTTCTGCTCTGGTAACCTTGCTGGAAGCGATGACCGCCACCGGCGTTTCAAATCTGGTTTTCTCTTCGTCTTGTACCGTTTATGGGCAGCCTGAACAGGTACCTGTTACGGAAGATACCCCCGTGCAGCCAGCAGCTTCACCCTATGGAAATACGAAACAGGTAGGGGAAGAAATCATTCGGGATACGGTTGCTTCAGGAGCAAATCTGAAAGCGTTGGCTTTGCGTTACTTTAACCCTATTGGAGCTCACCCTTCGGCGTTGATTGGTGAATTACCCCGTGGCGTACCTGCTAACTTGGTGCCTTATATGACCCAAACGGCTGCTGGTCTACGAGAGAAATTAATGGTATTTGGAAAGGATTATCCCACCGCAGACGGAACCTGTATCCGTGATTTTATTCACGTGGTGGACCTGGCAAAAGCTCATGTGAAAGCATTAGAGCTACTGATTGATCAATCCGCTTCTAATTATTACGATTATTTCAATATTGGAACTGGGCAGGGTACAAGCGTTCTGAAACTCATCACTACTTTTGAAAAAGTAACGGGTATAGATTTAAATTACGAATTTGCTCCCCGTCGGGTTGGCGATGTAATGGAAGTCTATGCAGATGTGAGTAAATCAACTGGAAAATTGGGCTGGAAAGCTAAAAAAACGCTGGAAGAGTCGCTGGCAGACGCCTGGCGGTGGCAGGAGGCATTAGCAAAATAAATATTCAATACTTTGTCTGTAATATATTAAATGAAAAAGATACTAATTACGGGAGGAGCGGGTTTCATAGGCTCTCATGTAGTACGTCGGTTTGTGAAGGAATACACCGATACGTACCAGATTTTCAACCTGGATGCCCTGACGTATGCCGGCAATCTGGCTAACCTGAGGGACATCGAATCGGCGGCCAACTATACTTTCGTTAAAGGGGATATCCGCGATGCGGCTTTTCTCGACGAGCTATTCACCCAGCATGATTTCTACGGCGTCATTCACCTGGCGGCTGAAAGTCACGTGGACCGTTCCATTACTGATCCCATGGCTTTTGTCTTGACCAATGTCATTGGGACGGTGAATTTGCTGAACGCGGCCAAAAAAGCCTGGAAAGAAGACTATTCCCGGCATTTGTTCTATCACGTTTCCACCGATGAGGTGTACGGAGAGCTGCACGATCCTTCCGAGTTCTTCCTGGAGACAACCAAATACGATCCGCGATCACCCTATTCAGCCTCCAAAGCTTCTTCCGATCATTTTGTTCGGGCTTACGGCAACACGTACGGCATTCCTTTTGTACTAACCAACTGCTCGAATAATTACGGGCCCAATCACTTTCCTGAGAAGCTGATTCCTCTGATGATCCATAACATTCTCAACCATAAGCCATTACCCGTTTATGGCAAGGGGGAAAACGTTCGGGACTGGTTGTTTGTCATTGACCATGCCCGTGCGATTGATGTGGTTTTCCACCAGGGGACGATCGGTGAAACCTACAACATTGGAGGTTTTAACGAATGGAAAAACATTGATCTGGTGCATTTGTTGTGCTCGATTATGGATAATAAACTGGGTCGTTCCGCGGGTACGTCAGCAGGCCTGATTACCTACGTAACCGACCGGGCGGGGCATGATCTGCGGTATGCCATTGATGCTCACAAGATTATGAATGAGTTAGGCTGGCAGCCTTCGGTAACCTTCGAACAGGGACTTGAACAAACGGTAGATTGGTATCTGGCTAATACCGAGTGGCTGGAAGAAGTCACCTCGGGCTCTTACCAGAACTATTACGAAAGCATGTACGCACAACGATAATCATTCAATGTTGAATAAATGAAGGATAGAATGAGTGAATAGCCCTAACCCGTAAGGGTTGAATCAACCTAGCTCCTTATTTTATGATTCTATCATTCACTCATTCACTCATTCAAAACTGAAAAGATGAAAGGTATTATTCTGGCCGGTGGTTCCGGCACCCGCTTGCATCCGCTGACGTTGGCCGTTTCCAAGCAGCTCATGCCAGTGTATGACAAACCCATGATTTATTACCCGCTGTCGATTTTGATGCTGGCAGGCATTAAAGAGATTCTGATTATTTCGACGCCCCACGATTTACCTCATTTCGAAAAACTGCTTGGGGATGGCAGTCGCTTGGGCTGTTCATTCCAGTATGCCGTGCAGCCGAGTCCGGATGGACTGGCTCAGGCCTTCGTCATTGGCAAAGAATTTATTGGGAATGATAAGGTAGCTTTGATTTTAGGCGATAATATTTTTTACGGTTCAGGCTTATCCAAGCTTCTGCAGGCCAATAATGATCCCGAAGGAGGTGTCGTGTATGCCTATCAGGTACACGATCCGGAGCGGTATGGTGTGGTGGAGTTTGATGAAGCCTTCAACGTGCTAAGCATTGAGGAAAAGCCAGCCGAACCCAAGTCAAACTATGCCGTGCCGGGTCTTTATTTCTACGATAACGATGTGGTAGAAATTGCCGAAAACATTGCTCCAAGCCCAAGAGGTGAGTATGAGATTACGGATGTGAACAAGGTCTATCTGGAAAGAGGCAAACTCAAAGTAGGCGTGCTGGACCGGGGAACGGCCTGGCTGGATACGGGTACGTTTACTTCGCTGATGCAGGCAGGTCAGTTTGTGGAAGTAATTGAGCAGCGGCAGGGTCTCAAGATTGGCTGTATTGAAGAGGTGGCTTACCGCATGGGTTTTATTGATCAGCAGCAACTCAAGGAAATCGCCAAACCTCTCCAAAAAAGTGGCTATGGAACGTATTTGCTTTCTTTAGTAAAATAGGTTAGCTAATACTTAAACAGAAATCCCGCAACTTGAAGCTGCGGGATTTCTGTTTAGGCTTTGTTTAAGAAGCAATATTTTCGGCCTCGCGGACAATGTTATTATCAGGGCGAAAATTGACCCGGTATAATGACGGGTATAGGATATAAATGGGCCTGTTACCTCATGAGCCTGACGTGTTTTGTCCGTATTATTTCTAAAGTATCACTAAGGATTAAAATAAAAACGGCCGGGCAACCCCTGCCATTCCGGCAAGGACAATCAATAAAAACAAACATTTCATTAGGTTTAAAAAAATTAAGGCAACAGATCATAGCAATTGCCATGATCTGTATAACTAGAACTTTCTACGGATATGATCAAAAATAAATCCATTTTTGATCATTGTTTTTCTAAAAAACGCAACTTTTTTCGGAATGAAAGTTTGAAAATAAAGCCTGGAAAATTTTTCAGATTTTTTTGCCAATATTCAAAGTCCCCAGTCTTGCCTACCTTTGCGGGAAACTTTAACGATTATTCAGTATGGTAAAGGCAGAAATGCAGACTGACAAAGGAAAGTTAGTCATTGAATTATACGAAAACGAAACACCAATCACCGTTAAAAACTTCGTTGATTTATCTGAAAAAGGCTTCTATGATGGCCTGATTTTTCACCGGGTTATTCCAGGATTCGTTATTCAGGGTGGTGATCCAACGGGTACTGGTGCAGGTGGGCCGGGGTATTCTATTCCGTGTGAAACGAAGGCTCCCAAACAATATCATGACAAAGGGGTGTTATCAATGGCTCACCGTGGGCCTAATACGGGTGGCAGCCAGTTTTTCATCTGTCATAATCGCCAGAATACGGCTCATCTGGACGGAAAACATACCGCTTTTGGTAGAGTGATTGAAGGACTTGATATCATTGACGATATTCGTCAGGGGGACAAAATTCAGTCCGTAAAAATTGTTCGTGAAGAAGCTTGATATTCTTCCTGAAACAATAATACAGAAGGCTCGCAGTGTCACTGCGAGCCTTCTGTATTATTTAATTAATTGAAGGCGTTGATTGATTCCTTTTTCAACCATGGGTAATCCTTCAGATAACCACTGAGGAGCCGGAGCATCTTTCAGATAGAAATCCAGGTATTGCCACATTCGGATGGTCCAGTCTTTCTGATTTTTACGGATTCGGTTACCGTGTTTTTCTCCGTTATAGTTAATCAACCAGGCGGGTTTACCCAAACGCTTCAGACCTAAGTATAATTCGATACCTTGATACCAGGGCACTGCGTCGTCGTCGTCGTTATGCAGAATCAGGGCTGGTGTTTTTACTTGAGGTAAGTAAAACAAGGGCGAATTCTCAATGAATTGAATGGGTTTTTCCCAAATGGTTCCCCCAATCCGGCTTTGTGTGTGCTCATATTGAGCCTGCCGGCTTAGGCCCGTTCCCCAGCGGATACCGCCATAGGCACTCGTCATGTTTGCTACAGGGGCTCCCGGAACAGCCGTTTTGAACAGATGTGTTTGGGTAATCAGGTAAGCTGTTTGGTAACCACCCCAACTGTGCCCAACAATACCTAATCGGCTGCGATCTACCCAAGGATTTTCCAACAGCTTTAATACCCCTGGAATAATGCAGCTATAAGCACTCTTTCCTGGATAGCCATCGTGGTAAACAATGTCTGGGACGAATACCAGATATCCATTGGAAACTGCGTATGCGTAATTAGTACGGGCACTGGCTGAAGGATTTGGCGTAATAAAATTGTGAATATTATCGGACTCTTTTTCGTAGAAATAAGTAATCATCGGATACTTTTTCGTTGCGTCAAAGTCGTCAGGTTTGTAGAGTAATCCTTGTAAGGTAATACCATCACCAGAAGTCCAGCTAACCATCTCAACTGTTCCCCAACGATAAGGCTTCATTTGTTCCCCTAAATCAGAGATTTTCCGTAGATTCTTGAATGACAGATCCGTTGCCTGTAAATCAGGGTAATCCCGGAAAGTTGACTTTGTGAACAGAAGGGCATTGGCATTTTTCGCCTTTGTTACAAAGGGAGATACTTCAAAATTTCCTTCATACAGGGTCGTCTGGTTACTGGGAAGCCACTCTACGTACCCACTTCCTTTTGTGTTATTGTCAAAATAACGTAGCAACAGGGGCTTACCGGGATCAATACTCCGTTCTTCAGGATCCAGGTTGATGTACCGATATGATTTTTGTACGGGACGACCTTTGGTAAGGCGGGTTAATCCAGCATTACTCGCCGGGTTGATTGACCAGACATCATACTTATCATACAGGTAAAGTTGCTCGTCACCTTTGGTCCAACCGGCAATACCATACGAGCTTGGGAAATCGGGGTGATCGTCATCTTCATCGGCAAATTTACGATCTTTCGTCAAACGAATTTTTTGACCATTCGTTACTGAATAAGCAAACCAGGCCGTGTCGGGTAATGAGAACCAGTAGACATATTTGCCCTCTGGTGAAGTCATCACTCGGCCACGAACGTTTTCCTGAACCAGTTTTTTCGATCCATCTTTTGTTGAAATCAGATAAACATCCTGACGGGAATTCCAATCCCAGTGTTCATTCGAATAATTTGCATCAGAAAGGCCTATGGCAAAATCAGCTTTACCTTCATTCACGGGACGAACCTCGTCCATAGCAACCGTAGCTAATTGAACGGCTTTGCCCGTTGCCAGATCAAGAACTGCCGTGTATGAACGCTTACGGTCCCGTTCAAGACTTACTTTTTGCTGAGTTTGAAGATTCCGATCTTTGGGGCTCCAGACTTCGACATTGACTACTTCCTCGGGTAACAGGGTAGTGTCCTGAAGAAAAGCTTTGGGAGCCGTTCCGAAAAACAGCTTCGAGCCATCTTTTGCAAATGATAATGCAGCATCACCACTTACCAGCCAGCCCGTTGGGCCAGGTTGTGAACTGGCGTCTACCGTTTTACGAGCCTGAGTATCACCCACTTTCCAGGTATACAGCTGATAATACCGGGTGAGTGCTTTGGCGTTTGTGTCAGGATCAGTGACAAAAGCCAGGTATTGCCCTGCTTCATCGAGACTCAGATTTTTTGACTTGCCTTTTGCCTCATATACTTTCTGGGTAGCACCAGATTCCAGGTCTACGACATATACGCCGGGAGTTTTGATCGTACTATCGTTTCCGGTTGTAGTATAGGCAAGACGCTTACCGTTGTTACTGAATTCATAATCCGTTACGAAGGGGTATATCGTTTGCGAGCCCGTTTTTAGGTTACTCAATACCAAACGATAGCCATTTTCTTCCGATTCTTTCTTGGCAGGTTTCCGGGGACGTGTTTTGGCAGTTGTAGTGTCCTTTTTTACCGGTTCTGGCTTACTTTCTGCTTGATAAGCAATAAAACCACCCGATTTTTCTGGAACTTTAAATGAAATAACGTTCGGGATTTTAGTTACCTGATTGGTTTTGAATGAGTAAATGCCCAGTGAGTCTTTAGGCATTTCATCTTTCTTTTTCTTTTTACGTTTAGCATCCTTTACCGCCTCAACTTGTGGCTTGATTTTGAAGGTAGCCCACTGGGAATCGTAGCTGATCTTAATATCAGCTGCCCGTTGGACTGAATCAATTTTGTCTTTCTTCAGGCCATAGAATACCACTTTGCCGTCGCCTTCCTGCGGATTGGCCGTATAAATAGCCCATTCCCCATCGTTGGTGAGGTTACGGTAGCTAATCGATTTCCAGGAATCATACACCGAGTGAGTGAGCGGTTTTTTCGGTGGGGGCGGGGCGGGAACTGTCTTACTTTTTTTCTGCCCCATGGCAATGGTGGTCAGAAACAGTAAAGAAAAAAATAAATATTGTTTCATGATGCTGATGAGTAGAATATAAACCTGAAAATAGCCCTTGCAAAATGGCTATGAGTGGTAGAGCGACTTTTTGTAAGAAAAATGAGACGAAAAGAGTCCTGATAACTCTATTTCAGGCTTTTATAAATCATTTCAGAAACGGTGGCCATAGCTTCAATGCCTGTTTCGTGTTTATCCCAGTCTCTTGTTAATAGTACCAATACATAGCTTTGGCCATTCGGCAGATACACAATTCCACAATCATGCTGGATATTTGTAATAAAACCTGTTTTATGGGCTACTTTCGTTCCGGCGGGCAAACGAGCAGGAATGGCATCATTGAATTTTTGATCCAGCAGAATTTTAATCATTTCCTGGGAAGCCTTTTTACTAACCGCTTTTCCTTTGGCAATTTTTTCAAACAATAGGCATAAGTCATAAGCAGATACCAGGTTATTCAACCCGGCCTGATACGCTTTTGTATCTTCTACACCTCTGAGAATTTTACTTTCTTTGGCTCCTAGTTTATAAAAGGTTTTCATGACGTTCTGAGCTCCTACCAGGTCAATAATCAGGTTGGTTGAGAGATTACTGCTCACAATAATCATTTTATACATAATGTCGTAAATACTCTGTTTTGCTCCGTTGAGGGTATAGAGATACTGTTCGCTGTCATCATTTGGCGAGAGACTATAGATACTGCCATCCACGATACTTTTGAATTCGTTCGTGACGGGAATCGAATCCGTTAAAGAGAATTTGCCCTTTTCAGCCTGGTTATAAACTTCAACCATTACGGGGGTTTTCATTGTACTGGCTGCGTGGAACAGCTCATGTTCGTTGATGTAAATGACCTCGCCGGTTTTTAGGTTTTTATAGGCTACCGCATACGTGCCTTTTTGTTTAGACAGATAGTCAGTAATTTGATTTTTGAGTGACTGGCTGTAAGTAGCAATAGGAAAAAGCAAGAGGATAATCCACTTCATGACAGTAGCGAAAAGACAAAGCAACAAGATAATCCTTTCGCGGATTCTTTTCAAGAAAAAGGCTCCGAATATGCGTCGGAGCCTCAGTTTGTGTCGATCAGCTTACATCTTCAACCAGTGGGCACTGTAACTTTCAGTATCTCGTTTGAATTGCAGAATGTACGTGCCGGTGGGGATGGGTAAGTTACCAACTGGAATTTCAGCCCGGTTTCCTGAAATCTGCCCTTCCCAGAAAATACGTCCCCGGGTATCTAATAAAGTAACGCTGTATACACGTGTTGGAGCTCCAAAAGGAATTTCAACGTATGGATTCTGTGAGGTTTTAGTCGGGTTCGGAATCAGTCGGATGGTACCACTGCGTAACGTTTCTACGGCCTGAACCGCTTTCAGGTAATTAGGAACTCCATAGCCCTGCAAATTATCAGGATTACTGGCTTGAGTTCCTGAGCGTTTTAACATAGTGATGACGTCCATATTGGTCAAATCCGGGTAAGCTTGCCAGAAACAGGTAGCCATTCCGGCCAGTAAAGGCGAAGCGAAAGAAGTGCCACTTCCTGCACTGATGTTGCCCGTTTGAGCATCAATTAACACCGCACCAGAACCCAATGCTGCTAAATCAGGCTTCATTCGGCCGTCTGCTGTTGGTCCAAATGAACTGAACCCGGCTTTGATAAACTTAGAATCGACCGCTCCTACGCTGATGACTGAATCGGCATCAGCCGGAACAGAAAGGTATTTCCAGGAGTCACTTCCCTCATTACCCGCAGCAACAACTACCAGAATACCCGCCTGAGCGGCCCAGGTAGCTGCCCGACTTGAAAGGGCTACTTTTCCAGTCAGGTCATTGTATGTATAATTAGTAGCGGAGTTATCAAATGTGGTATACCCCAGTGAAGAGTTAATGACATCTACCCCAACACTATCAGCATATTCGGCCGCAGCAAGCCAAAAAGCTTCTTCCTGACGCTTTTCGCTGGAGTTTTCTTCTGAGTGTAGAAGTAAGTACGAAGCCTTGAATGCTGTTCCGATTAACTGACCAGGCAGATAAGCTGCCATGCACGAAAGCACACTATTGCCATGGGTACCCTGATCATATACATTGATTTTGTTACGAGCAAAATCGTAAGTACCTAAAATCCGATTTTCATCAAAAAGGTGTTTAAAAGCCGCTTGCGTATTTACTCCCAGAAAGCCATTATCAATCACCGCTACCCACATGCCCTCTCCGTGATACCCATGAGCATGCATGGAGTCTACTCGCATTTGGCCAATCTGAGTTTGTGAATAACCGTAGTTTAAGGTTTCTTTTGGTTGATAAGCCGGAACGGTTTCAATGGGGGTATGCCCAACCGCTTTTCCACTACTTTTGATGGTGGAAGTACCAGGGACAACGCTAAGGGAAATGTTGGCTTCGTGCCCTTTTACGAAAGATAAGGTTTCAATATCTGCTAACTGGTCGGGGGTGCATTCGACTAAAATGCCATTTGACCAGCGGGTTTTATACCAAAGGGTGGCTCCTTTGTCACGTACAGCTTCGATATATTCGGGGTTAGGAGGTAAATCCCGTTCAGTAAGCGTAATATTTTGTTTACTCCGGCGATCAACGGAGCGTTGAGAAAGAAATTCCAGGGGGCGGCTCACCGAATAAGGCGAATTGGCTTTATCCTTAAAAAGAATCAGATACTTAGAAGTAGTCTGAGCCGAAACCGGGTATAAACAGGAAATTAATACTAAAGTAAATACAAATTTTAGCAGTAAAGTCAGTTTATTCTTTCCCATAACTGGATACTTTCTGAACATAGCGAGTGCCGTAGTCAATTTGACCTGTTCCCAGACAATCAGCATCATTACAGTAATAATATTCCGTTTTTTCGCGATAAATAAGGCCAACATTTTTGGCGTAAATTTCATTCCTACGATGTAAGTCTACTAATGAAGAATCATTTTGTTGCACTACTGTCAGCGTTTCAGAAAAATTGTTGGAGCCGAAGGTTAAAGTCTTCCCAACGGATTCCATCTCATAATCGTCAGCATCGTAGCTATTTAGGGCATTTCCATTCCAGCTCTGCCCATCCCGAATGGGGAAAAAGAGTTTAACATAGGGCAGATTGTTTTCGGTACGAATGGCTTTATCAATATCCAGGCGAGCACTCCAAACGGAATCAATAGCCCAGGAAGCCGTACTGGACGCTCGTCGGTACCGCTGGATGTAATAAGAAATGCTCCCATCCAGGCTGGTGAAAGAATCGGAAATTAGTTCTTTAATTTGGTAATTAGAAGTGCTGGAATCTTGTGTTAAGGTATAAGTAGTTTCGGTGACATCATAGATTACGTAACGACCGATTTCAAGTGGGAAATAATCGTATCCAAGGGTAGAAGGCTCTAAACTAGCATTACTACACCCCCATATCCCCAAACCTAGTAATCCCAGCGAAAGAAGTAAATAAAGTTTTTTCATAATGTGAAGGTAGATCTAAAAAGCCGTACGGACATGCACGGCTTTTCGTTATAAACGTAATAAAGGTACGTAATGTTTGATTATTCCCACTCAATAGTTGCAGGTGGTTTTGATGAAATATCGTACACTACACGGTTTACTCCTTTAACCCGATTAATGATTTCATTGGAAACTTCCGCCAGGAATTCATAAGGCAAATGTACCCAGTCGGCGGTCATACCATCCAGAGAAGCCACCGCTCTTAGGGCCACTACACGCTCGTAGGTACGCTCGTCACCCATTACCCCAACCGACTGGATCGGTAGCAGAATGGCTCCGGCCTGCCATACTTTGTCGTATAATCCCTTGTCTCTGAGTTTATTAATAAAAATGGCATCGACCTCCTGAAGAATAGCCACTTTATCAGCAGTGATGTCTCCTAAGATTCGAATAGCCAGTCCGGGGCCAGGGAATGGGTGACGACCCAGGATGGATTCCGTAATACCCAATTCACGGCCTACCCGGCGGACTTCATCTTTGAACAAGGTACGGAGGGGTTCCACGATTTTCAATTTCATGAAATCAGGTAAACCACCTACATTATGGTGTGACTTGATCGTAGCAGAAGGACCTTTTACCGAAACGGATTCAATTACGTCGGGGTAAATAGTTCCCTGGCCTAACCAGCTTACGTCTTCCAGTAAATGAGCTTCCTGGTCAAATACTTCAATAAAAGAACGACCGATAGCCTTACGCTTATCTTCAGGATCGGTTAATCCCTCCAGAGCACCGTAAAACTGATCTTTAGAATCAACCCCCTTAATATTCAGACCCATATTCTGGTATGAGTGCAATACTTGCTCAAACTCACCCTTCCGTAACAGGCCGTTATCAACGAAGATACAGTAGAGATTTGGCCCAATAGCCCGGTGAATCAGCATGGCCGCTACGGTAGAATCAACGCCACCAGAAAGAGCCATAACTACTTTATCAGAACCGAGCTTTTCTTTTAACTGCCCGATTGCTTCTTCGACGAAGTTGGCGGGAGTCCATTCCTGTTTGCAGCCACAAATATCCACCAGGAAGTTTTTCAGAACTTCTTTTCCTTCCAGTGAGTGGGTTACTTCGGGGTGAAACTGAATTCCGTAGGTTTCTTCACCTTCAATTTTGAAAGCTGCTACTTTTACCGTTTCAGTGGAACCAATGATGGTAAAATTTTCAGGAATACTTACGATGGTATCACCGTGTGACATCCAAACCTGCGATTCTGCGGATAGGTGCTGAAGCAAAGGCGAGCGACTTTCCTGAGTGGTATGTAACATGGAACGGCCATATTCCCGAATTTTAGAAGGAGCAACTTCTCCGCCTAAAGTATGGGCCATTAACTGGGCTCCGTAACATACCCCCAGTACAGGTAAATGACCCCGGAACTGATCCAGATCCAAACGAGGAGAATCGACATCCCGAACAGAGCAGGGGCTGCCTGAAAGAATGATTCCCTTTACAGTAGTATCAATTTCAGGTAAGTGATTGTATGGATGAATTTCGCAGTACACATTAAGTTCACGGACGCGACGGGCGATGAGCTGCGTGTATTGCGAACCAAAATCAAGAATGATAATTTTTTCAGTCATTTTAGATAAGAGAAAGCCGTTGCTTTCCTTGTTTTGCTCACAAGCATTACAAATACAGAAGATATTTTTTACGAATCTCCTGATACTGTTTAAGGGCTGATTTCCAGCTGTTACGTATTTCCGACTCACTTTTACCGGCCAGCAGCTGCAGGCGAACCTGATCAGTGCCCGATAGAATATCGAACGATTTGATATTGGTAATGAATTTTGATTTATCGGGTGCTTTCTGGTACATCTCGATCAGATACTTCAGTGTATATCCTTCTTTCCAGGCATTTACCTTACGCAAGTCAAGTCCATAGCAAACCTTACCTTTATTGGGCGGATCCATGGCTCCTGGCTTGGGTTCTGGTGTAAAGGCATACGTGCCAAACGAGGGAGAGGGCCCTCCAATAACCTGAAACTGTGTATCCGTACCACGACCAACGCTAATTTCAGTTGCTTCAAAAATGCAAATGGAAGGATAAAGTAAAATGCTTTGCTGATTGGGCAGATTAGGCGACGGGGCCACAGGCAAGGTATAAGGCATGCTATGACTGTAATGCTCACAACTTACCGTGATCAGCTTACAGATTTTACCATCTTTTAGCCAGCCTTCGCCATTAATCATTCGGGCTAGTTCAGCAATCGTGCAACCATGTACCGTTGGTATGGGGTTTAATCCTACGAAAGAAGCAAATTTCCGGTCGAGTACCGGTCCTTCAATATAATGCCCATTTGGGTTAGGCCGATCCAGAATCAGAACAGTTTTGCCCTGCTCTGCTGCTGCTTCCATAACATAGTGCATGGTAGAGGTATAGGTGTAAAAGCGGGCTCCAACGTCCTGAATATCGAAGAGTAAAATATCAATATCTTTAATCTGTTCGGGGGTTGGCTTGCGGTTCGAACCGTATAACGAAACAATGGGAAGACCCGTTTTGGTATCTACACCACTTGAAATGTGTTCTCCTGCATCGGCTGTTCCGCGGAACCCATGTTCCGGCGAAAAAATAGTTTTAATATGAATACCCAGTGCCAGCAGTGAGTCAGCTAAGTGAGTTTTATTGGGAAAAATAGAAGTATGATTTACTACCAATCCAACCGATTTACCCTGAAGAAGGGGTAAATATTCGTTCGTTCGTTCAATACCTAACCGAATATTGGCGGTAGATTGGGCCTGAAGGCCAGGACGTACACAAGAACCAAGAAGAAAGAGAAGGATGAGAAATCCCTTTATACGAAGCGAAACCATGTGCAAATTTCGGGGTAAAGACTGAAAAAACCAACCCCGATTTTAGAAAAGGACTGCTACTTTTGTGGTAATTAGTTTGAATAAACTATAATGCCTTATGCTTTTGCCGGTATACTAAGCAGAGTAAGTATTCAATAATGGGGGAAATAAATCATTATAGTTATTTAGTCACGTTATCTACGTCAATACCTTTGAACTTTCCGCGTTTTCTTGCTACCCGCTTACGTCGCCGTACCGAACAACGGTCGTTTTCTTCTACGGTTACCCGCATTGGGGTGGCTAGTATTGCCATTGGGGTAGCCGTTATGATTATAGCCTTTGCCGTGTTATTTGGTTTTAAAGGAACCATCCAGGAAAAATTGTTTAGCCTGTCAGCTCATTTGAAAGTAACCCGGTTTTCACTGAACTCTTCGTATGAAGAAGGGAGCCTGCCACGTCATTCAAAACTCAGTGATCAGTATCAGCATTTAGCCGACATCCGACATTTGCAAATGGTGGCCCATAAAGCCGGGATTCTTAAAACGCCTGAGTCCGTACAAGGGGTTATTCTAAAAGGAGTAGGGAATGATTATGACTGGCAGACTTTCCAGGAAAATATGGTTGCAGGCCGATTGCCAGACTTTAAAAAAGATACAGCCGATTCAAAGGAAATTCTGATTAGTCAGCGGATTGCAACGCAGCTAAAGTTGAAAATTGGGGATGGGATTGTTATTTACTTTCTACAAAAGCCGCCTCGCCCTCGTAAACTGATGATTACCGGAATTTACGAAACCAAACTGGAGGAGTTGGATAAACAAGTTATTCTGGGGGATATCCGATTGATCCAGAAATTAAATAAATGGGGGCCCGATACAGTCGGGAGCTATGAATTGTTTGTCAAAGACTTTAACCGTCTGAATCAGGCGACGGCAGAAGTTTCCTCATTACTAGAACCTGATCAGGATTTGCGAAAGGTAACCGATGAATACCGTCAGATTTTCGACTGGTTAACGTTGCTGGATCGGAATCTGGGCATTTTTCTGGCTCTGATTTTATTCGTGGCCAGTTTTAATATGGTGTCCATTCTGCTGGTATTAATGATGGAACGAACACCCATGATTGGTTTACTAAAAGCTTTAGGAAGCACAAACTGGCAAATTCGGAAAATCTTCATCTGGCAGGGGGTGGTGATGATTATGAGAGGGCTAATCTGGGGAAATGTGTTTGGGATTGGCTTATGCTGGTTACAACAACGTTTTCGGCTCATTCCGCTTGATCCTGAAAACTATTACATGACGTACGTACCTATTCAGTTCGACTGGCTTGTGGTAGTATTATTAAATTTAGCTACCTTAAGTCTAGTCAGTTTTGTATTATTGATTCCGACATTCATCATTACCCGGATGCGACCAGTAGAGGCCATCCGGTTTTCCAAATAATAGGTTTCCCATCGTTTTATGAAAGCTATTTCCCTAACCAATAGATGGGCCCTTACTGGCTGGTTAATCCTTGCTGCGTTTAGTACGTATTTCTGTATGTATGCTTTCCGTAAGCCTTTCACAGCAGCTACGTTTGAAGGGGTACAACTATGGGGAATTGATTATAAAATCATTCTGGTGATTACGCAGGTATTGGGTTATGCGGCGGCGAAAGGAGTTGGGATTAAAATTATTTCGGAAACCAAACCCCGGCAGCGAGCCAGGCGAATTATTCTGATGATTGGCCTGGCAGAGGTAGCCTTGATCTTGTTTGGGCTGGTGCCCCCTCCATATAACTGGGTTTTCCTATTTTTTAATGGCCTGCCGCTAGGAATGGTGTATGGCCTGGTATTTGGTTTTCTGGAAGGCCGCCGGGTAACCGATTTGCTTGGTGCGGGCCTATGCCTGAGTTTTATTCTAGCTTCGGGAATGGTGAAATCCGTTGGGGTATGGGTACTAAACCAGGGGATATCTGACTACTGGATGCCCGCCGTGGTTGGTTTATTATTCTTTCCTGTTTTGCTGATAACGGTATGGATGCTGCATGTAGCACCTGCTCCTACTCTGGCAGATGAGCAGGCCCGCAAGCCACGTGTACCGATGACCGCATTAGATCGAAAGCAGTTCTTTAGCTCGCTTGCTCCTGGTCTTATTGCATTTATCATCGTGTATATACTGGTTTCAATGATCCGGGACATCCGAGACAACTTTGCGGTAGAAATCTGGAAAGATTTAGGCGTGAAAACGCCCGAAATTTTTACCATCACCGAAAGCTGGGTAGGGGTTGTCGTGATTTTGATGGTTGGAATGTTGTTTTTGGTAAAAAGCAATCGAGCGGCTTTCTGGGGGAATGTCTTCTTTGTAGGAGTCGGTATGGTGCTGATACCAGTGGCCACTTTCTTTTATCAGCAAGGAAGCCTTAGTTCTCTGGTGTGGATGGTTTTGGTAGGCTTAGGAATTTATTTTGCCTATGTACCTTTCAATGGTATGTTATTCGAAAGGCTGATTGCCGTACAACCTCGCCGGGCTAATGTAGGCTTTCTATTCTATATCTCTGATTTTGCAGCTTACATGGGGAGTGTAGCCATTTTACTGGTTAAAAATTTTGGTACAACACACATTTCATGGCTGGCTTTTTTCATGAAAACAACTTATGTATTACCCTTCATTTCGCTGGGAATACTGGTTGTTGCTGTTCTTTATTTTCGGAGAAAATTACAGACGACCACTGCTGCGGGGCAGCTCACTGACCAATAAAAAAGACGTTTCTGTTCGAAACGCCTTTTTTATGAAGCAGATGGCTAATACCGTTCTACTTTCCATTCGGCCATACCACCTTGAAAATGAATGTTAATTTTCTTCTGAGCTGAGCCGTAGTTAGAGGTTTCATACGTATCGCCATTGTGGCTAAACCCATCAAATTTTTTGTCGGTTAAGGCTCCGTCGGTTGTAATTCGGCAGCCAACACCTTCGGGGACTTTGATTTTAATGCTAGCCACACCTGATTCTATGTTTATGTCAGTGTTGTCGGCTTTATCGCCTAACTTCAGGTCTAAGTCAGCGGCTCCGGTTTGAAGGTCAATCTTTTTTACTTTAAAAGGAGTTAAGTCGAAATCTACCTCACCCGCACCAATTTGCAGATCCAGATTCCAGTCTGGGCCAGGGTTGAGGCGAACCGCAACTTCATTATGGTGGTCATTATCACCAAAATTCCAACGGCCTTTACCTTTCATTTTTAGTAAAACATCACTATTCCCATCCGTTGTTGAGGTTGTTTTAAGCGATAAACTTCCAAACCCCAGATCCCCATCTGCTTCGGCTAACTGCTGGTTGCTGGTTCCTAAGGTGAAGTGAGCTGCTCCGCCTTCCATATGAAACGTTGCTACTTTCGTGTTGGCATTCATAGGTTCTGCCAGATATTGCTTACCTCCTTCGCTTCCAAAGGAGTCATCGTCTTCCTCATCGTCTGAATCATGCTGATCAGCGTCGTTATCGTCATTATAGCGGAAACTAAAATGGTCACGATCGAAGCGATCACCGTCGCGGAAGTGACCTTTAACTTTCGAAGCAATGATGAGCGGAATACATATCGCCAAGAGAATAATAGCAATAACGTTTATCGCCTGATTGGATTTCCCCCAGATATAATTCACGCCAATGACAACAAAGAGTAGTGGCCAGAAACGGGCAATTTCGTGGAAGTGGAAATCAAACCATCCCATATTTCTTCCCAGAAAAAGAATGCCGAGTACTACCAGAAAGCCTCCCAGTAATACATTTTTGGTGTTGATGGAATTCATAATGACAATAGTTTTAGGGACTTATTGAAGTGATTCAGAGTCGTGGGGAGCCTGAGGATCATTAGGAAAGGAATCATCACGTGGAGACAGATACCGATTTTTGGTAAGGAACCGAATTCCTATGAAAATCAGGACTAAAGGCCATAGTTTTCCGATGAACGACCAGTTGAAATGATAGAGGTCGAATTCTTCACCTAACTGGATCAACCCAAAGGCAATGAAGCCTATACCAAGGACAAGATGTGAGGTTTTCATGGTTAAGGTTTTAGTGGTTTATGAACGGAATCAGTTAGGAAGCAATTCGTTCCTTGATTTGATCTTTGAAAATAAGACCTACACCTAACCCAATGAATAGAACGGGCCAGAAATTATGCCAGCTAAACCACCAGGTAAATTCATCGAGCAGAAATAGTACACCAAAGATGATGGCTACAATTCCCCAGGCCCGGCTTGTATCATGCTGAGGCATGTCTTCTGCTGTTTGTGGGGCACTTGGATATTCAGATTGTTTTGGCAGGGCAATCCAGAGGATAACGTAGCCAATAATAAAAGGAGCATGTGTAAAGACAGCTCCTAATACGAATAAAACACGGATCAGAGCAACATCAGTACGTAAGTAAGCAGCTAAGCCAGCGGCTACACCACCGATAACTTTTTGAGAGGGAATACGTTCTAGGCGATTCATGACCGTTAAAGGATAATCAGGTTTTGTTTTCGTCTGATTGATAGTTCAAAATTGGGTTATTAAAGTCAGTCTGAGAAGGCATTTAGGGCGAAAGGCTGCTTTAACTGGATTAACGGGCTATTTTATGGATAGAACTTGGTAATACCAAGTACCAAAATACTTTAAAATAATCAAGATACCCATATTGCTTGATAAAGCACCTTTTATCGGCTAAAAATATCTGTTCATCGAAGAAGCCTTTTTTAGCCGGAGCAAGAAAAGACATTTGTAATAGAAATGCCGCTTAATAACTAACAGGCAGTTGTTTGCTGAACCCAAAGTAAATTTGTTTCAGTGTGGTTTTGTTAACCTTCAATCACCTTTATAGATCCCGTGGAAACACTTATTTCAATTCTTGCCTTTGTCCTGTTACTCGTTGGCGTGGCTTTGGTCTTTACCATTCGCCCTAATGGAGGGCGGCGATATTCAACCCGATAATGTCTTTCAATAGACACGTTATGAAAAGTCTTCTGGTTACCCCAGAAGACTTTATTTTTTTCTGAGGTACTTATTTATTTTCTTATTTATCCATCTATCTTTAGAATTGGGTTCTGTTGCCTGCTTACGCGGGTCCTTATGGATGCAGGTGCTAAAACATTACGTTTGCATGTATCATAATTTACTGCCTTGGTAGGCATATTCTCAATGCATGTCGGGAACCAATCCCTCTTGGTGAACTTTTACAGCCGTTTTTTTTCTTTATACAGAAGAGAGAACCTGCGTTCTGACCTATAAAATTCGATTTATCGACCATTAGATATTTACCTCTCCCCCTGTTATGTGGATAGTCCGGTTGGCTTTGCAGCGGAAGTACACTATTGCAGTGTTAGCTCTGCTGATCCTTATCTTGGGTGTGGTATCGGTGCGTCAAATGCCTACCGATATTTTCCCACGAATTAACATTCCTGTTATTTCAGTAATCTGGTCCTATCGTGGTTTGACTACCAGTGAGATGGAAACTATGATTACGAACTTTTCCGAAACCTCAATTATTAACAATGCCGCCGACATTCAGAGGCTTGAATCGCAGACCTATAATGGGGTTGCCGTTTTGAAGGTTTTCTTTCAGCCGAATGTAAAAATAGAAGAGGCCTTAGCGTCTATTACCGCTATTTCCCAAACCATTCGGGTACGGATGCCGCCTGGTACGCAACCCCCTATTATTGTCCGGTACAATGCAACCGACGTACCCGTATTGCAGTTGGGGCTATCATCGGATAGTTTAACCGAATCACAAATTACTGACTACGTTACAACACGGGTACGGCCGATGATTTCGACCGTACAGGGGAGTCGATTGTCGCAACCTTTTGGGGGAAAAGCACGCCAGATCATGGTGGATCTTGACCCTGATTTGTTAACGGCACGTGGTGTAACACCTGAAGATGTATTAAACGCAGTCTCTGCCCAGAACTTAACGTTGCCCAGTGGTCAGGTTCGGCTTGAGGACCGGGAATATAATGTTCGGTTAAATACCAAGCCTGATGCGATTATTGCTATGAATGATATTCCCATAAAGACGTTGTCAAATGGGGTAGTAGTACACCTTCGGGATGTAGCGAACGTACACGATGGAGCCATTGTACAGACCAACGTAGTGAAGCAGGATGGCGTGCGGGGGGTATTGCTTAGTATTGTCAAAACGGGATCGGCTTCCACAACCGAGATCGTCGATAAAATCAGTAAAGAAGTATTACCGGCCATTCGTAAAGCGGCCCCTAATTCATTACGAATCACTGAATTATTTGACCAATCGGTATTCGTACGGGCTTCCATTCATGGTGTAGTTACCGAAGGGATGATTGCCGGTTTACTAACAGCTGCTATGATTCTCCTGTTTTTAGGCAGCTGGCGAAGTACATTGATTGTAGCTATTTCCATTCCACTTTCTATTCTTTGTTCGTTAAGTGTCCTGTATTTAATGGGCGAAACACTAAACATTAATACACTGGGGGGTTTGGCCCTGGCAATTGGGATTCTGGTTGATGATGCCACAGTAACGATTGAAAACATCCACCGAAATGAGCAGTTAGGCTTACCTCTTCGAAGGGCTATTATGGTGGGTGCCCAGCAAATTGCAACGCCAACCCTAGTTGCGACACTAACGATTTGTATCGTATTCGTTTCGGTATTGTTTCTGGAAGGCCCGGCCCGCTTTTTGTTTGGGCCCCTTGCCTTGGCAGTAGTATTTGCCATGTTAGCTTCTTATTTGCTATCAAGAACGCTGGTGCCAACGCTAGCCGACCTGTTATTGAAAGCAGAACATCAACATGAGTTAAATGGTCAAAAATCCAACAATCCCTTTGTTCGGATTTATGAAAGCTTTAACCGGGGCTTCGACCGCTTCCAGGAAAGCTATGCTGGTATTTTAAAATGGAATTTAGGGCATCGTAAGACCATTCTGAGCGTATTTGTGGTCGTTCTGGTGTTTACGGGTATAATGGTTCCTTTTGTAGGGCGTGATTTTTTCCCCAGTGTAGATGCGGGTCAATTCCGTCTACACATGCGTGCTCCGGCGGGTTCCCGGCTGGAGGCTACTGAACGGATAGCCGCTAAAGTTGAAAAAATCATTCGCCAGACGATACCAGCTAATGAAATCGCAACCATCATTAGTAATATCGGTTTGACCAGTGAAGGGTATAACTTTGTATTCCAGGATAATTCCTCTATCGGAACGGCTGATACCGAATTGCTGGTAGCCTTATCCGAAGAAAAATCAAAACCAACCCAAACCTACATTCGGGCGTTGCGAGCTAAACTGGCCGAACAACTTCCCGATGTATCCTTTTTCTTCCAGCCCGCTGATATTGTAACTCAAATTCTGAACTTTGGCCTGACGGCTCCCATTGATATTCAGGTAATGGGCTTTGATCGGAAGAATAACCTGCGAATTGCTCGTGAGATTAAAGAGAAAGTGCGGAAAATTCCGGGAGCTGTCGATGTTCACCTGCATCAGGTTATGAATGCTCCTGAATTATTCGTGAACATTGATAGGGAGCGAGCCAGTCAGATTGGGTTGAATGAAACCAGAGTTGCCAATAACCTCATGATTTCCATGAGTGGAACGGCTCAGGTAAACCCTAACTTCTGGCCTGATCCGGTTACGGGATTTCCTTATCTGATTGCCGTTCAGACACCTCCTTATAAACTTAACACGATGGATAAGCTGTTGCAAACGCCTTTGGTGAATAATGCCGGAGAGCTAACACCACAGTCTTTAGCCAACGTAGCTAAAGTGGAGCGTCGGGTTACGCCGGTTATTGTGAACCGAATGAATACGCAGCCCATGTATGACGTCTATGCTTCTGTAGAGCAGACCGATTTAGGAAGTGTGTCTGCTCAACTGACCAGTATCGTTAATGAATATCAGAGTCAATTGAAACCCGGTAATCGAATTGAAATACGCGGCCAGGTTGAAAGTATGAACTCGGCCTTTTCTCGCCTTGGTCTGGGGCTCGTCTTTGCAGCGGTGCTGGTGTATTTATTAATGGTGGTCAATTTTCAGTCATTCCGCTATCCATTCATTATTATTACGGCCTTACCTGGTGCCATGAGTGGGGTTGTATGGATGTTGTTTTTAACGCAGACTACGTTTAGTATTCCTTCTCTGATGGGGGCAATCATGAGTGTAGGGGTAGCTACCGCTAACTCTATTCTGCTGGTGAGCTTTGCTCAGGAACAGGTATTTGACTTGCATATGACACCAATGGCGGCAGCTCTGGAAGCAGGCCGCACACGTTTACGCCCCATTTTGATGACGGCTCTGGCCATGATTATCGGGATGTTACCCATGTCATTGGGGTTAGGAGAAGGCGGTGAACAGAATGCTCCTTTGGGGCGTGCGGTTATTGGTGGTTTGTTACTGGCTACGTTTACGACTTTATTATTCGTTCCGGTTGTGTTTAGTTATCTGGCGAAAAATCGTACAGAAGCTGAAATCGCAGAAGAAAAAGAATTAGCTGAGATGGAGGTTTAAATACCTTCACATACAGCTCACGGGTACTCATACACATTTTTACAGTAAGAAATAACTCCAATGAAAGGGAAAATTTGGCTTTGGTTAATACCCATCGGGCTACTGGCAGTATTCTTTTTTGCAGGCATTTTACCCCGTATTAGAAATCAGCAGGAATTGAAAGCAGAAGCCGGCGTTACGGCAAGTGCAGTGCCTTTAGTGAATGTAATTCAGGCTCAGCGATTGGCCGATACGTCGGGGCTGGTTTTGCCTGGACAGATTATGCCGTATCGTGAAACCCAGATTTATGCCCGTACACAAGGGTTCATCCGGCAACGGTTTGTTGATATTGGCTCACACGTAAGGCGAGGGAGTCTTTTAGCAACGGTAGAGGCCCCTGAATTAGATCAGGATATTCTGAAAGCCCGTGCAGATTTAAAACTGGCTCAGGTGAATCTGGACCGGGTGAAAAGTGTAACCCTTCCTGGTGCAGTTTCGCAACAGGATGTAGACAATCGCCAGGCAGGTTATGAAGTAGGACAAGCCAGTTTAAAGCGATTGGAAGCCTTAAAAGCCTTACAGGAAGTTCGAGCCCCGTTTAATGGAATTGTCTCAGCCCGTAACGTTGAAATTGGAGCATTGATCAATTCTACCAATTTGCCTTTGTTTACGATTTCTCAACTAGATACATTGCGGGTTTATATTGATGTCCCTCAAACGTATTTTCAGTTAATTCGAATTGGTATGCCTGCAAAAGTGAAAATTCCAGAATTGGGAAATAAAGTATTTACAGGCAAAGTAGTACGTACTTCAGGAACACTGAGGGCTTCGTCACGTACGTTATTAACCGAAGTAGCTATTCCGAATCGTTCCAATGAATTATTGTCAGGTTTGTATGGTCAGGTAACGCTTGATGTGCGGGCCCAGCATCCGCCTGTACGTATTCCTGCCAATACATTGCTTATCACGCCAGAAGGCCCACGGGTAGCAATCGTATCTGCTTCTAGTCAGATTCATTTTCAGCCGATTACCATTGGACGTGATTTTGGATCAAGTCTGGAAATTCTGGACGGACTCGAAGGGGATGAGCGTCTGGTGATGAATCCTTCCGATGGTTTACAGGATGGTAGTACGGTACGAGTTAAGAAATGATGAGTTTCATCAATTAATGCTTCCCAGCCCAATTTGGGTAACATTGTTTTACGTATGAATCGTATTTTTAAATTATATCTGCTGCTGGCCATTTCAGTAGTAACGGCTCATGCTCAGGCTCCCTTTGCTGATCCAGTCTTACAGAATCTTATCGATGCAGGCCTTTCGTTTAGTCCAGACGTTCGGAATGCGGTAAGCCGGGTAGAAGAGGCCAGAATCCGGATTCGGTTAGCCGAATCATATCTGAGACCCTCCGTTCGTGGCAATCCGCTGGTTCAAACACAGAGTCTGTCGCCTAATCGCCCCGTACAATTTGCGAATGTGAATGTGCAGCGGGTCCAGGTAAACACCTTCCAGATTCCAGTTGACGCCACTTTTGAACTGGATTTATTCAAACGCTTACGGCAGGGGGTACAACTGGCTCAGTTACAAACACAAATTACTGAGGCTGATGTTCGAATTGCCCGATTGGCAGTAGCCTCTGAAATTGCCCGGGTTTATACACTGGTTCGGACTAATGATGTAGAACAGGCAGTATTTGCAAGAACGTTACTCGCTAGAGATTCCGTATTAGCAGTAGTTCGGGAACGCTTTCGCATCGGGTTAACGAGTGAAATAGATGTTCGCCGTGCTGAAACCGAAATAGCTTCCTTACGTACCCAGCAGTCGGCCTTACAACGTAGCCGGCATGAGTTAATTAACGGAATTGCTATTTTAACGGGAAATCCTGTTGAGAATTTTACAATTGCTTCTGCCGAACTGCCCGTTTATCCAACACCAGCGTACAGCACCGTTACGGTCGATTTACTTCGCAATCGCCCTGATATTCAACAGTCTGATTTGCAGGTTTCAGCGGCTGATTTGCAAGTGGGAATTACTCGCAAGCTTATGAAGCCACGAGTTAATCTATTGGGTTCAGGAGGTTTCCAAAGCGGGAAAATTGAAAAAATTGTTTTTCCCACAAGTTATACCTACCTGTTTGGGGTAGGAGCGAGCTTTCCGATTTATGAAGGACACCGGAATCGGGAGAATATAAATCTGGCTCAGCAGCAGGTGCAAACTGCTCGTACCGTAACCGATCAACGATTGGTAGTAGCTCAGCGTGAAGCAGAAGTATCACTGGATAATATTCGTGACCTTGAAAATCAGATTGCTAATCAGGATGTAGTTATCCAATCTGCTCGTCAGACAGAACGCCTTGTTCGTGAAATCTATGGAAAAGGATTAACAACCTATCTGGATGTTTTGGATGCTCAGCGGACAACAATTGAGTCAGAAAGACAAATGGTTCAATTACAAGGTCAGCGGCTTGTTTATGCAGTAGCTCATTGGAAAGCTTTGGGTGGCTTGTAGGCGAAAATTAATAACAAAAAAGCCAGCGATTGTCGCTGGCTTTTTACTTGGTGCAGGAAGCAATCCTATTTAAAATTGAAAGTTAAGCGTGCATATACATACCGACCGTTGTACCCACCCTGGTTAGGCTGATACAGGAAACGACCGCGGCTGGTAGCATCACGGCCGGAACTATAATCAATACTGCCGGTTGAGTTCCGGTAATCCATGAACATTTGCTGTGGATATTTATCAAATACATTGTTTGCACCAACAGTCAGGCCAATGTTATTAGTGATTTTATAGCCTAACACCACGTCCCATACCCAGATAGCTGCAAAAGTTTGATCTACGTAAGCATGCCCGTTTGCATCACGAAGGAACTGGGTGTTCCAGTAGGTACCGTCTGCCTTTTTTGCATCGGTATCATTACTAACCACATATTGTGTCTTACCAAACTGCACGGTGCGTAGGGTAATGTCAAATTTGCCAATAGAATACGTTCCACTCAGATTGATTTTTGTACGTGGTGAGAACGATTCGATATAAGCCCGTTGCTGACGGTTGAACAGAATATTTTTAAACCATGAATCGGGGCTATTACCACTGTTTTCGTTTTTCGCAGGATCGTCAATAACGGGTGTTGAGTTAATAGCGGTTACTTTATTTTTGATAAAAGCACCGGAAGCAGTCAAGGTTAATTTACCCTTACCTACATCGATCCGATCATTCAGTACAACTTCAAGTCCACGGGTCTGGGTATTGGCAGCGTTAGCAAAGAAGGTTACGTTATTTACACCTGTACTGGCATCAATGCCTAACAAACTAGCTGCATACTGGCCTGAATAGACAATCCGGTTTTTAATGTCAATCTGGAAGGCGTCTGCGGTTAGGGTTAAGGTACGAGCAATACGAGCCGTGATACCTGCTGAGAAGTTAACGGAGGTTTCGGGTTTCAATGCAGCAACTCCAATGGTTTCGCGGGCAATGGGGTTATCGTTGTTTACAGTTAACGTATTGGATGGGTTACCATTTACAAACTGTGTACTGGTATTCTGGAAATAGCGTTGGTGCAGAGAGGGTGCCCGGAAGCCTGTACTGGCTGCTCCGCGTAAGTTAAGGCCTTCGGCCAGTTTCAGACTACCAGCAATTTTACCCGTTAATTTAGAGCCAAAATCACTGTAGTGCTCAAAACGACCAGCCACGTCCAGGTGTAAACGTTTGGCTATATTACCTTCAAAATCAGCGTATAATGACTGGCTCGTGCGTGATTTGTGAATTGCGTCAGTGTCTTTGAAACCAAGGAATACTTGTGAGCCAGGCAACGCAAGAGTGGTACCAGGTGATGTGCCTCCAATTGTATAGGGTGCTAAAGGAACCAATTTCTTCAGATCAGCTCCAATATACGAATTAGGTTCACCGGCTACAATCTGATAATCTTCAAAACGGAATTCACCCCCAAAAGCAGCATTTAAACCAGTAAGTATGCCTGAAGTCTGAACAGGTTTTGAAAAGTCCAGATTAATAGTGTTTTGAGTAAAGATGTTTTTACCCGCGTTAAACGATGTTTGTGGATTGTCCGAATTTGCCAGGGCAGCATTACCTGAATTACTTACTCCGTATTTGAATGAGTTTTGACCATACGTATTACTCAGGTCAATTCGCCAGCCGTTTACGTTCATGCGATAACCTGCAATTAAGGAGCGATCATTAATCGTGGATTCAATAGCAGGTAAGAAACCATTTGGATAATACAAGCTTCCGTCGGCTTTTAAGGGCTGCTGGCTACGTGAGTTGGGCAAACGATAGTTACCAAAGCTTTTTCCTCTACGATAGGTAAGACCTCCCGTAAAATATAACGCACCTTTTCCTAATGGTAACCCTCCATTAATAAAGGCTCCCAAGTTGCGAGCTGAGGAGTTCCCCAGAACCATGTCGTGGCGATCGAAACCATTTTGCTTTACTAACTGAGCATCCTGAGTAAGTAATTGCTGGCGGAAGGCAGTGGCATCTTGGTCGCCAGGTGTAGAAGGGAACGCTCCTGCACTACCTAAATAAATGGTAGGAGCATTGTCATAACCGGAACGATTAGTACGGCCATGTTCGTTATACTGACCACTAAAGCTTAAGAAACCACCTTTTTTGCCTAGTGCGAAACCTTTGTTTAAATCTAACTGAAAGACACCTCCATCGGTAATCTTCTGATTTTGTTTGGTTGAACTACCATCCAGGTTGGTGACATTGTATTTCATGTTGGTTATATTCTCACCACCTGTAGCAGATACTGTTAAACCGCTAGTGTTATTCTTCATAACGATGTTAATAACCCCAGCAATTGCATCAGAACCGTACTGAGCTGCGGCACCATCACGCAATACTTCAATTCGCTCAATAGCAGCCACGGGAATGGCATTCATGTCAGTACCTACTGCCCCACGACCTACTGAACCATTGATGTTAACCAGTGAAGATGTATGGCGACGTTTACCATTAATCAGAACCAATACTTGGTCAGGACCTAATCCACGCAATGAAGCAGGATCAATGTGGTCGGTACCATCGGCAATGGTCTGACGGTTTGAGTTGAAAGATGGAGCCACATAGTTTAAGATTTGTCCTACGTCTACCTGGGCAAAACCCTTCAATTCTTTTGTCGAAATAACATCAACCGGGACGGGGGAATCAATGTTGGTACGAGCCTGAGCCGAACGCGAACCAACTACCACAATATCACTCAAACTAATTGCTCCTTCAACAAGCGTAAAATTCACTTCCTGGCCACCGGCTGAAACCGTGATAGACTTGGTTTGAGTATCGTACCCCACTGCACGAACTGTAATTTGGTAAGCACCTGCCTTTGTGTTTAACTGATAGGTTCCATCGGTAGAAACAGTAGTACCGATATTGGTACCCACGAGTTGAACGGTAGCTCCGATAATGGATTTTCCGGCTGAGTCGGTAACCTTGCCGGTAATTCGTTGAGCAAAAACTAACGAGGTGGTTGTTAATAGTACTAAAACTAATGCATACAATTTTTTCATACGTAACAGAAATAAAAAGTAGTTTAAATAAGCATTAACACTTATTAAAAATAAGAAAAACGAATTTCAAATGTAGTAGTGTTTTTTGAATTGATATCAACATGATCAGAATTTAATATTGTCTATAATTATTATACATACTTTTAATTCAAATAATTACTTATTTAAAGAATAATATTTTGATATTGAGATATGTTAATTAATATATTTAATATTATTAGTGTAATTTATAAAACATTTTAATATAAGTATTTATGCTTCATCGCTGACTGGTCAATAATGATTTGTGTTAAGTAGAGTGGATATCTGAAGAATATATAAAGCAAAAAGCCGGAAGTATTTTCCGGCTTTTGAGTGTATTTGGAGCTAGGGCAGGGTTTATTTATGCATTCATTCGATTAAAAATTTCGTTGATGGTTCGCCAGTTCCGGGTTGTGGCGATCACTTTTAATTTCTTTTCAAAAAAAGTATTGGTCAATTTAGTCCTTCCGTATCCATTAGGGCAGTACAAATAGATCTCTTTTCCGATAATTTTATACTGATCGGGCGGATAGTCGTGTATTTTTTCAATAACTGCCGGGGTCGGTTCATTCGCTAATAATGTGACGTGCATCTTGTCTTCAAAGGCAGAATTATCTTTTAGAAACGGATTCCCGGCAATGATCTGAGCTAAGGCTGATTTACGACGAATGATAACCGGAATTTCAAAACCAAACTGGCTGGTAATGCCTTGTTCAATGGTTTGAGCCAGCGTAGGGGTTTCTTCCGTTTCAAAAATGACATTGCCACTTTGTATATACGTTTGAACCTTGTTGAACCCCAACTTTTCATAGAGAGCCTTTAATTCGGGCATTGAAATCTTGTTATGATTACCAAGATTAATCCCCCGCAGGATGGACACAAAGTTTTCCATACTTATTAATTACTTCTGAAAATGGCATCCGTCAGGTGTTGTGGAATATCCAGGCGTTCAACGGATTTTATCAACCCAAATTGCAGGTATAATAATGCAAAAACGAGGTTAATCAATACGTAACATAGAAAAAGCAGAATCCTTTTTATAGCTATTTTAAGGGTATTCAGTAGACTGAAAGGTTCATTCATACCTAAAAATGCGGTTTTTAGTAATTTCTTTTTTCTTAGATTATGAACCAATTTATACCTTTGTCATCAACAAAGCAGCAAACGAATCATAAAACGAAACAAATTGAAGCTGCTTTGAAAAAAGCCAGCCTTACTAAAATAAAACCATGAAAAAAGCCCTGCTTATTCTGACTGCCGTTACGCTAACCCTGAGTAGTTGTATGAGACCTCCTCATCAGCGGCAACGACCTCACAAAGAACATCATGATCGGTCTGATCGTGATCGGTATTAAAATCAAGTAATTAATTTCAATCTTCAGTTCCTTGTTAATCTTAAAACGAATTCTTGCCATGAAAAAACTCCTCGTCGTACTCGGCCTTCTTGCAGGTACTGGTGTGTATCAAACCAGCTCTGCTCAATTGAACGTTAGTGTAAATATTAGCACACAACCCATCTGGGGGCCTACGGGCTACGACTACGCTCAATACTACTATCTGCCTGATCTGGATATTTATTATGACATTCCGCAGAAGCAGTGGATTTATCTGAATGGTAGACAATGGATTACTGCTTCGACGTTACCTCCCCGCTACCGTAACTACGATCTGTATTCAGCTCATAAAGTAGTTATTAATGAGTCTAAGCCTTACTTGCGTAACAACCGTTATCGTAAGCAGTATGCTCAGTTCAAGGGTCGTCATGATCAGGTAGCGATCCGGGATAGCCGCGAATCGAAATATTATGTCAATCCTCAGCACCCAAAGTATAGCCAGCAAGATAATCGTGGTGGAAATGACCACCGGGGAAATGATCATAACACAAAAAGCGGAAAGAGAACCCATTCAAGAAGCCGTAACTAATTAGGTATACTATTAACAAAGAGAGCCTGAAGCATACTTGCTTCAGGCTCTCTTTGTTAATGCCCCCCATGTATTCCATTGTTTAGAAATAAGTCTAATGGGTGCGGTTTAGGCCCATAAAAGCGAATGACAGTCAGATTGTTTTTTATAACTGAAAAATAACTCTCTCCGGAACCTTACTTGCCCTCCGGCGTTTTTCGTAGTATCTTCAAGTTTGAATTCTTAGGCCTCGTAGCTCATTATGCATTTTTCCCATCTTCACTGCCATACCAAATTCTCTCTGCTCGACGGTGCCGCCGATATCGGCGATATGTTCAAGAAAGCCAAGGCTGATGGTCATTCGGCGGTAGCCATTACTGATCATGGGAATATGTTTGGTGTTTTCAAGTTCGTAGCGGAAGCTGGAAAACACGGCGTGAAACCCATTGTAGGCTGTGAATTCTACGTAGTGGAAGATCGTCATGAACGAAAATTTACCAAGGAAAAAAAGGACATTCGCTATCACCAGCTGATGTTGGCCAAGAATGAAATCGGCTATCGGAACCTGGTGAAACTCTGTTCAATGGGCTTTATCGAGGGGATGTATGGTAAATACCCCCGAATTGATAAGCAACTGATTGAACAATACCACGAAGGGCTCATTGCCACAACCTGCTGCATCGGGGCCAGTGTGCCAAAAACAATTCTCCGAAAAGGCGAAGAAGAGGCCGAGAAAGAATTTTTGTGGTGGCTGAATATGTTCGGGGAAGATTTTTATGTGGAGTTACAAGACCATGAAATTCCCGAACAGAAAAAAGTAAATGAAGTCTTACTGAAGTTTGCCAAGAAGCATAATGTAAAGATTATCGTTTCGAACGATAGTCATTATGTGGATCAGCAGGATGCCAATGCTCACGACATTTTGTTGTGCGTCAACACCGGCGAAAAGCAAAGTACGCCTTCGGCCAAGGATTTCTCGGAAGAGGAAGGAATGCCGAAAGGTTCCCGCTTTGCCTTTTTCAATGACCAGTTTTATTTCAAGACCAAGAACGAAATGTTACAGGTCTGGGGACATATCCCCGAAGCCCTGGATAACACGCAGGAGATTGTCGATAAGTGTTTCGATCCGAAGCTGAAGAAAGACATTCTCCTGCCAAACTTCCCCATCCCGGAAGAATTTAAAGTGCATGCCGACGATACGCTGAATCAGTGGGAATACTTGCGTCACTTAACCTTTGAGGGAGCTCGCAAACGTTACGAAACCATCTCGCCCGAGGCCGAAGAACGGCTCAACTTTGAGTTACATACCATCAAAACCATGGGCTTTGCGGGTTACTTCCTCATTGTGATGGACTTCATTAAGGCCGGGCGGGACATTGGCGTTTTTGTGGGGCCGGGCCGGGGTTCGGCGGCGGGTTCGGCGGTTGCCTATTGTATTGGTATTACCAACATTGATCCCATCAAGTATAACCTGCTATTTGAGCGGTTCCTGAATCCTGACCGGAAATCCATGCCCGATATTGATACGGACTTTGACGATGCTGGTCGTCAGAAGGTAATTGATTATGTGGTTGACAAATACGGTCGAAATCAGGTTGCTCAGATTGTGAGTTATACGGGTATGAAGGCAAAATCGGCAATCAAAGACGTAGGCCGGGTGCTGGATTTACCTTTGGATGAGACGAACATGCTTACCAAGCTGATTCCTGAAAAACCGCTCGATCTGAATCTGCAACGCGTCCTCCTGGCTCCGATTGATGGGCCGGGCGGTGTAAAAGATAAAGAAGGCTGGGGTTCGGAAGAATTACAGAATATCCAGAAGCTGCGGGATACGATGAAGTCAAACTCCGTGGCAGGGAAAGTACTAACCGAAGCTCTGAAGCTGGAAGGCTCCGTGCGGGGTACGGGTATTCACGCGGCGGGTATCATCATTGCTCCTAAAGATCTTACCGACATTATCCCTGTTTGTACATCAAAAGATTCGGACTGGTTTATTACCCAGTTTGAAGGAAAAGTGATTGAAGATGCCGGCGTAATCAAAATGGATTTTTTAGGATTATCGACACTGACGATCCTGAAGAATGCGTTGGCTTTGATTAAGCAAAATTACGGAATTGATATTGATCTGGACGGCTTACCGCTGGACGACCCGAAGACTTACGAGCTGTTCCAACGCGGTGAAACCTACGCGATTTTCCAGTACGAAAGTCCGGGTATGCAGAAATATATGAAGGAACTCAAGCCCACCCGGTTTGAAGACCTCATTGCAATGAACGCTTTGTATCGCCCCGGTCCGATTGCTTATATCCCCGAGTTTATTGACCGGAAGCACGGCCGGAAACCGGTTGTGTATGACCTTCCCGAAATGGAAGAATACCTGGCTGATACTTATGGAATTACCGTCTATCAGGAGCAGGTGATGTTGCTCTCTCAGAAGCTGGCGGGTTTCTCGAAAGGAGATGCCGACGTACTGCGGAAAGCAATGGGTAAGAAAGACCGGGCTACGCTGGATAAAATGAAAGGCAAATTCATGGAAGGGGCCGTAGCCAAAGGACTGGATGCCAGGAAATTGGAAAAAGTCTGGACGGACTGGGAAGCCTTCGCTCAGTATGCCTTTAATAAGTCGCACTCAACCTGTTATGCTTTTGTAGCCTATCAGACAGCCTACCTGAAGGCTCACTATCCGGAGGAATACATGGCAGCCAACTTAACCAATGAGTTGGGCGATATTAAAAAGATTACGGCCTTCATGGAGGAAACCCGGCGGATGGGACTAGACGTATTAGGGCCAGATGTAAACGAATCGATTAAAGAGTTCAACGTTAATAAGAAAAAGCAGATCCGTTTTGGCCTGGGAGGTATTAAAGGAACGGGCGATGCCGCCGTGGATAGTATTATCCAGGAACGTAATGCCAACGGGCCCTATCAGGATATTTTTGATTTTGTTACCCGGATTAACCTTCGGACTGTAAATAAGAAAACACTGGAATCACTTGCTTATGCTGGGGCTTTTGATGGTTTTGGTATAGATCGGGCGGCTTTCTTTACCGATACGGGTACCGGTACGTTTATAGAAACCCTGATTCGCTATGCCAACAAATCTCAGGAAGAAAAAGCCGCTGCCCAGGTATCGCTTTTCGGTGCCTTGAGTGGGGCGGGCGGAGCGAATAGTATGCTTCCTAAAGTTCCTACAGCAGAAACCTGGCCTCGGATGATCGAGCTGAATTACGAGCGTGATGTTATCGGCGTATATATTTCCGGGCATCCACTGGATGAATTTCGAATCGAGCTGAATAGCTTCTGTGACATAACACTCGATCGCCTCAGAGACCCGGAAGAAGAAAAAAACTGGCATAACCGCGAAGTACGTATTGCCGGTATTGTGACCAAGTACCAGGAACGTTATGCTAAAAACGGAAATCCGTTCTGCTTATTTACGCTTGAAGATTACGCCGGAAGTATGGAACTGGCTCTGTTTGGGGAGGACTACGTAAAAATGGGCCAATATGTGGCTCAGGATCGCTTCCTGTACATAAAGGGAAAACTGCAACCCAGTTGGCGTAATCAGGGCCAGTTTGAGTTCAAAGCCTTGCAAATTCAGCTTCTACCCGAAGTACGCGAGAAACTTTGTAACCGGTTAAGCCTGGAAATTAATTTACACGAAATCAGTAGCGAACTGGTAGCAAGCCTGAGCGAGTTATTCAAACAAAACCCCGGAACGTGCAATCTATTTGTAAAACTTAAAGATGCCGACAGCCCGGTTGAAGTTACTATGCAAAGTCACTTCAGTAAAATCAATGTTTCTAACGAGTTGATCAAGGGTTTGGAGCAGTTGGTAGGAAAAGACAGTTTTCGGTTGAATTAAGAGAAGATTGTAAAGTCCGGTAAAAAGCCCCGTATGCACTCCAGTATACGGGGCTTTTTAGTAGAGGATAAGGTCTGACTGAGACGGATGTCGACGGACTTTAACGTTCATCTCGGCTAAAATCCGACTTGGGCAATACCCCAAACGTTATTTCCTTCAAGGAAAAGTAACTGACACAGAGTCTATTTATTACTTTTTTAGTAGGTTTGTAATTTTCAATGGTTTATCTAATCTTCTTGAAGTAATAGGTTAATTATGAGCAAATATGACGAGTATCAGAAGCAGATTATAGATAGAGAGGCTCAAGGGCTTCATCCGCTGCCGATTGATGGTGCTGAATTGATGTACGAGATCATTGAACAAATCAAGCACCCAGACCATGAGCACCGAGATGAATCACTTAACTTCTTCATTTATAATGTATTACCGGGTACTACAAGTGCGGCCCGCGTAAAGTCAAAGTTTTTGAAGGAGATTATTCTTGGTGAAGTTGAGGTAAAAGAAATCTCACCCGCTTTTGCTTTCGAGCAATTATCTCATATGAAGGGAGGCCCTTCTATTGAGGTTCTGCTGGATTTAGCATTGGGCGATGATATTGAAATCGCGAAAAATGCTGCTGAAGTTTTAAAAACGCAGGTTTTTCTTTACGATGCCGATACCGATCGTTTAGAGCAGGCGTACAAAAATGGCAGCGAAATCGCCAAAGATATTCTTGAAAGTTATGCCAGAGCAGACTTCTATACCAAGTTGCCTGATATTCCCGAAGAAATTACGCTAGTAACCTTCGTTGCGGGTATCGGTGATATTTCTACGGATTTACTTTCTCCCGGAAGTGATGCTCACTCCCGATCAGACCGTGAGCTGCATGGTCAGTGTATGTTTGAACACAACAAAGCTCAACAAGCCGCACTGAAGGAACTGAAAGCCCAGCATCCTGACAAAACGGTTATGCTGGTTGCTGAAAAAGGCACCATGGGAGTGGGGTCTTCGCGGATGTCAGGAGTGAATAATGTAGCTCTCTGGATTGGAAAACAGGCGAGTCCTTTCGTTCCCTTCGTGAACATTGCTCCGGTGGTGGCGGGAACTAATGGTATTTCTCCAATCTTCCTGACTACTGTTGGCGTAACGGGGGGGATCGGCCTGGACCTTAAAAACTGGGTTAAGCAGTTCGATGAAAACGGTAAGCTTATCGTAGATGCAGATGGCCAGCCTATTTTGAAGCAAACGTATTCGGTAGATACCGGAACGGTTCTGACGGTTAACACCAAAACCAAAAAACTGTATAAAGACGGACAAGAGGTTATGGACGTTAGTTCTGCCTTCACGCCTCAGAAAATCGAATTCATGAAAGCCGGGGGGTCTTACTCCATCGAATTCGGTAAAAGACTCCAGACTTTCGCTGCGAATACCTTGGGGATTAAGGCTCCAACCGTATTTGCTCCATCCAAAGAAATTTCAATTCCAGGACAAGGCCTTACTGCCGTAGAAAAAATCTTCAATCGCAATGCGGTTGGAACATCCGGGGCTACGTTACACGCAGGTTCTTATGTGCGGGTTAAGGTAAATATTGTTGGTTCGCAGGATACAACCGGGTTAATGACTGCCCAGGAACTGGAGTCTATGGCTGCAACGGTGATTTCCCCAATCGTCGATGCCGGGTATCAGTCCGGTTGCCACACAGCATCGGTTTGGGATAGTAAATCTCAGCAGAATATTCCCCGACTGATGAAATTTATGAATGACTTTGGTCTCATCACTGCTCGTGACCCGAAAGGTGTTTATCACTCGATGACCGACGTAATTCATAAGGTTCTGAATGATATTACGGTAGATGACTGGGCGATTATTATTGGGGGTGACTCACATACCCGGATGTCGAAAGGTGTTGCTTTCGGTGCTGACTCTGGTACGGTAGCTCTGGCTTTGGCTACAGGCGAAGCTTCTATGCCTATTCCTGAATCGGTAAAAGTGACGTTCAAAGGCAAGATGAAAGATCACCTGGATTTCCGTGACGTGGTGCACGCTACCCAGTTACAGATGTTGAAGGAATTCAAAGGAGAAAATGTATTCCAGGGCCGAGTGATCGAAGTACACATCGGTACTTTGCTTTCCGACCAGGCATTCACCTTTACAGACTGGACGGCAGAAATGAAAGCAAAAGCATCTATCTGTATTTCCCAGCCTGAAACCCTCATCGAATCATTAGAGATCGCGAAAGACCGAATCAAGATCATGATCGAAAAGGGTATGGATAATGAGAAGCAGGTTCTTCAAGGCCTTATTGATAAAGCCAATAACAGAATCAATGAAATCAGATCAGGAGCAAAGCCCCCGTTAACTCCTGATGATAATGCCAAATATTACGCGGAATTCGTAGTGGATCTGGACATTATTGACGAGCCAATGATTGCTGACCCTGACGTAAATAACGTAGATGCTTCCAAGCGGTACACGCACGACACCATTCGTGACCTTACTTATTATGAAGGTGAGAAGCACGTAGACCTCGGTTTCGTTGGCTCTTGCATGGTGCACAAAGGTGATATCAAGATTGTTTCCAAAATGCTTAAAAATCTGGAGGAACAACATGGAAAAGTAGAATTCCAGGCTCCTTTAGTAGTGGCAGCTCCTACCTATAATATCATTGCTGAACTCAAAGAAGAAGGCGATTGGGATGTGCTGCAGAAGTATTCTGGTTTTGAATTTGATGATGCTGCTCCGAAAGTAACGGCTCGTACCCAATATGAGAACATCCTGTATCTGGAACGGCCCGGCTGTAACCTGTGTATGGGTAACCAGGAAAAGGCAGAGAAAGGCGATACCGTAATGGCTACGTCTACTCGTCTGTTTCAGGGACGTGTGGTTAAGGATTCAGACCGCAAAAAAGGAGAGTCTTTACTGGCATCTACGCCGGTGGTGGTTCTTTCTGCCATTTTGGGAAGAACGCCTACCATTGAAGAATACAAAGCGGCGGTGAAAGGTATTAAACTCACGCAGTTTTCGCCACCTATTCAAAAAATGACGACGGGCCCTTCAGCGGCTCATCAGGTTTCTTTTTAAGAGTTAATTGAAAAGGTGCTATTTCAAACAGGAGCAGACGCAAGTCTGCTCCTGTTTTTTTATGGATTGATTTTCCAGCCTACCAGTAAACAGGTTATGATGATATACAAAATTGGCTCCGGGAAGGTGCCACCACTCGTAGGTTCGGGTTTGCTGTTCATAATCACATAAGTGTTTTGGTGAAGTTACCAGCCCTTATACTTTGATATCTGGCTAAGGAGATCTTACAAAAAATAAGTATAAAATGACATAATGTCGAAAAATGAAAAATTTATATATTAGTACTTTTTACTTATCAAATTTAAACTTGCTCCAGTAATAAGTTAATTTCATGGAAACGTATCTTGGTAGCTTATTTATAGATTGCTCAGACCACGTATTTGCCGATTGTTGAAAGTCAAAAATGGTTTTAGAGTTAAATAAATTATTTCCGGTTATCGATATTTTAAATTGATTATTTTTTCCTAAATAACTGGATAGATCAAAATCCAGAAATGAATTAAAGTATATTGAATTATCGGTTGATTTATTTATAATTGAATTTGCATTTACTTGTAAAAATAAATGATTATTAAAATTTATTTCAGTTTTGGCATTTATACCATTTCGTATATTGGAAGGACTCTGTAAAGATTTATTGGTTTGCTTTGTAAAATTAAATTGATAATCAATTTGTAATAATGTAGATTTTGAAATATTATACTTTAAACCAAAAGTACCTGCATTTATTAAATTTCTATATCTTATTAGGTTATTTTGATAGCTTATTATACTTTCTCTTAAACTTAAAAAGTCAATAAAAAAAATATGAAATGAACGCCGAGGGTTGATATTGATCCAAATAAAAGAAGCATTGTAATTTTTCAGGAAACTACTTTGTGAAAAAGATTGAGCGATCCACCCTGAGCTAGTTGTGTTTATAGTTGTGTTGATGGGATTGCTGATTTTCTCTATTTGAAAATTTAAAGATAGGTTATAGCTTTCTTTTAATACAGTGCTGAAATTTAATTCTATATTTTCACTTTCATGATTTTTTAAATAAATATTGCTATATTTTATATTTTGAATTGACGAACTGTCTGCTACTGGGAATAATTCAAGCTGCGTTGGATTAATACGATCTATACTATATTTGAAAGATATTTTGTTCTGCGAATTTAATCGATATATAATAAATAGATTAGGTATTGTTTTTGAGATATTGTAATGAATATCATTTTTGTAAAATGATTCCAGTTCTCTGCTCGTATACAAATTCCAGTAACGTAGACCAGTTATAAAATCCAGTTTTACAGATTTGTAAACGACGGCTATTTGCGGTTTCCATTCAATATTTTTAACAGACCAATAATTGAAACTTAATCCTGTATTAGGAATAGTATTCTGATTTGATAAAATCTGATCACCTTGCTGGTTACTTTTGTTAGTATAAATTGTAGAAATAATTTTACCTTCAATCAGCCAGGTTCTTGTAATAGGTAAAGCATGAATTGCCTGAGCGTTTACTCCGTAAAGAGTGCTAATATGGTGTAAGATATTATGATTTATGGTAGAAGTGTCATTTGCTATAATCTGATCATTACGATACCCGTGGTTTGATTTTGAGTTATTGTAAAAATAATTGAAATAAAGAGAAGTGAAATGAGCTTTTTTATTGTGTCTTCGTAGCCAGGAAAGATGCTGACTAATTGTAAAGTCACTTTGATTCCTGTTCTGAAAGGTATTTAATAGGCTGCGTGTTAAGGTGTCTGATGATTGGATATTGATAAAATCCTGGGAATAATGAACGGTATCTTTATTTGTAGTTTCTTTATAACCAATTGTTTGTGAGAAACGTAATGTACTTTTGGTGGAAAACTGGACCATGCCGGAGATAGTGCCACGGAGCCAGCTATTCGTTAAAAAAGTATAATTTCGGCCATATATGTTCTGTTGTAAATCGCCGGCATTGGTAATTTGTTTTTCATTTTTGTTAATGTATCTATTTTCTTTATCACCGAATACATATCCTGAAATGGAGGCTTTTGAATAAGATTTTGAAAAATTAAGACCTCCACTGTAAATTTTTGCTAACCCATCACTAGCATTCATTAACAAATTTGGATTCGTGGAAATATCATTTTGCTTTATACTGATAACTGGCGTTGCTTCAATTTGATCGACAATGGAATATCCGCCCTTTAGCATATCAAAATATAAGGCACGCATATAAGTTGTTTCGTCTTGACTGGTCTGTGCCCGTTGGTTAATGGTATTGATCGTAGCGTATGAATTAATTAGGTGTTTTGGATTTATTTTATTAATTCTTCCTCCGTACTGATAATGTGAATTAGTTCCCAGATTAGAAAGCAACTGGCCGTATGCACCATTTTCAAATTCTTTTTTTAATTTGATATTTAAACTGCCATTGCTTTCTACCACTTCTAATTGTTTAATCATTTCACCCTGAAGAGCATCTAATACCGCTTTTGCGTTTCCTCCGAAGATGGTTTGACCATTTACGGTTACACTGTTTAGTTTTTTGCCAAAAACAGATATTGATCCATCTGAACCTAGGCTAATACCCGGAATATGATTTACCAGTTCGCTCGCATTAGCGTGTGGTTGTGTGTAAATATCCTCCGTAGAAATAATCAAGGTGTCGTTTTGGTATTTTATAGTATTTTTAGATTTAACCAATAATTCTTTTAGCTGGGTAACTTTTGGTATTAATTGAACAAAATGTTTTGGATTTCCTTTCATAAAGGTAAAAGTTGAATCATAAGTTAGATAACCATCAGCTAGAATTTTTAAAGAATATTGATTTGTATTTTTTAATAAATAAGAAATACAGGTATCAGAAGAAGTAAAATGTAAAACCGGATATTGATTAGTGTGTTCGGTAAGGATTGTTGTGATTTTAGTTCGTTCGCTCGTTTGTATGCATACCTGTAAATGATGCTGGCAGAATGATATAATCGGAATACTTAAAAATAGATACGTTAAAATATAATGTAGTCTGTTGGATAAATTCATGGTTAAAATAAAAAGATTAACTATTGATTATCTATTTCAGATACCGAATATCGGTTCTCACTACACCACCATAGGCATTACAATATAAATTGATATACGCTACTATGTAGCCTCCAGATGTAACAGGTATAAAACCACACGCAAAATCAATTGCTGGTTTACTTTTAGCTGCCTTAGCCTTTTGCCCGGAATTTCCCAAAACGGAAATGAGCAGCACAAATAAGAAGAGATTTTTTCATTGCATGTTTAGTTAGTGAATTTTCCAACAGACTTGTTATATAAGTTAGGTATTTTTCCTTTCTTTTGCAAGAAAATACCTGAATATATGAAAATTTATTTACTACTACTGTTCAGCACAATGACCTGTGCTAGTGCCCAGCTGCCGGCCTGGCAACAGGTGTTGCCGGCATATGCCAATAAGAAAATAGTATCGATAATTAAAGCGGAGGGAAGCACTGGGGCAAGTGATACACCGGGCCCACTCATGTCAGGAGCCATCCCGACGTCGGTTGTGAAGACTACCTCAACGGCGAACCATTCCCGCACCATTAGCATCATGCCAGAGGCTTCGGGCTATAAAATAGCCCGGACGTTTACCAGGATATTTTACCGATCAAAAGATTCGCAGAGTACATCGGAATATGATTCTGAAAACTTATTTGAACGGGATCAGTTGGCATCCGCCCAGGGACAACAGTATGATCCTTTGATTAAGAAAAAACACATTACAAGCTATAAGCCGGGCGAAACCACCACGGTATTAGACACTTATGATGCGATATGGATTGATGATGTACCGATATTGGTACCTATTGCTGAGTTAGTGGGCATCGTCATGCCAATTGCTAACCAGAAGGTTCTGGCACCGGGGTATAGGTGGAAAGATCAATTCAAATTGGGTAATCATCGCGTGAGTAATGAATTTAAGGTGGTGTCTGTTGCTAAAGGTGTAGCAACGGTAGAAATAAATGGGCAGATGGATGATGAAATTTCGCCGACTTCAAGCTTTGCATATGGCAATATTGTATTCATTAAAACAAGCTATACGGGTACGCTTCATTTTAATATGGACAACCTTCTGATTACTTCTGGTACTTTTTTAACGACCATTGAGCGTTCCATACAAATTATGGGCTCTTACAATAACTCAAAATCAGTAGTAAAATCTGAAATTACCAATACGATAGCGAAGTAAAAGATACTTTTATTTTATACTATGGCAAACTGGGGCCGTGCCGGGGGGAAGAGCGGGTTTGGGGCTTAGAGGTAAGCCGAGGCCGAGGCCCCGCCAGATAAAGAACAACGCTAAGGCTAATGTAAAGACAGGTATCCAGCGATTTACCTGCCGCCGAACCGAAAGGTTAACCCATCGCCAGATCCAGCCGATTGCGAGCATGGCAGGTAAAGTACCTAAGCCATAACAAATCATAAAGAGAAAACTGGCTGTGGGAGTAGCCGCAGAAAGAGCCCCCGCCAGAGCTACGTAAATCATGCCACAGGGCAACCAGCCATTCAGAAAGCCCACGCCAGCGTATGCCCACCATGTTTTGGTTTGCAGTAATTTTCCCAGAGAATGGCCAGGACGTAAAAAACGATGGGGAATGGAAATATAATGCCTTGCCCAGAATACCAACATCAATAAGCCCGACACCCAGGAAAGCTGCTGCTGCCAGCCAAAGAGTGAAAGGCGTTCGCCTATAAACCCTACCAGCAGGCCCAATAGCCCATAGCTGAGCGTTCGTGTGAGGTTGTAAAGCAGGCGTGCAGCCAGGATACGACCTTCCGATAAGCCAGCTACCGGCAAAGCCAGAGCAATGGGGCCACACATACCAACGCAGTGCAGGCTGGCAGTCAGACCGGTGACAAAAGCGAGGAAGTACATATCAGGGGCTTCGTTATCAATAACAGAGAAGTTGCGTTGTCTCTTTAGAACTATTTACAAGCTCAGATCCGTCTCTTTATAATATTCCTGCTTGCCATCTGACCAGGTAACTTTTACCTTCCAGTAGCCCGTCTGTAAGTGATTCGTTGCAACGGTTTGAGTGCCTGAGCTAAGGGGCACGGTAAAGTCCAGCTTTGCATCAGAGGGGCGAAAGAATTGAATTTCACCTTTATGGGCTGTCGTAGGAATCTCAAACTGTACGAGTTGTTCGTTGGGTTTATAAATAGTCTGAACCGTTTCGCTTGTCTGTTGGCTGTGCCGAATACGGTCAATTTGCTGTTGATATTTCATTTCCGTCTGATAATAATCAGTACGGACAAGATCAACTTTCGTGGTGGCCATTCGGTAGACGAGACTACCGATAAATCCGCCAAAGGCAATAAATGCGATGATAATTGCTTTTCCCCAGTTCATAATGAAAAAATGTTTTCAGTGGACAGTCTTCAATTTCCAATTTGAATCACGACTGAAATAGCTGATGTCATGAATCTGTATATTTAATCAGCTAGACTTCGTTAAGAAAAATCACTAATACACAGGCCCCATAAAATTGGTATGGAGTTGGTCAATTACCTGGCCATTAACGAGTACCTCGATGGTTACGGGCGTTTTGTTTTCGGTAATAGACGCACCGGGAATAATGAGAAAGAATGAGCTTTTCATTAATTCACCGGGCTTAATGTACCCAGGGCCATTGCCAACATACTGTAACTGAAAGGGGGAATCTTTGAGTCGTAAAGAGACTTCCTGTGCTTTGAATGTTTTATTGGCAATTTCAACCGTATACAGATTCGAAATTTTTCCGTGATCCTGTTTTTGGAAGGTAAGCCCAGATGCCCGCAGAATAGTAGTATCCAGTTCCTTCCGGTTAAGTAGTAAATAACTTAATACACCAATTAATGCCAAAAGAATAGCCGTATAAGCCTTAAGACGACCATTGAAACGAAGCTGGGTACCTTTTTCAATTCCCTCTTGTGAGGCATAACGGATTAATCCTTTGGGCTGATTTATTTTAATCATCACCTCATCACAGGCATCCATACAGGCTGTGCAGTTAATGCATTCGAGTTGAGTGCCATTCCGAATGTCAATGCCGGTTGGGCATACGTGCACACAGAGCGAGCAGTCCACACAATCACCTTTGGGTTGAGCGGTTGCAGTGCGTTGACGCTTACCCCTGGGTTCTCCCCGTAGGTAATCATAAGCGACAACAATCGATTTTTTATCTAGCAATACACCTTGCAGGCGTCCGTATGGGCAAATAACTACACAAACAATTTCCCTCAGCCTGGCAAAAACAAAGTAAAATACTAGCGTAAAAATCAAGAGGCTCGATAACCCGCCTAAATGATTCATAGGGTTATCCGTCTGAATAGCTAATAATGCTTTTTTACCAATTAAATAAGCCAGAAAAGTATTTGAAATACCGAAAGAGATCAGAAAAAAGACAGTGTGTTTGAGGGTCTTTTTAAAAATCTTTTGGGTGCTCCAGGGGGCGGCATCCAGTTTTTTCTGGGCTTTATAATCACCTTCAATCCAGTTTTCGAGAGGTCGGAAAATCATTTCCATGAAAACGGTTTGCGGGCACGCCCAGCCGCACCATATACGCCCAAAAGCTACGGTAAAAGCAATAATGAAAACAATAAACGTAATTAAGCCTAAGGCAACCAGGTGAAAGTCTTGCGGCCAGAACGGAACGCCAAAAAAGATAAAAGTTCGATCCAGGACATTGAACAAAAATAATGGATGGTCGTTCCATTCCAGCCAGGGAAGAGCAAAGAGGATACCAACCAGAAGAATGGCCGTGATCTGTCGCCATTTGTATAAGACACCTCCTTTGGGCAACCGCGGATAAATCCACTTTCGCTTACCTGACGCATCCTGATTGGCGATATGATCTCTGAATTCTTCAAGGGTATTCATGGCAATAGATTGGGTTTACTTAGCGGCTACTTGGGGTGTTACTTTTTCTCCCTGAGGCTCTTTAGCTCCAGCAGGTTTAGTGCCTTGTAGCGAGAATATATAGCTAGAAACCTGCTGAATCTGGATCGGGTTGAGCTGTTTTTTCCAGGAAAGCATACCTTTATCGGGTACTCCTTCTGCGATTGTTCTGAAGACATTATGGATAGTCCCTCCGTGAAGCCAGTATTCATCTGTCAGGTTAGGGCCTACTTTACCTTCAGCTGCCGAACCATGGCAGGCAACACAATACTGATCGAAGAGCTTTTTCCCTTCGCTAATAGCCTTTGCATCTTTCAGTACGGTTACATTTTTCTCGTTAACTGAATTGGCAAACTTCTTCATATAAGCTTCGTGTGCTTTGTCGGCAGCGGCCATTTCTGCTGTGTATTCGGTGGTCATGACCTCTCCGTCTCCGATGACGTGATAATACACCATGTAGCAAATGGCAATGGCTACAGTTCCGTAGAATAAACCCATAAACCAGGGTGGCGTAGGGTTATCCAGTTCCAGAATGCCATCGGGAGTATGCTCCATAACCAGACTGGCATCAGTAGAAGAAGGACGAATACGGAATAGGCGATTCCAGAAGCTCGTATTGGCGAAAGCATCCGCAATCAGATCGGATTCCTGTTCTTTTGCTGGTATAAGGGCTTTTACCGATAAATACAGGTAAAGAGTAGTCACTACGATAGCTAAAGCCGCCAAAACCAGTAAACAGAGGGTAACAATTAAAAAAAGTTGCTCACCCGTTTTTATTTCGAAATGCATGATAGTAAGATCGTTGGGAGTCAATGGAAGGTCTCTTCGGCCTAATCCTTAGTATCCAGAGGTGAAATCCTGATTATTCAAGAGGCAATTCACTCATTTGGCGTAAATGTTTTTTATCTGACAGAAGTAGGTAAAGACCGACTGTTAGAAAAAACAGAACAAAAATCAGGAGCGATGAAATCATGTAGAAATTGGCTCCCTGAAGCTGAGTAATGAGTTGTCGGAACATGAGAGTTGGTGAGTTTGGGGTTTTGAGTTTTTAATTGTTATGAACACAATTCCGAAACTCAAAACCCCAAACGCGTTTATTTTAAAGCGGCTTCATCTTTCTTAATGTCCGTACCGAGGCGTTGTAAGTAGGCAATCAGGGCAATAATTTCTTTATCAGAAGAAACCTTGATGCCTTCTTTTTTCAATCGGCTGGTAATTTCTTCGGCCTGTTTCTGAGCATCGGCCTGGGCTTGGGAAATGGCGTAATCATCATAGGGTACACCCAGCGATTGCATCGTTTTAAGCTTCGTTTCCAGCTGACTGTTATCCAGTTTTTGCTCTAGTAACCAGGGGTAAGCGGGCATAACCGAACCCGGAGACATAGTGGTAGGGTCATTCATGTGGTGATAGTGCCAGGAGTCTGGGTATTTAGCACCTTCCCGGTGTAAATCGGGCCCAGTTCGTTTTGAACCCCAGAGGAATGGGTGATCGTATACAAATTCTCCTGCTTTTGAATATTCTCCGTAGCGTTCTGTTTCAGACCGGAATGGCCGAACCATCTGGCTATGGCAGTTATTACAGCCTTCACGAATGTACAGGTCACGTCCTTGAAGTTCTAATGGAGTATAAGGTTGGATAGAAGCAATAGTTTGCACGTTTGACTCAACCGTAAAAGTTGGAATCAATTCCAGCAGGGTACCAATCAGAATAACGATCAGTGAACCGGCGAGTAATTGCATCGGGCGGCGTTCAAAGGCACGGTGCCAGTAAGTATCGCCTTTAGTTGGGATAAATTCTTTCGCTAATGCCGGAGCTTGGGTTTCTTCATTGGCCACGAAACTACCTTTAGCCATGGTTTTGAAGAGGTTATAACTCATCAGAATGGCCCCAATCAGATAGATGGTTCCACCAATGGCACGCATCATGTGCATGGGTAGAATTTGCAAAGTGGTTTCGAGGAAGGCGGGATATTTCAGAGTTCCTTCGGGGGTAAATTCTTTCCACATCATCCCCTGAGTAAAGCCAGAAATATACATCGGAACGGCATAAAAGAGAATACCGAGCGTACCTAGCCAAAAGTGGATATTGAGCAGACGTTTTGAATAAATCTCTGTTTTCCACATTTTGGGAATAAGGTAATACAGAACGGCGAAAGTCAGGAATCCATTCCAACCTAGAGCTCCCACATGGACGTGAGCAACGATCCAGTCAGTAAAGTGGGCAATGGCGTTTACGTTTTTCAGCGAAAGCATGGGGCCTTCAAATGTAGCCATACCGTAGGCAGTAATCCCTACTACCATGAATTTCAGGCTTGTATCTTCCTGAACCTTATCCCACGCTCCGCGTAACGTGAGTAAGCCATTGATCATTCCACCCCAGGATGGAGCAATCAGCATAACCGAAAATGCCGTCCCTAAAGACTGAGCCCAGTCGGGTAAGCTGGTATAGAGTAAATGGTGAGGCCCAGCCCAGATGTAAATAAAGATCAGAGCCCAAAAGTGCAGGATAGAAAGTTTATAGCTGTACACCGGACGGTTCGCCATCTTGGGCAGATAATAATACATCAAGCCCAAATAGGGGGTTGTCAGGAAAAACGCTACGGCATTGTGCCCATACCACCATTGTACCAAAGCGTCTTGTACACCTGCATACGCAGAATAACTTTTCAGGAAGCTAACGGGCAGAGAAATAGAGTTGACAATGTATAATACCGCAACAGTAACCCATGTAGCAATATAAAACCAGATTGCTACATACAAGTGGCGTTCACGGCGTTTGATAATCGTACCAAACATATTGACCCCAAATACTACCCAAACGAGGACAACACCGATGTCAATGGGCCATTCCAGCTCAGCATATTCTTTTGAACTGGTAAAGCCCATGGGTAGAGTGATGGCTGCCGCAATAATAATGAGCTGCCAACCCCAAAAGTGGATCCAGCTGAGAACATCAGAAAACATTCGAGTTTTTAGCAGGCGTTGCAGTGAATAATATATGCCCATGAAGATGGCGTTTCCTACAAAGGCAAAAATGACGGCATTGGTATGCAATGGACGTATCCGGCCAAAGGTAGTGTACTGCGTACCAAGGTTCATCGCTGGCTGAAAGAGTTGAGTTGCGGCAATAACGCCGACTAACATCCCAACCAGCCCCCATAGGATGGTGGCTATACTAAAGGCCTTTACTACCCGGTTATCATACGCAAAGCGTTCAAGTGAAGGGGGGGCCGTTTCTGGAACGGCGAGAGAATAATCGATCATGAGAAAGTAGATTAAGGCTCGTCGTCGAAGAGTACTCGCATACCGGGCGTGTGCAGATCATCGTGCTGACCGGTGTTCATTGCCCAGAAAAAGGCTCCCAGGAAACCTAGTGCCAATAAAAGACTGATGCCAATGAGGATAAAAATAATGCTCATAACCCTTTGATTTACAGTTTCAAAGGTCGCTATGTGCAAAGCCGGGCAAAATGACAAAAATCACCTCTTGAGGTGATTTTCGAGAGAATTATCCGAGTAGGATGGATAAGAAGTGGCTTATAATCAGTCGATTAAGTGCAAAACAGGAAAGATGACTATTGTTCCATGTAGGAATCGTTATTGAGGTATTCCAGCTTTTGATTCCAGATTAGGGCAATCTGAGTGGCTCGCTCACGAGCATTAATGGCCCCTTCTCCGGTGAAATGTTCGGATAGAGTAGCCGAGAAAAGTTCCAGCCAACGTTCAAAATGATCGATGGTGAGGGTTTGTTTTTGATTGATGATTAAATGTGGGCGAAAGGGATGACCCTGATAGGAATTATTTCCCAATAGAAGATTTTCCCAGAAGGCGTACATCTTTGGCAAGTGCTTCGACCAGTCTACGTGAGCTACATCGGTGAAAACAGGTCCAAGCAGCGAATCGGCCTGGACTTTTTCGTAAAACGAATCCACTAGAAAGCGAATGGCTTCTGGTGAATCCAGTGTACGTTTAGGTATCATGTTTCGATAAAATTTACGGGAATTACATTTTAAATACGCTTTCGTATAGCTCTGGCTTAAAGCCCAGAGCAATGATTGTTCCCTCGGCTTCAATTAAAGGACGCCGAATCACAGATGGTTTCGCTAGCATTAATTGAATTGCTCCGGCTGCGTCGGTAGGTTTTTCGGCATCGGGCAGTTTTTTCCAGGTGGTACCCGCCCGATTAACCAGTTCTTCCCAGGGCTTCTGGGTTAACCAATGTTCAATAGTGGGCTGATCGATGCCCTGTTTCTTATAATCGTGAAATTGGTAGACAACGTTATGATCAGCCAGCCACGTACGGGCTTTCTTTACAGTATCACAATTGGGGATGGCATATAGAGTATACATGGATAATAAAAGCTAAAGTGGTTTTTGGATGGGTATAGTTCCGTATCGAAAGTTAAACTATAAGCAATGAGTCGTCCTAATATAGGTTGACAAGTTTAGGATTGTCCCAGTTGCTT